>DELD01000072.1 GCA_002354205.1 Micavibrio sp. UBA2705 | reverse complement strand
TGAATAAATTGATTTGTATACAGAATATAAATGAAATACCGCTTTAATATAACATGTTAGCAACATATAGCCATTTGAAAAGCATAAAAGCCTCGAAAAAACACCTTTGTTCAGATATAAAATGTGCTTTTAAAGCCTCCGTAAAAAAACAGTACCGCCAAAGCGTTTTTTTTGATAATATAGCCAAAGATTATTTATAAATTGCGTATAGACATCAAACTAGTAAAGAGCACTATGGATCCTGAAGAAGAAGAAATCCTTCGCGAAAGACTCGCCGAGCTGAAACATGAACATAAAGACTTAGACGACATTATTGAACGTCTTTCACAATCACAGCCGATTGATTTCTTGCAGATGGCACGCATGAAAAAGCGCAAACTCGCACTTAAAGATATTATCCAAAAAATTGAAAGTGATTTATTGCCGGATATTATTGCGTAAGCATTTTCGGCTTTATTTCGTTGCACCTAAACATCGCCGATCGGCGCGCCAGCGTCTGGGCCATTTTTGTACATACGCGCAGCGACACCGTCCAAATAATACTGCTTAAAATCAGCAAAATCGACAGATTGCACGACACTTAAGTTAATATATTTGCCAGAGCCAGATTCCATCTCGACACGATAAAGCCCTGCATCCATATCAAGCTGCACATCTATCCCTTCTTGGTTAAATTCTGAATCTGCTAAAATTTTACCATCGTGACTTACAAGAATTGAATGTGCAACGGTATCAGAACCACCAAGCAACACGACCTTATCCGCATCCTCCAAATCATCGATATTTGCCTTAATGTTATCCGCCGTAAACGAATGACAACAATTCGTATATGATTGCGGGTGCGCCCTATCAAGCGCGGTCAATGCAATGCGCGTAAGTTTATCATGCGCCTGTTCAACCACGCTACGCGGCGGCTTCCCCTTAACAACATCATTAAACTCTTTTTCCATTAGCTTATCCTTATTAACCTCATCTGAGCCTACAGAACAAACTTTACAGAATGATTAACGCGCATCATATGGCGTTGAATAAATGTGCGTGCGCGTCGATTTTTATGACGCAGCTCTTTTCGCGCGCGCTGTTTTTCAGTATGATCGCAGCAGATAATATTTAACGGAGATCCATATAATGAACATTCCCGCAGAAATTAATATGCACCAAGCCATGCGCAAAGAAAGCGATTCTATCGGTGAAATCGATGTGCCATCTGATCGTTACTGGGGCGCACAGACTGAACGCTCATTAATGAACTTTGATATTGGCGATGAAAAAATGCCCGTCCCGTTAATACGCGCGCTTGGCATTGTCAAAAAAGCCGCGGCGCTGACAAATATTTCCCTTGGCGTGCTTGATGAGAAAATCGGTAACGCCATTATTGATGCGGCAGAAGAAGTCATTGACGAAAGCCTTGCAGACCATTTCCCCCTCGCCGTATGGCAAACAGGTTCAGGCACGCAAAGCAATATGAATGTTAACGAAGTCATCTCTAACCGCGCGATTGAAATGCTCGGCGGGGAAATGGGTACAAAAACGCCCGTCCACCCAAATGACCATGTCAATATGGGCCAGTCTTCAAATGATACATTCCCGACCGCAATGCATATTGCCTGTATGGAACAAGTCCACCATGAATTATTACCATGTTTAGAACATATGGAATCTGTATTTGTCGAGAAAAGCAACGCCTTTAAAGACATTGTAAAAATTGGCCGCACACATTTGCAAGATGCCACACCGCTTACCCTAGGGCAGGAATTTTCTGGCTATACGCAGCAAATCACAAATGCCATTCGCCGTGTAAAATCAACTTACCCGCACATGACGCAACTGGCACAAGGCGGCACAGCCGTTGGCACTGGCATTAATTCTAAAAAGGGTTTTGGTGATAAATTTGCCGTGAATGTCGCGAAAATCACAGGCATTGAATTCACATCAGCTGAAAACAAGTTTGAAGCCCTCGCCGCTCATGATGCGATGGTTGAACTTTCAGGCGTACTCAATGTGCTCGCGGTATCTATGATGAAAATTGCTAATGATATACGCCTGCTTGGCTCTGGCCCACGCTGCGGAATTGGTGAGCTTGCATTGCCTGCGAATGAGCCTGGCTCGTCCATCATGCCCGGTAAAGTAAACCCAACACAATGCGAAGCCATGACAATGGTCTGCGCACAGGTGATGGGTAACCATACTGCGGTGACAATTGCGGGGTCAAACGGTCACTTTGAACTTAACGTGTTTAAGCCTGTTATGGTTTACAATGTCTTGCAAGCGATCCGCTTGATGACCGATGCTTGTCGCAGCTTCACTGAACGCTGCGTTGCGGGTATAGAGCCAAACCACGAACGCATCGAAGAACTTCTCAACGGTTCATTAATGCTCGTCACCGCACTTAATCCACATATTGGTTATGATAACGCCGCAAAAATTGCGAAAAAAGCGCATATGGATGGAATGACATTAAAAGAAGCTGGCTTATCTATGGAGATGTTCACCGAAGAACAGTTCAAAGAATGGATTAAGCCTGCCGAAATGGTTAAGCCAAAAGATTAAGCCTTGATGGATTTATTTATTCCAAATGAACAACCAGAAAAACGTTCTGTGACCATTGCCGGTCACAGAACGTCTCTATCGCTAGAGCCCAGCTTTTGGAAAGACCTTAAAATAATTGCTGATACCCGCAACCTCTCTCTCTCAGCTTTTATCGCCGCCATTGACGATACGCGCCCCGAAACAACAAATTTGTCGAGCGCGATACGCCTTTTCCTCTATCACGACATAAAACAAAGCAAATAAGATTTATGCATTAAACGGTTTAAAACTGATTAATCGCAAGTTAATCACGTAAAAATCTTGACTTTGCAAATATTATTATGTTAAACCTAGGCAGTTTTAAAATATTAATAGGGTGTAAAGACTATGAGTAAATTAGATTCAATCCAAGAGATCATTACCGCGACAAAGCAAGGCGCAGATGGAACAACAGACCTTGATGCACGCTACGCCGCAATTGACAACGCACAAAACGCTGTTGCAGAAGATTTAGAAGCCGCAGCACAGAAAAAAATCGCTACCGCTACCGCACAAGCCACCGCAGAAAAGCAAGAAGCCCTGCAAGTGATGCAAAATAAAGTAGAAGCCGCAAAGACCCTGCTGACCAGCGCAGATATAATTGCTAACGCGATCACAGCAAGTACAAATAACGAAATTGTCGACCTCGACGCTGTAAACACAAGCATTGCGAAACTAGCTGAAGCCGATTTTGACCTTACTTCAGACGATGTTGTGGGCTATGTTCTTTCCGCTGACGTTTGCGGCATAAAAGATATGGGCATTGATAGCGCATATAAGTTCAAAACTGCACTCAACGAGATGAAGAAAACAAATTATCAACTTACGCGCCAAGCGGCCGTCTCTGATATTTGTGAAAATTACGAAGTTATTTCATGCGCGAATGATACAAGCGAATACGCTGCTTTCGCCGCAAAATCTTTGAAAGAAGTTAAAAAAGCCGCTGCGACATTTGACGTTACGGAAGCGACCATTTTAGTCGACGCGCAAAAACTAGAAACATCTGAAGACGCAAAAGAAAACGGCGCTGCGCTGCGCAACATGCAGACAATTATTGATGCATATACGACGACAAGCGCATCACAAACAGTCGCAGCAAATATTGCGACAATCGATAACGCCGTCAACACCCTGAAATCAGACACAGGCCTAGCTGCAGATGAAATCTTTGCCCTTACCCTTGGTGAACACGGCATTGCAACGCAGTGCCAATTTGATGCCAAGGCCAAATACCTGATGTGCGATGCGGATACAGACAGCATCTACAAAGCGCTCGTAAACCTTAAAGCGCCAACAGATCGCCAAATCACATCGGCCGAAGTTGATAATTTCAGAAAAATTGATTTCAGCACAGCACGCCTTAAAGCTGCGGGAATTTCTGATGCAACATGCGAAGAAATTCAAAAGAAAACAAAAAGCATCATTTCAACATTCACATCAATGGCACTACGCCCTGATGGTTCCGACCCAAAAGCGGCTTACTACCCAACATCAGCCAAAGAACAAGAAAATGAGATGACATCACTCGCTATTAACGCATATAGCGAAATGACATCAGCATCGATCAAAAAGCTTGCGATGAAGTAAGCCGCAACTTAGAGGACAGATCATAATTCCAAAACGCCACGGATAGCATCTGTGGCGTTTTTTTATCTATAATTTTAAAAGCTGTGCCAATTGCGGCGCTTTGGCAAGATCTTTTACGCTGTCGAACTGATGCGCCTGCCAACCAAAATCATTCGCAGCATCAACAACCTTTTGCGTATCGTCAAAGAAAATAATTTCGCGCCCTGCATCCATGCCAATATCCGCTGCAATAGCTACAAAATATGCTGGCACAGGCTTAATATGACCGATCCGCGCCGAATGATAAATATCATTAAAATACTGCTTCAAGCCTAAATTTTCCATTAAGTAATGTGCCCGGTTATGCTCTTGGTTCGTTGCGATATATAAATTCACATCAGGCTGCGTGCTAAGTTTTGCAATCTGCGCAATCAAATCCTGATTCAAACGCGCATCACTTTGCAGCCAATAATCAACAAAAGCCTGTGCATCACCACTATAGCCAATGCGTGGTAACACAGAACTTAGCGTTTCGAGCAACCCAGCCTTACCAACCAAAACCTCTTGGATAAAAACACCAGAAATATAATGTTCAAAAAAATCCTGCCGCTTTACGCCAAAGTCACGTTCAATATGCTCATCCCAACAATGACGTAATTCTGGTTTCGCGTGATAGCCATTAATCAACACGCCATCAACATCGAAAAAAATATAGGTCATATCCCTGTTCCATCTCTATAAAAAATAAGCAGACAAACCGCCTGCTTATTTTTAAACTTTAATCATATTGCCTTAAGCTGCTTGCGCTTGGTCTCTCAATTCAGCACAGGCTTTTTGAATGCGGCTACATGCATCTTTCAATACCTCAACAGATGTTGCGTATGAAATGCGGAAATGCGGTGAAAGACCAAAGGCTTCACCATGCACACATACAACACCTACAGCATCAATGAGGTAAGCGGAAAAATCGGCATCACTTTCAATCTTTTCACCTCTGGCGTATATTTGCCGATCCCCCCCCACATAATGGGTACACAGAAAACGCCCCCTCCGGCGTTGGACAGTAAATACCGTCAATGTCATTCAGCATAGATACAACAACGTCACGACGCTCTTTAAATGCAGTATTACGTTCTGCCAAGTAATGATTGATCGCCATTAAGCGCAGCTGTCGCAGCGATTTGCGTGATTGAACATGGGTTTGATGTACTTTGCCTCTGAATCTTTGTCATTGCCTTAATCAAATCCAATGGACCACCCGCATAACCAAGACGCCAGCCTGTCATCGAATACGCCTTTAAAACACCATTAACCGTCAAGGTGCGGTCAAACAAATCAGGTGCGACTTGCGCCATTGTTGTAAATTCAAAATTATCATAATTTATATGTTCATACATATCGTCACTCATAATATAAACATGCGGGTGCTTACGCAACACAACTGCCAGTCCCTCCAAATCAGCACGGGTATACGCCGCCCCTGAAGGGTTACCCGGTGAGTTCAAAATAATCCATTTTGTCTTTGGCGTAATAGCTGCTTCTAAACTTTCTGCTTTAACCTTAAAGCCATCAGCCACCGTTGTATTAACCATCACAGGTCTACAGCATCGTATTCATATCAAGCGCTTTGAGTCCTAAAGTTGAGCTAACACCGCAAGATGTCATGCCTTTTTCAATAGATTTATTTGCTAACTGTTTCTTGTATTCGTCAGTATGTACATCTTTAAACTTCATTGCGTCCCAGAATGCAGTGCTCGTGTAGTTATCTACAACGGTGTATGAAAAACACCTCCAGTTGTGCTTGTAATATCTTATGATCTCCTCATCAGCTCTTTTGATCTCATCAAATGCATCAGACTTTGTAACATTCGTACCATCTATCAAAATTCTACTTAAAGTATAAGCATCAAGGTGACCATACATATTTTGTAAGGCCATAGCTTTACGCGACTTAAAAGTATATGAATCCTCAATGCCAAGATTATTCGCGGCTTGATCCATAACAAGGTTAATACGCAAAAGATTCACATCAGAATAAGCTTCTGTTGAACGATAATCGCTAATAACTTCGGGATACTCATGTACTGCTTTACCAGCCATAAAAACCGTAAAAACCGCACATAATGCTCCCGATGTTTTTTTTAAATTTAATTTCTTCATTATCACAACCTCATTTCATCTGTTTAAAAACTAACACTACACACATTCTACAAAAATTATAGACGCTTCGGCTGCAGCCCCACCTACTCCAAGCCAATCAATAGAATTTTTGGGCTTATTAGAATTATTTTCACCCATATTTTGATCCATAATCCACATTCATTAAGTAAAGATTACGCAGTTCTACACGAATTTCTGCGTTATGTCAAATGTCATTATAAAAAAATAGGCTCCGGTTAATCAGAGCCTACTTCTCAATAAAATAGCTGTTATATGCTACCCAGCTTGCGCTTGGTCTTTCAAATCGGCGCAGGCTTTTTGAATGCGGCCACATGCGTCTTTCAACACGTCAACCGATGTTGCGTATGAAATGCGGAAATGCGGTGACAAGCCGAAGGCTTCACCATGTACGCAAACAACGCCAACAGCGTCAATCAGATACGCAGAGAAATCAGCGTCGCTTTCGATTTTCTTACCGTCTGGCGTGTATTTACCGATAAGGCCTTCACAGCTTGGATACACGTAAAATGCGCCTTCTGGTACAGGGCAGAAGATACCATCAATTTCATTAAGCATTTTCACAACAACGTCACGGCGCTCTTTAAACGCTGCATTACGGCCTGCGAGGAATGACTGGTCGCCATTAAGCGCTGCCGTTGCCGCGATTTGCGTAATTGAACATGGATTTGATGTACTTTGCCCCTGAATTTTTGTCATCGCCTTAATAAGGTCTAATGGACCGCCCGCATAACCAAGGCGCCAGCCAGTCATGGAATAAGCCTTCGATACGCCGTTCACAGTCAATGTGCGGTCAAACAAATCAGGTGCAACTTGTGCCATTGTTGTAAATTCAAAATCATCATATGTGATGTGTTCATACATATCATCACTCATGATATAGACATGTGGGTGCTTACGCAGCACAGCCGCCAAGGATTCTAAATCAGCGCGTGTATAAGCCGCGCCCGATGGGTTACCTGGTGAATTCAAAATAATCCATTTTGTTTTTGGCGTAATTGCCGCTTCTAAATTTTCAGCTTTCACTTTAAAGCCATCAGCCGCCGTTGTATCAACCATTACCGGCACGCCGCCCGCAAGAAGCGTCATGTCAGGGTAAGACACCCAATATGGCGTCGGTATAATCACTTCATCACCAGGGTTTACGCTCGCAATCAAAGCATTATACAAGACCTGTTTGCCGCCTGTACCTGCAATAATTTGATCCACGCTGTATTCAAGCTCATTTTCACGCTTAAACTTTGCGCGTATGGCTTCGCGCAGTTCAGTCGTGCCCGGCACTGGGGTATAACGTGTCTGGTTATCTTTAATGGCGTTCACCGCAGCTTCTTTGATGAAATCCGGCGTATCAAAATCAGGCTCACCCGCAGAAAGGCCAATAACGTCTTTGCCTTGCGCTTTAAGTTCATTTGCTTTTGCAATTAATGAGAGTGTTGGTGAAGGTTTAATCTTACCTAAAAGATCCGATACGAGTGCCATTTGCTATGCTCCTTTTATATAGAAAAATGCTCATACTTAGTTAGCAGCTTTATTACGCCCTCACAAGTCTTCACGCCATAAAATTACAAGTTTTCACCCCATAAACGAAATTTTCATAATAAGATTGACACAGCAAAAAGAATTATGTTAAAAAGGCTGCAAATAAAGCAATAATAAAGGTGTGTTCATATGTCGACTACAGAAATCAAATCATTCATCGAAGCCATTGAAGAAACACAAGGCACAGATAAAACAGATATAAACTTTATCAAAAGCGTCGCTGACGGCATAAAGGAAAATGCAGATTTAGAAATTGCCACCGAAACCAAACAAGCCACAGCGCAAGTTGATGCTGAGTATAAAGAAATGATCGACGCGCTTATTGCTGAGCGCAATGCCATTAAAGCCGCGCTATCCGAAAACAAAGCAGAAATAGACGCTAAAAATAAAGCTGAACATGATCGCTACATCTCTTTCTTTTCCATTGCAAAACAAATGACACAGACACTCCTTGCTAGCGCAGCAGGTAAATATATCGATATGGAGTGGAATATTGATAAAAAGCTCGACCGCCTAGAGGCCGTTGGCATAGACACTTTGGACAATGAAACATATGCATTAATGTTCCAAGACGAAGAACGCATCAGCATTGCGTCTTACGCTGATTTTAACCGCGTCTTAGAAACCGTTAAGCACGTCAACAAACACATTATGATTGATAAAGAATTCGACAAAGCCGTAAACAGCTTTAAAGCCATTGCAGAGGTGAACGTTGATAGTGACTATTACGCAAACATCACAGATGCGCTTGCGACCTTCACTGGACAAATTAATGCCTGCGCGGAAAAGCACGAAATGGGCGAAAAAGAAGCCTATGCCCTATTCTTCTATAATATGAAAGATGCGCTTGGTGAGAACACCATCGCTACGCTTGCTGATTTTAACGCCTATAAAGCCGAGCTTATGACCGCCGCGCAAGGCGCTGACATAGCCGTTATACAAGGCTTCTACCAAGAATTAAAAAGCGTCAATTACAGCGCAGATAACTTTGTTGGCACAATACAAAGCAACACACTCGCGATCAAAGACATGGTGACAACAATAAGTGAACGCTACGGCATCAGCGCTGACGATGTTTGCGCACAGGCCTTCGATAGCATTTGCGTCACCAATGAAGCAGGCTTAGATGCAAAACTTCTCGCGCATAGCTATGATATTAATATTCGTGATATCCTCAATAATATCAGCACGTTAAAAATTGCAGGCGATACAGAAATCAGCCCTGAGCTAATTGAAAAAATGTCCGCTGTTGATTTAAGCGAAAACCGCCTAAAAGTCGCAGGTGTTAGCGATGAAACAGCCGCTGAAATCGGCACATTAAAAACGGCGTTCATTACTGCGCTAAATGACAACGCGCCAACCCGCGAAATTGAATACGCACTTGGCACAACAGCCATTCATGCGCATAGCGAAATGAACACAAAACATTTGAAATATTTATGCCAGCTCACAGCGTAAAAACCATAGCGCCACATAACCGCAATTAAGACAGAGCATAAAATGAGCAATAATTACGTCCAAGACTATATAGATTACGCCGCGACATCTGAAGAAAATGCCGATGACACATATGTCATGTTTATCGACAAAGTGAAGACAGATTTTGATGATGTTCATGACCAAAAGGTCGCCGATGAAATTGCCGCCCACGAAGCCAGAATGGCGGCTTTAAAAGCCGAAAAAACGCAACATTACGATGCTATTAGCGGCGTAAGGCGCAACAGAGAAACCGCTGCACGTATAGAAACAGCCATTAATCGCGGCATTAACAATCAAGAGAGTATTGATGTTGAGAAAAATATCATTGGTGAAGTGAAACGTTTAATACATAACAACGACTTAACCCCTGATGATGATACAATATATGCGCAGCTTTTTTCACCTATCTGCATGGCAAATTTCGAAAATGACATTACAGATAAGCAAGGCTATAGCGCACTAATTGAAAAATTAGAAACGCATAATACCGAGATCACAAAAAAAGCACTCAACAGTAAAATTCAAAACCGTTTCCGCGCAATGCAAAATGAGCCATATGGCGATAAATTCGCTGAGCGCGTCATTGCTGGTTTTGCCGAAGTGCAAGATATGGTCGAAAATGGCGCGGCACAATTAAACATTGATGTTGAACAATGCTACGCCAGCGCATTAGGAACATTTGAAATCACAAGCAGCCAACGCTTTGCGGCGAGAATGCAGCGCGCCATGCAAAAAATATCGGCGGCCTTAATTTTTGATGACATTGAGAAATTTACATTGGATATAAACCCAGCCATTAACCCCGCCCTTATTGCGCAGTTAAAAGAAGTCAACTTTTCTGTCCAGCGTTTTGAAGCATCAAAATTACCTGCAAAACGCGCAGAAGAACTCTCTGCCCTGCAATCCGACTTTATTGATGCTTTGGAAAATGGTAAAAACTTTCGCCGCACAGAGCGCGATATGGCAGCAATCGCTGTTGAGCTTAAAAACAGCAGCTATGTGATAAATCAACCCATTTAGTTAAGCCAGCAAGCTTTCGACATATTGACGATCCGCTTGAATATCCAAGCACAGTGGCTGCGTGAAATCCATGCCATGCGCATCTAACCATACCTTAATCGGCGCGAGTATAGGCGCATCCATATCGTTTTTTAACTGCTGCAGCACAATCGGGACATATTGTAAATATTGCGGCTTGCCCATAAAGGCCAATTGCACAAACTGGCCAATGCAGCGCCCATGAAACTGTGCAGATAGGACGCTGTAATGGTTTTCAAAGTTTGTTTTATCTGCCGCGCTCATTTCGGCTGTGAAACGCGAAAGAATATCTGCTTTAATTTCAGGTGCAACTAAACGCCGCGCATCGCCTAATAAATTGACTAAATCATATGCGTAAGGAGCCCGCATCGCCCCTTGAAAATCCAGAACGCCGCATTGATCCGCCCCCTCTTCATCCGCCAGATACATTAAATTCATCAAATGAAAATCAACATGTGAAAAAACTTGGCGCTGCGGCGGCAGGGCGCTTTCAACGTCATCCCAAAGCTTTAAAAATGCGGCGGCATCTGCGCGAGATGTTGGCTGCTTTAACAAAACAGGTAAATACCACTCCACAATGCGTCCGCGCGCTTTATGAACATGGCTTTGATAATAATCAGGCAGCGCATCAATCTCCGTAATTTGCTGCAATTTTTGACTTGTATCAGCCGCGAGAACATATGCATCTAATGGCGTGATTTTGTCCTGCGCTATTGCTTGGTCAAAGCGCGTATCACCGAAATCTTCTAATAACACAAAACCTTGATTTGCATCTGCGTCATATATGGTTGGCACGCGCACGCTATGCACGGCTAAAAGCTCTGATAACTTTACTGTATTGACGATTAAATGCCCCGGATGCGCTGCCACGTCATGATCCCCAGGGGAAATGCATAGAATTAACGGCGCGCTGCGTCCTTTGGTTGTAAGGCGATAATAACGCCTTGGCGCCATATCTTCACCCACGGGGGACGCTTCATAGTCGTGAATATCATTTTTGAATAAAAAATCGGATAAAGGCTGATTATCCGAAAAATCTATACGCTGCGAGGGATGCATCATAAGGGGCTAAAGTCTTTATATTTATTGATCATTTTCTTTTGGCGGGGTCTTTTTTGCTAACATATGTATGGCGTTAATATGCTGCTGCGAAGCCTGTTTTTTCTTTTGGCGTGGGGCGGAGCGTTCATGGCCGAAATGCGCACTATCTTGCCCCCCCATAGCGCCAAGAAGACTTTTACCAAAGTTACTGGGGCTCATATCTACAGCCATAGGCTCATCAGGCAGCGGCTCATCATCGCGATCCATCTGTGCAATGACGCGCCCAACAGCGTGCGCTGTAATGCCTTTTAAATGCGGCTGTGATAATAATTGCAGAAGCTTTTTATCTTCGCCCGCCCATTGAATAAGCAAATGCTGCGCTTTGGCTGAATTACCGCCAGAAAGCACAAGCGCATCTTTAATTTTATCTTCTAAATATCTACGGCTCATATCACGTTTTCTTTATAAGTGAATATAATAATGCGTAAGTGCACATCTATTAGGATGCCACAAAAACCCTTACGCATCAATTAACAAGCGTTATTTAAGTAAAACCAGATAGGCCTTATTTTTTACCAGCGTTAATATCAATGCCAGTAAACGTCTTCATTGTGCGCTGGAATATATCCATATTCATTTTATTCATTTCTTCAAATGTACTAAATGGGAACGCACCGCCAAAGGAGTTATTAAGCTGTTCTTGGAACTGGTCTTGGTTCGCTTTAAACACTTCCATGGTCTGTTCAAGGTAGTTTGGAATAACGCCCTGAACATTATCACCATAATAACCAATAAGGTCTTTCAAGAAGTTGATAGGCAACAAGTTTTCGCCTTTTGATTCTTGCTCCATAATGATCTGCGTTAAGACTTGGCGCGTAATATCTTCGCCAGATTTTGCGTCAACGACAACAAAATCATAGCCTTCTTTGACCATATCACATAAATCTTCGAGCGTTACATATGAACTGCGTCCTGTGTCATATAAACGTCTGTTCGCGTATTTCTTTACAACTGTAGGCGAATCGTTTTTTGTATTAGCCATCTTCGAGCCTCTCCTATCCTACTTATTTGCTAAATAAATAATTATTTAAATATAGTGCTGCGCACAAAAAATCATAACATGCTATTATGCACAAAATATAAGAAAGTAAAACAAGAATATGCAACGCAGCAATCAAACACAGAAAACACAGCGCCGCGGCCCAATGCCAATCATGATGCATCTGGCATTGATGGCGCTTAGCCCCGATAAAGTGCAAGATATTCTACAAGGCCTTCATAATTACCATCACCACCCTTATGACAGGAGCCAAGAGCTCACAGAGCTGCCAAGTGTTTGGTCTGCAGGTAGCGTACAACTACTGCTTGCAAAGGCGCAGCAAAACACCCCGCCAAAGCGCCCTGTATTCATCATCCCCTCATTCATTAATGGCTCTGAAATTTTAGACCTCACGCGGGAACGCTCTCTCATACGTTGGCTCGCCGCACAGGGGCATGATTGCTACCTGCTTGATTGGGGTGATTTAACACGAGACACAGAATGTGCATCCCTATCCGCCCTTATCACTGCACGCTTAAGCCCCGCTTTAGCGCATATAAAAGACGCACATAAAACCGCCCCCACCCTTATCGGTTACTGTCTTGGCGGCAATTTCGCTGCAGCATTAGCTGCCTTGCATGGTGACGATGTCGCGCAGCTTATACTGCTTGCCACACCATGGGATTTTCACCACCCTGATAACAAGCTAAAACAATTGCTTGCAGGCCAAAGCCGCTTGGTTAAAGAAAAAGCGCAGCAAGGCGGCGCATTAAGTACTGAATATTTACAATCTCTGTTCATTCAGACCGACCTTAAACAAAGCGCTAAGAAATACGCGAACTTTGGCAAGCATGACCCAACCTCCCCCATCGCAAAGCACTTCGTTGCAACAGAAGACTGGGTCAATGGCGGGAATAC
>DELD01000077.1 GCA_002354205.1 Micavibrio sp. UBA2705 | reverse complement strand
CTCCTTTAAATAAATATATAAATTAACTATAAACAGAAGATAATGTTTCTTCTAAGGTATCCAGCAAGGTTTCACGGTCAAACTTCAAAATATATTTGTTAAAGCCAACCTCATGACCTTTATCCAAATCAGATGGCGCGCCATGCGATGTAAGCGCGACCAAAGGCGTATCATGCCACAGAGAATCTTCCGCTTTTACTTTCTTTGCAAACTCAAAACCGCTCATATCCGGCATTTCAATATCGCTAACAATCAGGTCGAATGTCTGCCCTTTTTCACAAAGCTCTAATGCCTCTGCAGCGCCTTCAACAGATGTCACACGATACCCAGCAACGCTTAGTAACGGCGTAAGCATGTTTCTAAAGAATGGGCTGTCATCAACCAGCAAGATACTACGTTTTGCATGTTCACTCGTCTTCTCATCATTGCCATCATAACCAACGCTTGTCTGGATATTAAACCAGCCATTAGATGCAGTGCTCATATAGTAAGTCACATCACAGACATCTGTTGCACGCCCTGCGATAATCGCACTGCCCATTACTCCGTCCTTGCCACTCACCTGCACATCGACATGTTCTTCGATGATATCAACGATTTCGTCGACGATAATCCCCATAGATTTCTCGCCTTCGGCAAACACGAGTACAGGCATAGTGCCTTCTTTAGGAATATTCTGCGCATTGTTAAATGGTAATAACGGCATAAGCTGACCGCGATATTGCACAAGCATCTGGTCATTAGCGTATTCAATATTATCTGCATTCACGTTCTCTAAGCGCGACACTAGCGCTAAAGGCACAGCTTTTGGCGTTGCATCACCAACCTTAAACAACAGCAATGTTGTTTTATCAAGGCTATCAGCGACAAGTTCATCTTCTTGCTGGTCAAGACCTGCATCCGCGCCCTCTTCTTTACCTGTGCTACGTGCAATGCCTGATGGATCAAGGATCATAATCACGCTACCATCACCCAAAATTGTATTGCCTGAGAAGACTTCAATTTCGCGCAAAATGCGCGCAACAGGCTTCACAACGATTTCTTCCGTATCAAACACGCGGTCAACAATTATCCCGAGCATGTACGAGCCGATTTGTGTAACGATGATATATTCATTATTCTCATCAACGCTCACTACCGCGTTCGCCTCCGCCGCTTTGTCACCAGCACCTAAAGCTGTGGATCCAACGTCTGCGGCATCTGATTTGTCTGCGTCCACATCAACGCCGTGTAATTTCAGGACATCGTTCAAATAGACGAGCGGTAATAACTGGTCACGTAAACGGTAAACAGGAGAACCTTTAATCATCTCAATTTTAACTTCAGACTTATCCGAAACCATGACAAGCTCACGCACCGTCAGTTGCGGTACTGCGAAACGCTCTTTGCCCGCTTCAACAATCAATGCAGAGACAATCGCCAAGGTCAGCGGTATCTTGATCATAAAGGTGGAGCCCTTACCTTCAATTGAGGTAAGTTCGATTGTGCCGCCGATTTTTTCAATATTCGTACGCACAACATCCATGCCCACGCCGCGCCCAGACACAGATGTGACTTTTTCTGCCGTAGAGAAACCGGCATTAAAAATAAACTGCTGAATTTGCTGCGTTGACAGTTCTTTGATTTCATCTGCTGTGGCTAGGCCGTTTGCAATGGCTTTATCGATAATTTTTTGTGTTGATAAGCCTTTACCATCATCGGAGATTTCAATAATGATATGCCCACCTTCATGATATGCATCAAGCACAATGCGACCTGTCGGTTTCTTGCCTGCCGCTTCACGCTCAGCAGGTTTTTCAATGCCATGATCCGCAGAGTTTCTAACCATATGGGTGAGCGGGTCTTTAATCATTTCAAGAACCTGACGGTCAAGTTCAGTGTCTTGACCGTTCATTTCAAGTTCAACTTTTTTGCCCAGTTCCAAACTAATATCACGTACGATACGCGGCAATTTCGCCCACGCATTGCCAATGGGCTGCATACGCGTTTTCATTACGCCGTCCTGCAATTCAGAGACGACATGGTTTAAGCGCTGCAATGGAGCGGTAAATTCACTATCTTTTTGATGACGCATAATCTGCATCAACTGATTACGAGTCAAAACAAGCTCAGAAACCATCGTCATTAGGTTTTCAAGGACTTCAACATTCACGCGCAAGGACTGCGATGCTATCGATGCTTTCTTCGGCGTTTTAGCCTCAGGGCTGCCATCAGCCTCGCTCACCGCCGCAGGCGCAGCGACAATTTCTTCAACTTCGTCTTCTTCGTCTTCGTCATCATCAGCAGTGGATATTGGGCCGCCTTGCGTAAATATATCATCAATATCTGATAATGACATTTCATCATCAAGCACAGCTTCACCTGTGGCGCTGTCATTATTATCAATCTTATCGCCAATCAGCTTAATCGTGTCGCTTTTTTCTTTTTCTTCACTCGGCGCATGGGATGCTGCCTCGGCAGGGTCACGCCCTTCATAGACAGCGTCAAGCCTTGCAATAATGTCACTATCATCGCCATCTGGTTCCGCGCCATTGTTTTCAATTCCCTCAAGGATGAAGCGAACGCCATCAATGGATTCAAAAATCAAAGTCACAGCAGGCGGCGTAACTTCCAAGTCACCATCACGAAAGCGCCCAAGAACGTTTTCAGCATGATGCGCTAATTTTTCCAAACGCGGCAGGCCGAGAAAGCCACAAGTACCTTTAATGGTGTGCATTAATCTAAAAATTTTGGATAACAGGTCACGATCATTAGGGTCTTTTTCTAAATTCACCAGATCAACATCTAGTTCTTCAAGACTTTCATTGGTTTCTGTAATGAATTCGCCGATTAGTTCATCCATAGTGATGGTCTCCTGTTTATTTGCCTGTATATAGATTTTTCACGGCAGAAATAATTGCTTAAAATAAAAATAACTAAAAAATGTATATATTAGAGAATGCCGAAAAAAGATTAAAGATATGTTACTTCTGACAAAAATATATCACAGTTTCACACAAAAAGAATCGGTTTTCTTTGCTTAGAAAAAACAAAAGGGCAGCGCCTGCGAGCCCCACCCTTTAAAAACAATAACTTAGTCACATTAGTAAGCGCTAAGATAAATTACCAAATACTCATGTAGTCAAAGTAATCTCTACGCGCTTTTTATCTTCAACAACCTTCGCGTCCAAAACATAACCATAATAAGCCCCCAAAGCCGATAATGCATAAGGATGCACTAAACGCGGGTCAATATCATCAACAGCAAGGTCGCCATGAAGCGCGTCAAGCACGCCTTCACGTAATACTGCGCCTTCACCTTCTGCAACAATAAGAGTGCCCTCGCCGCCCTCAATCGGGTCAACGAAAATGAAGCCGCCTTTTGGAAGACATTCATGGGCAAGCATTAAAGCTGCCATTAACATTTTGCAGTAAGCAGGTGGGTTTTTGTGAAACCCCAAATCGGCATGCGGGTCCCATGCTTGGCGAATTTTACCTTCACCGCGCAATAAGTTACCCATGATTTCTTGAACGTCTTTTGGCTCCATTGACGTATCACGGCCGCCCGCGCCATAAGCAAGACTAAAAGCCTGTAGCCGCGCCGCAGCTTGCTGTGCGCTATGCTTAATAAGCTCTAGCGCGTCATCAAGCGAATCTGCGCCCATATCTTCAAGAAACTCAACGCCGTTATTAATCGCGCCCACAGGGCTGATTAAATCGTGACATATACGTGATGCCAACATTTCCATGACAGATGCATCTAATGCAGGTGCTTTTTTATCGCTCATAATACTCTCCTAATGACTCGTAAATCAGTGCAAATAGTCTAACGCATTAGAACGGGATAACAACACCTAACTTTTCAAGCTCCGCAGAAAGCATCTCCTTCATTTCTTCGAGATATGTTTTGCGTGACGCCTCAACCCTTGCGGTCAAAGCATTCTGCGTGTTTGACGCACGCAGCAGCCACCAGCCTTTTTGCGTCACAACGCGCACGCCATCAGTATCAGAAACGCTGATATTTTCATCATCCGCGGCCTGTATGCGTAAAGACGCAAGCACTTTTTCAACAATCTCAAATTTTTGCGATTCATCAACTTCGAAACGAATTTCAGGCGTGTTATATAACTCTGGGAAATCAGCAAGCAGTTCATTTAATGACTTGCCGCCTTCTGTATTTGCGACAATGTTAAGCAGGCGCACGGCGCAATATAGCGCATCATCAAAACCATAATAACGGTCAGCGAAGAAAATATGCCCGCTTAGTTCACCTGCAAGCGGCGCGGACAGCTCTTTCATCCGTGATTTAATCAACGAATGGCCTGTTTTCCACATTTCAGCCTTACCGCCAAGACGCGTAATTTCGTCAAACATTGCTTGAGAGCATTTAATATCACCAATAATCGGCGCGCCAGGATTATCTTTTAAGACATCCGCGGCATAAAGCGCGATCAGCGTATCGCAGCGAATAATCTCGCCCTTATTATCAACCACACCGATACGGTCAGCGTCACCATCAAAAGCAATGCCGAGGTCGCAATTTTGCTCCAGTACCGCTTGCTGTAAATCTTTTAAATTTGCATCAACAGTCGGGTCAGGATGGTGATTTGGGAAACGCCCGTCAACTTCATCAAACAATAATACATTTTCACCGGGGAGCTGTGCAACAAAACCATGGATTACCGCGCCCGCTGCGCCATTACCGCAATCCCACGCGATTTTAAGCGGGCGGCCTGCGGCGATGTTCAAATCACGAATAAGCCGCGATACATATGTGTCGCAAACATCCAAAGCACGCACTTCACCTTCGCCGGATACATAATCCCCTGCTGCGGCAATGCGGCCCAATTCTTGTACTTTTTCGCCAAAGACAGAGCCTTTTTGATCCATCATTTTAAAGCCATTATATTGCGATGGGTTATGCGAGCCTGTAATGACAACGCCGCCATCAAGCATACGATCATGCACAGTAAAATAAAGCATTGGCGAGGGGCCAACGCCGATATTCATGACAATCAAACCACAATCAACAAGGCCGCGCATCACAGCTTCCGCTAAATCAGGTGAACTATCACGCCCATCACGGCCTACAGCAACGCGGCTGCCCCCAGCGCGAGAAATCGTTGTCCCTAATGCACGCCCAATGGCATAAGCATCATTTTCATCAATATTCTCGTTCACAATGCCGCGAATGTCATATTCGCGCAGTACTACAGGGTCAAATTTATGGCCTTCATTCATATCTACGCTTCCAGTATTTTCTTTTTTCATCGCAAGATTAAACATTATTTATACTACTCTATATCTTTATTTACTTATAACTTATCGGCATAGCTTTTGACAAAGCGCTGTACGTCTTTGCCAATTTCAGGGTCTTGCATACCAAAGGCAATATTCGCCTCAATAAAGCCAAGGCGACTGCCGCAATCATAACGTTTACCATCGAAACGGAAACCGTTAACAGGCTGTTTGCCAATTTGATGGGCAATCGCATCTGTTAACTGAATTTCATTCCCTGTGCCTTTATTAAACTGCCCCAAATAATCAAAAATCTCTGGCTGCAAAATATAACGGCCAATCACAGATAATGTTGATGGTGCATCTTCGGGCTTTGGTTTTTCGACCAAACCTGCAATTTCAGCAAGGCGACCATTTTCGCTCTTTACGTCCAGAACGCCGTATTTCTGGGTTTGTTCGCGCGGGACATCCATCACCGCAGCCATGTTACCGCCGACATCGGCATAACAATCAATCATCTGTTTTAAACATGGCGTATCCGATAACACAACATCATCAACAAGCATCACGGCAAAGGGCTCATCACCAACAAGTTTATGCGCACACCAAATCGCGTGGCCTAGACCTAATGGGCGCGCCTGACGCGTCAGGAACAATTTCCCCTCTGGCATTTCACTATCGCGCACACGGTCAACCATATCGATTTTGCCGCGAGATATAAGGGTTTCCATTAATTCTGGTTGGTAATCAAAATGCTCTTCGAGCATTTCCTTGTGACGACCGCTCACAAAAATAAATTCTTCAATCCCTGCTGCGCGCGCTTCTTCAAAAGCATGCTGAATAAGCGGACGATCGACCAAAGGCAGCATTTCTTTAGGCATAACTTTGGTTGCAGGCAAAAAGCGCGTACCAAGACCAGCAACGGGAAAAACAGCCTTACGCACAGGGCGATTTAATTTACTATCTGTCATCTGTATATCTTCTTATATTTTCCAGTGGCTGAGGTTTAGCAAATTTTTGCGTCATTGTTAAACATCTTTATTATTTTTTTCTAATAACACATCGCGCGCCGCATTGATTTTCGATGCAAGCCACGCATTGCCTTCTTGGTCAGGATGGTTTTTTTTGATTAATTTACTATGGGCTGCTTTAATGTCTGCTACAGATGAACCATCTTCAAGCCCCAAAATTTTTAGCGCCTCATCATGCGTTAAGTTGAGGTTTTCCTGCTTCACATTGTCCTGCATATCATCCTGCCCAATGCTTTCATCATCCTTACCCTGTTTGCGCAAAGACTTAATCTCTTTAACAATCATCGGCAGTACAATAAACAGCACCAATAAAGCAGGCAGAGAGCGCCCTAAGATAATCAGGTAAAACAAAGCGGCAGGCACGACAAAAAACAGGACAAAACGCCAAAATGTTTTCTGCGCATCAGGGCTCACGCCTTTCTGAAAAAACGTCAGAAACAGCACAAGTAAAATCAAACCAGCAATTAAAAATAAAATCGGCATGGCGGGAATGTCGCAATATCCGCACAACAAGTCAAGAATTACTGATTTTAAATCAGAGTTATTATCAAAAAATCAGCCCTTTATATTGATTTTATGGCAAGCTGTGTCTATTGTCATCTTATCAAAAAATAAAAAAACAGGGGTCAAGCATGTCCAACCAAAACAGCAATAAGCCAACAATAGATGTCCGTATGGTACGCCTACGCGACGCAATGAAGCAGCACGGCGTTAATGGATATATCGTCCCCAATACAGATATGTATAACAATGAATACGTGCCGCCAGCCGATCAGCGCCTGACATGGCTAACTGACTTCACAGGCTCTGCGGGCAC
>DELD01000015.1 GCA_002354205.1 Micavibrio sp. UBA2705 | reverse complement strand
CATCTGTTGACCCGATGCTGCGTAGCCTGATTGACATTTATGGCGGATCTTTTTTGAGTGTTATTTTGACAGGCATGGGTGCGGACGGCCTAGAAGGTGCGAAGTTATTTGTAGAAAAAGGCGGCAGGCTTGTCGCTCAAGATGAACAATCAAGTGTTGTTTGGGGAATGCCAGGTGCGGTTGCTAATCAAGGAATATGTATGGAAGTACTTCCCTTGGATCAAATTGGCAGCTATGTTAGTAGATTAATGTTTTAAGGATTGCGTAAGAGCACAAAATGAAAATTGCAGATTTTGATTTATATAAGGATCTTTTATACGAGAAATCAGGCTTAGATATAACGCCAGATAAGTCGTATCTACTGGATTCTCGTCTTACACCGATTGCCAAGAAATGGGGCTACCCGTCACTTGATGCGATGAGTGTAAATTTGCGTGCTTTGCCTGACCCTGCGCTCGTCACTGAAATTGTTGACGCGATGACCACGAATGAAACATCATTTTATCGTGACATTCGTCCTTTTGAGAATTTTGAAAATGTCGTCTTGCCGTATTTGATTGAAAATGCGAAACGCGGCAAAACATTACGCATTTGGTGCGCGGCGTGTTCATCGGGGCAAGAGCCATACTCCATTGCGATGATCTTGAAAGAAAAACAAGCGCAGCTTAAAGGTGTCAGGATTGAAATTATAGCAACGGATATTTCTGATCGCGTTTTAGCAACGGCTAAGCAGGGGCTATATTCGCAGTTTGAAGTGCAGCGCGGCTTGCCGGTGACAAAACTGGTGAGCTTTTTTAAGCAGGTTGAGGAAAAATGGCAAATCAGCGATGAAATAAAATCGATGATTACATTTAAAAACTTCAATTTGTTAGATCCGATGACATCTTTGGGACAGTTCGACGTTGTCTTCTGCCGCAATGTCTTAATTTATTTTGATATCCCAACTAAGGCGAAGGTTTTGGAGGGGATTTCTAGGCAAATGGCACGTGATGGCTATTTATTCTTAGGTGGAGCGGAAACTGTTTTAGGCGTGACTGATAAGTTTTCTTCCATTAAAGATGTGCGCGGTCTATATGCGCAGACAGGTGAACATGGCACGGTCGAACGTGCATCGTCGTTCTCAACCGTCAGCTCTGCGGGCAACGTATAAAATATCCGCGTCGTTAACCCACCTGATATAAAGAAGAAATTTTTGCTATGGACCAGCCTGAAGAAAGCACCATTATTAAAGATCCAGGCTCAGTGCGTCTTAAACGCGCTTTGATTTCCGTTGCGAATAAAACGGGGATAGATGAACTCGCAACAGCTTTGGTTAAAAATAATGTTGAGATTATTGCGACTCAAGGCACATGCGATTATTTGAAAAGCAAAGATTTTCCCTGCGAAGAGATTTCTGATTTCACAGGTATGCCTGAATTAATGGAGGGGCGGGTTAAAACTCTGCACCCTAAAATTCATGGCGGTATTTTAGCGCAGCGTGATAAAAATGCGCATCAATATGCATTAAAGTCACATGACATTAAGCAAATTGACCTTGTCGTTGTGAATTTATATCCGTTTGTCGATGTGGTTGCAGAAAGTGATGACGAAGATAAATGCCTTGATAATATTGATATAGGCGGTCTTGCGATGATCCGCTCAGCGGCAAAGAATTATAAGCATGTTGCCGTGCTTACGGCGCCTAAAGATTATCAATTAGTGCTGAAAGATTTAGACATTCATGAAGGCGCAGTGACGCAATCTGTACGTAAGCGTTTAGCGGCAAATGCGTTTTCGCTGACCGCGACATATGATGCGAATATCTCAAGCTGGTTTATGGGGGCGAGCACGGATGGCGATTTTCCATCACGCTATAGTCTTTCAGGCACTTTAGAAAATGTCCTGCGCTATGGTGAAAACCCGCAGCAGCAAGCCGCATTATATAATAACGGCGATAAGGCCGCAGGTATTGTGAACGGCAAACAGATACAAGGGCAGGCGCTGTCTTATAATAATATTTTAGACGCAGAAGCGGCCTTTAAAATCGTATCGAGTTTTGATCTGCCAAGCGCCGTGATTGTCAAACACACTAACCCATGCGGCGTAGCCTGTGGGGGGAGTGCATTAGAGGCCTATAACAATGCGCTTATTTATGATCCTCGAAGTGCATATGGTGGCTGCGTGGCATTAAATGTGCCGCTTGACCTTGAAACCGCGCGCCAAATTATGAACACTTACACGCAGATTATTATTGCGCCATCTTTTGAAAGTGACGCGGTCGATTTTCTGTCCGCACATGAAAAGTTAAGCGTTATTGCAACTGGCGAGATGAGCCGCGAATCTGCCAAGGGCATGTTGGTACGTAGCGTCTCTGGCGGTTTCCTTGTTCAGCAAAGCGACGATATTTTTATTACAGCGGATGATGTTGAAATAGTGACAGAGCGCGGCCCGACAGAACGTGAAATGGAAGATTTAATCTTTGCGTTTAACGTCTGTAAGTTTGTTAGTTCAAACGCAATTGTTTATGCAAAAAATAAACAGACATTGGGCATAGGTGGCGGTCAGACCAGCCGTATTGATGCCGCGCGGATAGCCGCGGAAAAGGCGCAAAATATCTCGGTGGCGCTCGAGCTTGAACATTCCATTTTGAAAAACTCCGTAGTGGCCTCTGATGGTTTTTTCCCTTTTGCGGATAGTTTAATTGCAGCGGCAGATGCAGGGGTAACGGCAGTCATTCAGCCCGGCGGTTCTATGCGTGATGAAGAAGTTATCACCGCAGCAGATGACCGGGCAATCGCAATGGTCTTTACAAAGACACGCCATTTCAGGCATTAATATTCTATCGGCTTAATTTTGAGCCTTGCTCATATATATGGTGAAGCATGTCCCACGTGATTATTGAGGAAGAAAAGCCGCGCGGCTTATCGCAATTATTGATTGATTTTGAAGCCGCGCTAATCAATGAAACGACATCTGTGCAGGATATTATCACGGCGTTGCATGAACGTGGATTTGGTGCTCTGTTGTTTATCTTTGCGCTGCCTGCTGCATTGCCGCTGCCTGTACCGCCAGGAATTAATCTTTTGATCGCGCTGCCTTTGATGATTTTGACTTTTCAACAAATGATAGGCCGCCGTAAATTGTGGCTGCCAGAAAGAATAAAGAGAAAGTCATTCAATACAGATAAATTAAAAGCGATGATTGCGGGGGCTGAGCCTTGGGTGAAACGCGCAGAAAAAATTATTGCGCCGCGCCTTGGTTTTATAACGCAGGGTGTGTTTTCGCGTATTATTGGCCTTTGCGGATTTATTATGGCGCTGAGTGTAACCGTGCCGATACCATTATCGAATACAGTACCAAGCTTTGCGATTGCGTTAATGTCGATTGGCGTTTTGATGCGTGATGGTTTGGCGGTCATGGCAGGGGCGGTTATTGGCCTTGTGTGGGTAGTTGTTTTATATTCATTATTAATATATTTCGGCCTTGAAGGGGTTGATATGCTTAAAGAATTTATTAAATCACTCTTAAACTAAGCGGCTGTATTTAACTATAGATGGAACGGGATTATAGTGAGTAGACATATTTTGGAGCGCGTATTTTCTACGCCATTTATCTTTCTGGTTTTGATGCTATTCTCTATTGCGGCATTGGCTAGCGCGCTTATCGCGCAATATGCCTTTGGTTTGCACCCATGCCAGCTTTGTATCTATCAACGCGTTCCTTTTGTTGTCGCGATTCTTATTGGTCTCTGCGGCCTGTATGCGGAGCGTAAGAATTTTATCGCTCTGCGTAATGGCGCATTGGGGCTGCTTGGCCTGACATTCCTAGCCAATACAGTTATAGCAGGTTTTCACACAGGCGTGGAGCGCAAGTGGTGGAAGGGGCTAGAGGGCTGCTCTGCGCCCGATATGACGGGTTCGATGGCTGAGATACTTGAGCGTATTAAATCGGCGCCGATTGCCCGCTGCGATGAAATTCCATGGGCGGATCCTATATTGGGGTTATCTATGGCGAATTATAATTTTATTTTCTGCTTGGGCGTTGCCGTTTATTGCGCAATTGTCTTTACGAAAACGCTTAAACACAAAGAACCAAAAACAAAATAAACAGGGACGCATTATGAGTGAGAAAAATTGTGCGGGTATTGCAAATGCGAATGTGCTTGAATATTTACAATCACGCCGATCTTTATCTGTGAAATATATGAATGACGTTGCGCCAAGCCGCGATGAAATCGATACGATTCTAAAAACTGCCGCGCGCGTCCCTGACCACGGAAAATTAATGCCGTGGTATTTTGTTGTGTTTGATGGAGATAAGCGCCGCGAAGTGGGCTCGATACTGCGTGAAGCATATAAAACTGAAGACCCTGATGCGAGCCCTGCCAAGCTTGATTTGGAAGCGGAGCGTTTTTTGCGCGCGCCATTGGTTATCATGGTGGTGTCGCGTATGCGTAAAGGCAAACATGCACTGTGGGAACAATTCCTTTCTGCGGGCGCAGTTTGTCAAAACATGTTGCTTGCGGCCAATGCGCTTGGTTATGCCGGTAACTGGTTGACGGAATGGTATAGTTATAATGATACGTTCCGCAGTAAGCTTGGCCTTGATGGTCGCGATAATATCGCAGGCGTAATGTATATTGGCAAGGCAGCGCAGCAACCAGAAGGCCGCCCACGTCCTGAAATGGATATGATTACGACATATTGGGATGGTGTGCAGCCTTTGCGCAAGGGCGATGATCTCTACGATAAAGATAAATTTGATGTTCCTGATGCGCGTATTTTTGGCTTGAAGGGTGAATAATGATGGTTGTTTCTGACCCGTTAGTTTTCCTGCGTGAACTCTATGATGCCGCGGTCGCAGCGGCGCAGCCAAGTAAATCCGTACCGCTACATATGCCTAAGCCGCGTCAGAGCGGGCGTGTCTTTGTTGTCGGGGCGGGCAAAGCGTCGGCGCAGATGGCACAGTCTTTTGAGCGTAGCTGGGCGCATCATGACACGCACCCGCTTTCGGGCATTGTGATTACGCGCTATGGTTACAGCGCGCCTTGTGAACATATTAAAATTTTAGAAGCGGCGCATCCTGTGCCTGATACGGCAGGGCTTGAGGCAACGGGGCAGCTGATTAATTTCTTGCGCGCGGCTAAGTTGACGGAAAATGATTTGGTTGTTTGTTTAATCTCAGGCGGGGGCTCTGCTTTATTGGTGCAGCCGATAGACTGTATAAGCTTCGCAGAGAAAGCGCAGATTAATGATGCGCTGCTTAAAAGTGGTGCACCGATACAGCATATGAATATTATTCGGAAGAAAATATCAAAAATTAAAGGCGGCGGCCTTGGCGAAATGATCGCGCCTGCACATTTGCACACGCTGATTATATCTGATGTTGCGGGAGATGATGTGAGCAGCATCGCATCTGCGCCGACGCTAGCGAGCAAATCATCTAACGCGGAAGCCTTGGCGCTGATAAAACGCTATAATATCGCCGTGCCGTCTGCGTTAAGGGCTTATCTAAGTCAGGATGATACATCGGACAATGACAGCCCAATTGTGCATCAGGATATATTTGTTATTGCGAGCGCGAAAATGTCATTGGATGCGGCGGCGGCACTTGCCCGCGAGCGCGGCATTGATGTTCATATTTTATCAGATGCGTTAGAGGGCGAAAGCGGTGAATGCGCACGAATGCATATGGTGAAAATCAGTGAATATAGTGCGCCGTGTTTAATTTTATCAGGCGGCGAGACGACCGTACATGTGCGCGGCGACGGACGCGGCGGTAATAATGGTCAGTTTGCACTTGAGGCTTTAAAGGCGCTAGGCGCTCAAAAGCATATTTACGGCCTATCCGCAGATACAGATGGCATTGATGGTAGCGAAGATAATGCAGGCGCGTTTTTCTACGCTGCGCTAGCCGATAAAGCGCGGCAAAAAGGGCTGGATATAGAAAGCTATATTGCGAATAACGATTCCTATGGCTTCTTTGAACGTGTTGACGGCCTGCTTGTCACAGGGCCAACGCAAACTAACGTAAATGATTTCCGCGCAATCTATATCGCAGCTTAACATGTGGCATTAACGCCCTGATGCTGTGCCCTCACGGCGCGGGTCAGCCGCGCCGATATAACGTCCGTCTTGATAATGAATTAATGTCAGGCCGCTATTTAAAGGCGCTTGGCTGATATTGTGGCCTTTGGCCTGTAACTGTTTTAAGATCTTCGGATCAAAACCATTCTCTGCTTCGACCGCTGTACTGCGCGCTAATATGGATGGCATCGCCAGAGCTTGCGCGGCAGGGATGTGCCAATCGAGTATAGAGATAAGGCGCTGCGCGACGTAACCAATAATGCGGCTGCCGCCGGCTGAGCCAATAATCAGGATTGGCTTATTGCTTTGGTCAAAAACAATCACAGGGCTCATTGATGAACGCGGGCGTTTACCTGCCTGTACGCGGTTTGCAACTTTCTGTCCGTCTTTTTCGGCGATAAAAGAAAAATCGGTAAGCTGATTGTTGAGGAAATAGCCGTTTTTCATGTAGCCACTGCCAAAAGCAAATTCAATAGAGCTTGTTAGTGAAGCGGCATTGCCGAATTTATCGACGATGCTGATATGCGTTGTGCCGCCTTCTTCGGGGCCGCTATGATCTGGCTTAGCAGCGTCGCCCCAGTTAAGTGGTGTGCCATAGCTTGGCGCAGGGTTTGCGCCGGCGGGGTTTATCAGGGCGCGTCTTTGCGCTAAATATTCTGGCTGAATAAGGCTTTTGCCTGGCGTGTCGACAAAATCGGCATCTGCCATATATTGATTACGGTCAGCAAAGGCGAGTTTTGATGCTTCGAGGTAGAGGTGATAGGCCTCTGCATTCGGCGCGCTGCCAAGGTCGTAAGGTTCAATCATTCGTAAAATGGAGAGTAGGGTTAGGCCGCCTGATGAAGGCTCAGGCATCGAGCAGATTGTATAGCTGCGGTAAGTCCCGCATAAATTCTCACGGCTTTTTAATTCATAATGAGGCGATATGGTTTTAGGGCCAATGTCGCGAAAATCTTTTAAGGTCTTGGCATAGTCTTGGTTAATAAGGCGATCACCAGTTTGGATTTGCGTACCGCGTTCATTGGTGAAGTAAAGATATGACCTGTTTTTCATTAAACGGTCTTTGTGTTTTTCAACAGAATCGGCTAGGCGCGGCGTTATATCAAAGCCAAGGCTTGATAAGCTAATGGCACGTTCAAAGCTTTCTTTCCAGAGGCTTTTTGTGCCAAATTCTTGGCTAAGCGTGAACAGCAAGGTTGGGATAGCAGGGATGCCAATGGATTTTTTTGATGTAGATGCGCTGAAAAAGTCTAGCGGCGCGCCATTTACATTTAAAAACATCTTCTCATCGGCACTTTGCGGCGCCGTTTCGCGGGCATCAAGCGTATAGAGTTTATTCGTATTAGCCTGATAATAAAGTGCGAACCCGCCGCCGCCAAGGCCTGATGATTGTGGCTCAACAAGGCCTAGAACAAGCTGCGCTGCGATGGCGGCATCTGCGGCGTTACCGCCTTTAGCGAGGATGTCTTGCGCCGCGGCAGTGGCAAGCGGGTGTGCGGTGACAACCATTTCGGATGTGCTCATCGCGACTTGGCTGTATTGCGTTTTGTTTAACAGCTTTGTGTTTTGTTCGGGCTGGATTTCATATGCATGGGCGTTAAGGCAGCCAAGCATGATTATAGATAAAGGCAATAATGCTAATAAAATATGTTTAATCTTCATTTTTCTTTTGCTTTTTATGTGTAGAATTGATAAACAGCATACGGCTTTATAGTTTTTTATAAAGCTTTTTAATCTAAACCAACCAGAAAGTAGGTGAATAAAGTGGTAAGCGTAAATGTTCGTGATAACAATGTTGATCAGGCGCTGAAAGCTTTAAAGAAGAAGATGCAACGTGAAGGCATTTTCCGCGAGATGAAACTTCGTCGTAACTATGAGAAGCCATCTGAGAAAAAAGCGCGTGAAGCAGCCGAAGCCGTTCGTCGCTGGCGTAAGCTAGAACGCAAACGTCGCAGAGACTAGGCCCTTACAAGGGAACACCCCTAGTATTTTAGTTTTATAAAAGCCGCTCTTTTGGGAGCGGTTTTTTGTTGGTTTTTTTCTGGCAGACGACATAGGCACAATAAAAGCCCCGCCAAATATCTGGCAGGGCTTTTTTTATCGAATAATATATAATTTTATCGCTTAACCAAGTTTTTGTGATGGATTGGTTGTTTTGCCATTATCATTGGTTGGCGTGACTTTTGCCGCTGTAGCTGCTTTTGGTGCTTCAAGCTCCGTCACGTTGAGTTTAACTTCAGGAGAGATTGCTTCAAGCGTGAATTTATACTGCATTGGGTCTTTATCGGCATTTTCTAAACACCACTGACCAAGCGGTAAGTCAACATAGTTCTCAATGGCGCGCTCTAATGGACGTGCGCCCATACCATCAACAAAACCAATTGTCGTTAATTGTTCAAACGCGGTATCAGAAATTTCAAATGCACCATGCTGTTTTTCTTCAGCAAAACGTTTTTCAAGTTTTGCTAGTTTTAAACGTGCAATTTGCGCGATTGAATCTTTATTCAAATCATTGAAATTCAAGATGCCATCAATACGGTTTTTAAACTCTGGCTTAAAACGTTTATCAATTGCTTCTTGGCGCGCTTCATCGCGAATATTTTCTGTCGATGTCGCCGCAAAACCTGGTGCCCCTTTGACGTCTTTTTTATGCTGTTCACCAATATTTGATGTCAGTAAGAAAAGCGTGTTTTCAAAGTTAAGCGTTTTGTTGTGACGCAGTTGAATGCGGCCTTCGTCAAAGGCAGACATGAAGGCTTTGAAAATTTCAGGATGCGACTTTTCAAACTCATCAAGTAATACGACGTTAATGTCGTGGTCTTCAACAGCTTCGAGAGGTGTTTTTTCACCATAGCCAACATAACCAGCAGGAGAGCCAAGAATTTGCGCTATTGTGTTATCGGCTGTGTAGTTACTCATATCCAATGTGGTTAAGCCTGCACCTAAATGTTCCGCGATAAGTTTCGCAGCTTCTGTTTTACCAACGCCTGTTGGGCCTGTGCACATGAATACGCCTATTGGCTTGTTTTTACGCTTACGTCCCATACGGATGAGGTCAAATTTAGGTGTAATTTGGTCAATTGCATGGTCTTGGTTAATTAAATTCTCTTTTACGGCTGCGTTTAGTGTCGCCATTTTTTCATTGCTGTTGGTTTCAATCATGTCGCGTGATTTACCAGATTTTGTCATGATCGCATCAATAACATCATCATGGCTAATCTCGTCAGAGCCGCGCACTTCAGCTGCTGTTGCTGCTAAAGTCAGGATGCTTGCGGTTTGCCCCGGCTGCGCTTCATCTTCTTTGCTAAGATGCTTGTTCGATAGCTTGACGGCTTCATCAATAATTGAATCGCTAATGGTGTATTTATCGGTAAGCGGACGGCCACGACCAAATGTGATCCAGTCTTTTATACGCGCAGAAACTTGTTTTTCTGTAGGCTCTTTTAGTTTATGCGTGCTTAGGCGCTTATAAAGGTCAGGGGCATCTTTTTTGATGCTCTCTAAGCCGTCTTTGCTCATTTCTGCAATGATGCGTAAGTCTTTGTCATCGCCAAGCCAATAAGTGAACCATTCATCAAGCATTCCACCCATAATGGATTTCGGCTTAACTGCCTGTTCAAAACCCTTAACAGATAAGAATATTGGAGGCTCACCTGATTTGTTGTGGTGGTCAATTGATGTGAATAAGATGTGCAATTTGGCTTCTAAAGCTGTGGTCGCAACGCCATCTTCATCAATGTCAGGATCTTGAATGCCGCTTTGGGTTTTTGACAGATAATTGGTCATTTTTTCAAGGTCTAATTCAATGATGCGCGCGCCGCCAATTTTGGCAGGGACGGCATCGTGGAACAGCTGCTCAGATAGACGCGTGACAATGCCGCTTGTATCCATGCCTTTTTCAGCAATCATAATCATGCTGGATTGTGTCGGCGTCATCATTAATGTTGTCGCAACATCAAGCAAGCCTTCATCAACAGGTGTGAAGCGAATGTCATCATATGCCACGTCATTTTGCTGTGCGTATTTTACGCGGGCATTGTGTTTATCGCGCGTCTCATCGCGTAATTCTTTACCGTAAAGCTTTAAGAAGCTTTCAACACTTTTTGGAAGCTTCGTTGAAGTGAGTGAATCGTCATAGTCTTCAGATTGCGGGGCGGATTCATCAGCGTCTACACGGTCTTGGTCGTGAAGCTGCGTGAAAGATTCGTCGTCTTCCAATTCAATTTCATTCGCAGGGTCTGTATCCGCGTCCAGCAGATCATCAATCAGGTCGCGTACATTATGCTGTAAGTCGGTGTTTTTTGAAAATACGTTTTGCAGGCTATCTTCGATGCCAGCATCAGTAATTGACGCAAGAATGTTGACGTATTGTTGTGCGAGCCTTTCAATGCTTTCAATGTCCACTTTATTGGCAAGAATGTGCAAATAACGTGGGTATTCTTTTTCAAAAATATATTCAGCCGGCGCTGATTCATCGCAGCGCTTTTTGAAGTATTGCTGTAACTCAGTTGTTTTGTTTTGGCCAGCTTCATTGTAAATCGTTTTGTCGTCTTCATCTGCGGCTGTGTCAACATTTGGCGCGGCTTGTGCTGTCACATCAACGCTGTTATCCAGTGTTTTATAAGCGACAGGGTCTGTGTGTCTTAGGATGGCTTTATATATATTCAGCGGCACTTTATAAACTTCGCGCTCTTTATATATATTCTCAAATGCAACTTGGATGTCTTCCATCGCAATTTGGTATAGGTCTTTGCCTTGTGTTAGTGTGGCGGGAGCTTCGGCCAAGAAAGCTTGCACATTTGGTTTGTGCATTAAGGCTTTCATTCTTGTGGCAAGTATTTCTATATCTTGTGTTGCCGTAAGATTATGTGATTGCTGTGTTGTCATCTGGAACTCCCTATATTTATACGCAATATTCAGAACGCTTAAAGATTTTTTCAAGGTCTAAAGTGCCTATTTTGACTTCTTTTTTTTGTACTGAGGAGCTTACTTAAGCAAATTATGATGGAAAAAACAAGCTTTTTTTACGTAAAAGGCCGCGAAATATTTGTACAAAAAAAGCCGGGATCAGGTAACTTAATTTTTTACCAATCCCAGCTTATCAAAAGCCCTAATTATACATATATGCAGTTTGTGAGTGTGTGTTCAAAGCATGATCGTCAATTTGGAGCAATGAACTTTAGCCTAAGCTAAAGGCGCACAAATGTATCCTTATAGGCGTTTCGTACAATTTTGTGTTTTTGAATTTTGTGTTTATCTCTTTCCGTATGTTTTACCTGACTTATTACCATTATTTCACATTTATGTAAATAATATGTGAAAAACGTATAAAATTTTATCTATCACATTTTTATTCCTATAAAACAGTGGTATGTGGTGACAGTGGGCGAAGATGATTGGCGTGGTAACTATGCCGCATATTTAAAGAATAAACCCATAAATATAAATTGCTGTGGTTATCTGTAAGAAAGCATCTATGCAAGTGAGTGCGAATGTTTATAGTGTGCATTAGAAAATCCCTATAGATAAAACGAAAGGACGCGGCTGTGGCTGGATCTATTAATAAAGTAATTTTGGTTGGTAACCTTGGTAATGACCCAGATGTGCGCACAATGCAATCTGGCAGCAAAGTATGTAACCTTTCTATCGCGACAAGTGAAAGCTGGAAAGACCGCAATACTGGCGAGCGCAAAGAGCGCACAGAATGGCACCGCGTTGTCATTTTCAACGAACCGATTGCAAAAGTTGCTGAAAACTATTTGCGTAAAGGTTCTAAAGTTTATCTTGAAGGCCAATTAGAAACACGTAAATGGACAGATCAAAGTGGCGTTGAAAAATACACGACTGAAGTTGTGCTTCGTCCTTACACAGGTCAGCTGACTATGCTTGATTCTGCTGGCGGTGGCGCTGGCGCAGGTGGCGGCTTTGGCGGCGGTGCACAGCAAAGTGGCGGCGGCTTCGGCGGCGGTTCACAGCAGCAAGATTCAGGTTTTGGCGGCGGCAATGCTGCACCAGCGCAAGCTGTTGATGACCTTGAAGACGAAATTCCGTTCTAAAGATAATTATCTGATATTGTGCGCCGGTGCATTGCTGCATCGGCCTACAACACCCATTATTTCAAGATATTAGGACAATGAAGATGATCAAATCTAAGCATGTAATCGCAACATTATTTATGGCAGGTTTTGTTTTTATAGCATTAGCGGCTTTTAATCATGCGCAAGCAGCCGAAGATGAAATGTCCGAAAACGGTAAAATGTTATTGGCGCAAGACTTCTTTGAAATCCGCCCTGTATCTGACTTGGCAAACACTGCCATTGCATCCCTTTCAGAAACAAAACCACCGCAAGAGCGTGCCTTATTTGCGCGTCAAATGCGTATTCATATGGATTATGCATTGCTTGAACGCAAAATGAGCGAAGCGCTGATTGCGACATATACGCCTGATGAAATAAAAGCGATGATCGCTTTTTATGGTTCTGATCTGGGCAAAAGCATTACCGAGAAACAGCCTGCGTTTGAGCGCGCCGTAAGCCCTGTTTTGCAGCAAATGCTGGATAAAGCTTTCACGACCGCTAATTACGGCGAAAATGGCGCGCCACCGCGTTAATGTGTAGTGTAACGCTTACGTACACCTTTTTCATTGACATAATAAAGCGTCTCTGTCATTCTTGTTTTTCATAAGTTGCAGGAGGTTATTATGGGCGTGCGTATTGTTATTGATATTTCAGAAGATGAATTAGCTAAAATTGCAGAAAACAGGTTGCTGTCCCATGCTTTTGCCAATGCCGTGCTCGATGTTAGCAAAGAGCGCTGCGCGCAATTAGGGGATGGCGCAACGATCTTTACGGCAACTGATATTAAATCCTCTGGACGTATTGTGGATAATGACGGTACGCATATACAGAATTATGAATTTTCGCATGGCTATGGTCGTTACCTTGAAGATCAGGGCAGTGTCGCCATTACTGGTGAGAATGGCTCAGCTGGTCAGCTCCCCGTGCGTGAAGCAACGGCACTAGCCCCTATAAAATAACCCAATTTTTTACCGTTTATAATAAAAGTTTTCTTTTCCATGAATAACTCGTGTTTTTCTTGCGCGAAGCCTTGCTGTATGGGGTTTGGAGTGCTAAAAATACGAGTTAATAACGTAACAGAAAAAAAGACCTATTATGAGCGACGCTACAATAGAAAATACTGAAAAATTCCCTGCGGTTTCCCTTGAAGATGAGATGAAGCAATCTTACCTCGATTACGCGATGAGCGTTATCGTGTCACGGGCGCTTCCTGACATTCGTGACGGGCTTAAGCCTGTACACCGCCGTATCCTTTATGCGATGAAGGATGGAGGCTATACATCTGATAAGCCGTTCCGTAAATCTGCGCGTATTGTCGGTGATGTTATGGGTAAATATCACCCGCATGGTGATAGTGCGATTTATGATGCTTTGGTGCGTATGGCGCAGGACTTTTCATTACGTTTGCCGCTTATTCACGGTCAAGGTAACTTTGGCTCTATGGATGGTGACCCGCCAGCGGCGATGCGTTATACCGAAGCCAAACTTGATAAGGCTGCGGAAGCGATCCTTTCTGATATTGATAAAGAAACTGTAGATTTTCAGCCAAACTATGATGAATCGGTTTATGAGCCTAAGGTTCTGCCGAGCCGCGTGCCAAATCTTTTGGTCAATGGCGCAGGCGGTATTGCTGTTGGTATGGCAACAAACATCCCACCGCATAATTTGGGCGAAGTGATTGATGGCTGTTTTGCGTATATGGAAGATTCAGACATCAGCAATGAAAAGTTGATGGAAATCATTCCAGGGCCAGATTTCCCTACAGGCGCACAGATCCTAGGCCGTAAAGGCATTCATTCGGCTTACACGACGGGTAATGGCTCGGTTGTTATTCGCTCTAAAGCGTCGATTGAAGAGATTCGCGATAACCGTTATGCGATTGTTATTCATGAAGTGCCGTATCAGGTAAATAAAGGACGCTTACTTGAACGTCTTGGTGAAGTCGCGCGTGAGAAGATTGTTGAAGGCATATCAGAAGTACGTGACGAGTCGGACCGTGATGGCGTGCGCGTTGTTGTTGAACTGAAACGTGATGCGCATGGCGAGGTCGTGCTTAATCAACTGTTTAAACACACAGCATTGCAAACATCATTTGGCTGTAACATGGTCGCTTTACGCCATGGTCGTCCAGAAGTCGTTGTGCTGCGTGACTTTATTTCAGCCTTTGTTGAATTCCGTGAAGAAGTTATTACAAAACGTACAATATACGAGCTTCGTAAAGCACGTGAACGTGCACATGTCTTGGCTGGTTTGGCGGTAGCAGTTGAAAATATCGATGAGGTTATTGCGCTTGTGCGTAAAGCGCCAGATCCACAAACCGCACGCGAAGGCTTGCTTGCCAAACGCTGGAAGGTTGGCAGCGTTCGTCCGTTGATTGAATTGATTGATGATCCTGAATTCCCTGTACATGAAGATGACACCTATCAGATGAGTGAAGCGCAAGCGAAAGCTATTCTTGATTTGCGTTTGCATCGCTTAACAGGGTTAGAGCGCGATAAAATTGGCGCAGAATTACGCGAAATTACAGATCAAATTATCGAATATTTGAAAATTTTAAGTAGCCGTACACGCTTGTTCGAAATTATGCGCGAAGAATTGCAAGATATTCGTGACCGTTTTGCAACGCCGCGTCGTACAGAATTATCTGACGCGGAATTTGAAAGCGATATTGAAGACCTCATTCAGCGTGAAGACATGGTTGTGTCAATTACACATGGTGGGTACGTTAAGCGTACGCAGCTTTCTGTGTATCGCGCGCAGCGCCGTGGTGGTAAAGGGCGTAGCGGCATGACGATGAAGGATGAGGATTTTATTTCTCAGCTATTTGTGGCTTCAACGCATACGCCTTTATTGATTTTCACAAGCCGCGGCATTGTTCACCGTATGAAAGTGTGGCAGTTGCCGCTAGGTAACCCACAATCTAAAGGCAAGGCATTGGTTAATTTGTTGCCATTTGAAGAGGGAGAGAAAATCTCCGTCATCATGGCGCTGCCTGAGGACGAGGAAGAATGGGGCGATCACAATATTATGTTCGCCACTGCGCATGGTTCTGTGCGTCGTAACATGCTTTCCGACTTTAAGAATATTCGTTCAAACGGTTTGATTGCGATGAAACTTGGTGAGGGTGAAGACCTTGTATCTGTGGCGCTTTGTGCGCCTGAAGATACAGTGGTTATCGCGGCGCGTAAGGGTAAGGCAATTCGCTTTAATGTTGATAATATCCGCGTATTTGCTGGGCGTGCGTCAACAGGTGTCCGCGGTATGAAGCTTGCCGCTGATGACGAAGTTATCGGGATGTCGATTATTAAACATGAGCCGGAGGATACACCAGAAGAAGAAAAGCAGGTACTGCTTTGTGTTTCTGAAAACGGCTATGGTAAGCGTACTTACGCAAGTGAATACCGTATTTCTGGCCGTGGCGGTCAGGGCGTTATCAATATGGATGTGACGGAAAAAACGGGTGAGCTTGTTGCAACTTTCCCTGTAACGCCAGAACATCAAATCATGCTGGTGACTGATGGCGGTCAAATGATCCGTACTGGGGTTGTTGATGTCCGTATGACGGGGCGTAGCGCGCAAGGCGTGAAGCTGTTCACTGTTGGTAAGAAAGAAAAAGTTGTATCTGTCGCGGCGCTTCTTGAAGAAGAAGGTGAAGGGGATGATGGTGCAATTTTGGATGGCGAGGCTGAAGTGATCGCAGAAACTAGCGAAATCGCTGCTGCTGATGCAACTTCCGATGCAGAAGGCACTGAAGAAGAGTAAGTCAGTATAAATCATAATTACAAAAGGCGGCGTGTTGTAACATGCCGCCTTTTTTTTGTTCTTGTTTTTGTGAAATGCTGGGCGTTCTTGACCTTGCTGCGGCGCTGTGCTTTTATTAATCAAAATAATAATTTACAGGGATAATAGAGATGAAACTTAAAGATTTATCATTAAAAGAAAAGTTTACGGCTGCCGTCATTGGCGTTTTTGGTGCGCCAAGAAATATTCGGTCTGAAATATTGGTCGCAGAAGGCTATGTGGCGCGCTTGCGCTTTGTCGATGCCGATAAAAACGGGAAGTATAGTGGCACGGTAGAGATGTTTGAAAAAGATGGCGCGCCTTACTTATGGGGCGCAGGTCAGCTTTATAAAGCTGTCAGATCTTTCTCGCACAGCGCAGATGTGCCACTGAATGATGTACCGCGTAGAATAGAGCAGTGGCAAGATGTTATGAAGGCGCAGGGCTGGACGAATGAAGCTGCGCCAGATATTGGCGGCGGCGCTACGTATCGCGCTGTGGCGTATAAAAGCGGCATTGTTTTGTAAGTTTATTGTGCTGTGTTTGCGATTTGTTCAGCAATATGACGAAGCTTTGTTTGGAATGCGTTGTTGATTAAAACGCAAGCTGCATAGTTTTCGTTTTCTGAGCAAAAGGTTGCGTGAGCATATCTTTAAATGTGCTGACGGATGCTGTCTGGCTGGCGAAGTCAAGCTCAACGACGCTATGATTTTCTTGGTCTAAACCTACGTTGCGGGCAACTTTATCAAAGCTCTCTTCAATTTTATATAAAGGCAGGCCTGCAAAGCTTTTACGCTGCTTGGTGTGCAGAGAATCTTGCTACTGTTTATGGGTGAGGGCTTCTTTTAACTTACTCGGGGCGCTTTGCGTAAACGCGATGCTGTTATATTCGTTGTAAGCGGCGGCGACCTTGAAATCCACTGCGCCTGTTTGTCGGCGATCCCAAAATTTTGTAGCAATTATAGGCGCTGTTTTAAATTCAGCTCTGGCAGTTCGCTTGGCTTTGCCGTGAACATGTTTTTAAGTGTATGTAGACCTGTGCGTATCAATGAAAAAGCCATCATGTCCCCTAATTACTGTTTGATTGTGTTTTGGATAGCATTAGCCCTGGTGGTATTATGTCAAAAATCTGTTGTTAAATATTTAATATCAATGCGTTGTGTGTGTTGTGAATAGGGATAAAATTTGATTAGGTCGCGTGATTTATTTATGCTATCAAAATAGATATACAAAAATAATAAAATTCAGGGGAGATATCGCATGGGAAGTTACATCCATCCGTCATTCAATGCAATGAGCGCGGTTAATGATAAGCAGCTATTTGCTATAGATGGCGTTATTCGGTCTTTGGAGGAAACCAATCAAGATAATATTAAGCTGGTTAAAGCCTTTGCACGGAGCTTGGCAAAGTCGCCCGACCAGCAGAAATTCACGCGTAATGAGTTGAATATTCATGACAGTGCAGAAATTGCTATGGTTGCTAATGCACTGACAGCTGCGCGCTCTATGAAAGAAAATGGGGTCGAGGCGTTGCTGCTTAATGCGAAATTTAAATTATGGACGCAGGTTTTAGAGCAAACAAATAAGGATACATGCCCCGATTTATACGGGGCAGGCGCGGATAGCTTTGTGATTTTAAATTTCACGAAGCGGCCTTAACTGCGGCGGTGTTTTTGTTTAGTCGCTCCAAGTAAAGCGATTAAGGTTTTCGCATTCGTGACCAAAGCAGATGTATTCGACGTTAGTGGCGGAGTTATATTCTGTGCCGATAATCAAGTTTCTATTTTGTGTGAATGCGTAGCACATAATGCCAAGGGCGGTAAGAAAAAGTAATGTTGTGAATGTGGCGGCTCTAAGAAATTCCATGCGTTTCATTGTCGTCTGTTTCATGTTCGTCTCCCTCGTGTTTATTTTTATGGTAAATGCAAATTGTGTACCAGGGGCTAACATTCTGTAATTGCGTTAAATATTTTTTTTGTGCGGGATTGTTTTGCCTGTCTGTGGTGCAAAATAAAACCAAATGTTCGCTTTTGGGATGGTGTCCTAGGCTTTGGGTTATTGTTGATAGGAATATAAGGATTTAAAAGATGAGTGATAAAACACCGCCAATTGATATCGGCATTAAATGTGACGGTTATGATATATCCATCGAAAATGGTCGTCTGGTTATTCGCTCACCCTTGCCCGTTGAGGTGAAATCAGCGCCAGCTGTGAGCAATGGTGCGGATGAATTGGTCTCAAAGGCTGATTTGGAGGCCGCAAAAGCGGCGCGTTTGAACCAGAAATGGACGAAGGGGCGTTTTTATACGGGGCAGGGTGTGTATTTAGGTACTTATAAGATGACTGCGCCGCATGATAAAAAATTATCGCGCCTGTTTCATGGTTTCGCGGCGCGGCAAGATTACCCGCAATGTTTAGAGCCGGCGGACGTTAATGTGAATGCGGGTGCAGATGCAGATGCCGCTGCCGCTGCTTTGTATAATCTAACATCCATTAATGACAGTCTTTCTGATTTGGCGAAACGCCAATCTGAAACGGTATTTGATAATAGCGGTTTTCGCCAAGTCGGGGATGCAACGGTAAAATTTACCCCTGTGCCACGCATTGATGGCCGCTGCGTGATGGCGCTGCGTGATGGCGTGATGCATGACGGCACGCATAAGGGGCTATGGGAAATTATTGAATCAGGCGCATATAAAGGCCAGTGGTTTGTGCCTAATGCGGATATGTTAGCGCGCCTCGTTGCGCCTTGCGTAGAGAAGGTTGATCTTAAAGGTAGCTTTAATATTTCGTCGCAAGCCTTTGATTTTAAGTCATCTCTTTACTTGTCGTCTAGTTTCGATAGGCAAGGTAGCGTTGCTTATGGTCATGACCTACATAATAACCTTCCTGTTCATATGAATAGCTCGGCAGATAAGGCCTCTGTGCGCCTTGTGCGTTTAGTGCCCTGTGATTAGTGCGCCGTGTTTATTTTTTTTGAAATAAATTACACTCTATATTGACTATGGCGCAGCATTCTATGTGTTTGAAATATTTACACAAGGCTGCGTTTTACATCGCATTTTATTATAATTATTCTTAAATATGTCTTTTATCTTATTGAAAAATAACGTTTTGTTAGTTGTGGTTATGTAAAACTAATAATTGTGAGTGTGTTTTTCATGGGTAGGTTGTCTTGTCATGTGTGCTGTTTAAATATAGCCACTATGTCCACTTCTTCATCGTGAAATTCATTTTTATTAACCAAAGTAAAAAAGAAAGGCACTAACTATGATAGGTCCTCAACAAACCTATATGGTTATTTCTTTGGCTTTTGCTGTGTTTGCTGCGATTGCAGCTGTGGGGGCGGCAATTACGCTCTCCATTAGCTTTGAGCGTTTGCGAAACGGTTTTCAGAAAGTGAAAGAAATGGTTGATGTTATGAACCGGCAAACCGGTTTTTTCTCAACAGCCATTCATAATATGGAGCAGAAAGTGGAAGCACTAGACGCCCGCCAAGATGTCTTGGAAACCAAATCGGTGGAAAGTAATGAGCGTACAGATTCCATGCTTCGTTATGCAGAAACCATGGTTGTTCAGGCCAAGCACGAAATTAAGCAGGAGATACAGGCCGCCAAAGAGCCTGATCAAGCGCTTAATCAACAACACGATCCGAAGGCTGATATATCACAAGGAACGAGAGTGCAGGTGGCCCCCCGCGCTGTGCCAGTTCGCTCAGGTATGGATGCATTATTAGCGGATCGCAATAAACCGAATGAAAATGTAAAAGGAGAAACGTCTAACGCTTCATCAATCTATTTTGGTGCAAGCAGTGATCATATCCGCTTTGTCTAGGTGTTGGTATGAAGTAATCACTACATAAAATTCAAACCCATATAAATAGGGAAGGACACTAGCTTTTGTTAGTGTCCTTTTCTTATTTTTACTATACTGCACATATCAATAACGCAGCGGAGGTATTATGCGTGAGAATTTAAATCGAAATGCGGCCTGTCTGTGTGGTAAAGTGAATGTTTCTATGCGTTTGCTTAATCAAGAAGTGCATGTCTGCCATTGTAATATCTGCCGCAAATGGCATGGCGGGCCATCGCTGACCATATCATGCGCCCCGAAAACGGTTGCGATTAATGACCCTGAAGGCGCGTTGAAATGGTATCAAAGCTCTGAATGGGCGGAGCGCGGCTTTTGTTCACATTGCGGGGCGAGTATGTTTTCTAAGTTGCTTGGTGATGCCCCGCTTTATTATGGCATTTCAGCCGCGCTTTTGGATAAGCAGGATGATTTATTTACGAGCGAGCATATCTTCATTGATAAAAAGCCCTGTTATTACCAATTTGATGATGAGTGTAAAAAACTCACGGAAGCTGAATTTTTGGCGCAATTCTCTTGAAGCGCGTCAATCGGTATAATGAAAAGCGGCGCTTTAGGCCGCTTTTTTTGTGGCTTTTTCTGCCATTAATGTGACGAAACGATCAAACAAATAATGGCTATCATGCGGCCCCGGAGATGATTCTGGGTGGTGCTGGACTGAGAAAAATGGACGGTTTTTCGCAGCAATGCCTTCGCAGCTTTCATCAAATAGGCTGATATGGGTTAGGACCACATCATCAGGCAGTGAACTTGCGACAACTTCAAAGCCGTGATTTTGTGATGTGATTTCCACTTTGCCTGTTGTCAGGTCTTTGACAGGGTGGTTCGCCCCGCGATGGCCGAAATGCATTTTTTGCGTTTTACCGCCAAGCGCTAAGGCGAGTAATTGGTGGCCGAGGCAAATGCCGAAAAGGGGCATATCTGCGCTGATGATGCGCTGTAACGTATCTTTAATTTCTGCATATGTTGCGGCAGGGGCACCAGGCCCATTGGACAGGAAAATGCCATCAGGGCTGTGTGCCATGATTTCATCAAAGCTTGATGTGCCTGCCATTAATATGACTTCACAGCCCGCATGGGTCAGGCCGCGCATAATGTTGTCTTTCGCGCCGAAATCAAGCGCAACGACTTTATAAGCATGGGCCTTTTGTGTATCTTGAGCGGCGCTGTAACCGCTGCGGATATCCCATGCGCCTGTTTCCCAGTGCTGGGTGTCGCCGCGCTGTGCGGTTTTGGCGAGGTTTGCGCCTTTAAGGCCTGACCAGTCTTGAATAGATTTAAATATCGCCTCTAAATCAAAAATGCCCTTGGCGTCATAGGCGATAGCGCCCTTAGCAGAACCGTGATCGCGTAGTTTTTGGGTGAGGGCGCGTGTATCTATGCCCGCAATTGCTGGCAGCTGGTTGTCTGTTAGCCACGCATCAAAGCTTTTATTCGCGCGCCAGTTTGACGGCGATGTTGGGCGTTCGCGTGTGATAAGGCCTAAACATTGCGGGGTGGGGCTTTCAATATCTTCGTCATTTGTGCCTGTATTGCCAATATGTGGCGCGGTGAAGGTGATAATCTGGCCAGCGTAGCTTGGGTCGGTTAAAATTTCTTGATAGCCACTCATTGATGTATTGAAGCAAATTTCGCCAATATTAACCATTGGCGCGCCGTAACCTGTGCCCCAATATGTTTCACCACTTTCGAGCATAATTAAGGCATTCGCATTCTTGGGCTGTGGTGCAAATTCGGTCATAAGGGCTCTCCTGCATAAATGGGGCGATGTAAGGCGTATATTTAGCTGCGTAGAATCATGGTATCTACATTTAATATTGTATTATTACGCTGTATGGTTATTATCCGTTTTTGAGGCAAAATTAAAGTATTTTTTTGAGAAAGTTTCATGACAAAACGCATCGGTATTTACCCAGGAACATTTGACCCCATCACAAAAGGGCATCTGCACATTATTCGCCGCGCCAGTAAGCTGGTTGATCATTTGGTGGTCGGCGTTGCCAAAAACGCAGGCAAAAAACCACGTTTTAGCGCCGATGAACGCCTTGATATGGCGCAAACCGATATTGGTAATATGCCTGATAAGCATTGCGACATTACGGTGGAAAGTTTTGATAATTTGCTTATTCACTATGCGGCACAAAAAAATGCATCATGCATATTTCGCGGCTTACGGGCCATTTCCGATTTTGAATATGAATTTCAAATGACCGGCATGAACGCGAAATTGGATAAATCCATCGAAACTGTGTTTTTGATGGCGTCTGACGAATGGCAGTTTGTGTCATCATCCTTCGTCAAAGAAATATGCGCCCTTGGCGGCGATGTGTCACAATTCGTTACGCCATCCGTTTTGGCTAAACTCAAAGACTAAATTATTTTTTTTAGAAATTTCGATTTATCTAATAAATAATACTTGACGCGCGAAGGTGAAATCCATATACATGTCTCAGCCTTTCAAAGGGCGAACGAATTTATGGTTAGACCGCTTAGCTCAGTTGGTAGAGCAACTGACTTTTAATCAGTAGGTCGAGGGTTCGAATCCCTCAGCGGTCACCATTTTTTCTTCTCACAGCCAAAAACCCCATTACACAGCAGTCTTTTAACTGAGACGATGAAGCAGAAACGCTATATTTTACTCGTCCAACTAAGGGTGGGCGCCGTCATGACTTTAGGCTGAAATTCTCAGAATAGCGTAGGTTTATTTCACTTGTGGGTGGGCGGTGGCTGAATCCCAGAAAAAATGGGAGCAGCAGATTGTCTCGCAAAAGAAGAGCCTTAATTCGGTGCTAGATCATTTTAATCTTGAGCGTGCATCACGTGCACGGTTCCGAGCCGCTTAGGTTGATGCGCGTTTAACTGCAAAATATTACATACAAGCCGCGCCGCAATTTAAGCCGTAGTGGGGTTCGTTATCTTTTATTGTTGTGTCACTCTTAGGGCGCTTAAAATGAATGTCTTTTTCAGACGTGTTATCCCAGTCTATTTCAGGAATGAGGGGGAGGGCTTTTCTGCGTTTTTCGGCGATTTCTTCTAAGGTTTTTTGTAAGTAAACAAAGCGCTCAGCTTTTGCGGGGTGGGTGGAGCGTTTTTCTATGCCTTCTGCGTCAACTTCGACTGACATGCGCCGCCAGAGGGCAATGCTGTTCGTTGTATCGTAGCCTGCGCGTTCAGCGAAATAAATACCGATATAGTCAGCTTCACGTTCAAACGCGACGCTGTTCACCATGTAAGATTGTTCGATAATACCTTCGTAAACGAAACTAGGTAGGTAGAAATCGGTCATTTTTAGTGCGTTAAACAGTATTGTATTGGCAATGTTGCCCAAAGCTGCGTTTTCATCATCCTTGCCGGGGTGACGCATGATATTGTGTCCAACTTCATGAGCGATCGCCATGGCAAGTTCTTCTTCGCTCTTGGCAAATTGATAAAAGCCGCGTGTCATGATGATGTGACGACCATTGGCAAAGGCATTAATAATCCTGTCGTGATAATCATAACGTAGTGGGTAATTGCATACATTATAGGGCGTTGTTTTGGTTTCAATTTCTGTATTGTCGCGTAAAAGCAAAAGCTTTGCAGGGTGGGATGATCCTGTTTTTGACAAGGCTTTGTATATATCTTTAGTTTTGACGGATTTGCTTGAAACGTCAACGCCATTAATGGCAATTATCTTGTCACCAGCCTTAATTTGTGCGGTTTGATCTTCAGTGTTGGTGTAAACCTGATTAATTTGAAAAACGTGATCGAGCTGATAAAGGTTTTCTACGATTTCTCTGTATTTATCGGATTTTGAAATCGTGTCTATGTTCCAAAAGGTGAAGCCGTAAGCTAACGCGTTTTCGGTGCAGAATTCTGCGTTGGCCTTGAGAATTTGAAAGGTAATGTTGTCAAGTATGTTGCCTTCATTGTGGAAGGCTTGGTAGACCATTTCTTTTTGCAAGCGGATCTCTGCATCAATTTCGTCTTTGGTGGCGGATTTGTATTTAGATACAGGGGCCGCGCAGGCGCTGAGGAGCAGCAAAGCAATACATAGAACTGTATTGACAGATCGTGTGCTTATTTTCCCCCGCGCCGAACTCATAATTTTTACCATCAAAACTGGTTACATAGAAAAAACGCCGTTATGATTCAACATAACGGCGTTTTTAGAAATTCTGTGTGCGATTAAGCTACAGCTTTGATATTGCCAGCTGCTTCTTTGCCGCGGCTCTCAACGATGTCAAACTCAACAGCTTGACCTTCAGTTAGAGTTTGCATACCAGCTTCATTTACTGCTGTGATGTGAACAAAAACGTCTTTGCCGCCATCTTCAGGTTGAATAAAGCCGAAACCCTTATCAGGGTTAAACCATTTTACGGTTCCAGTTGCCATGGGTATTTCCTTGCATAGTTAGTTAGTAGTTATCAAGCATCTTATAAAAATTTTTTGCTTGATAGTCTAGTCAAGGCAAGTCATTCCATAGATGTTGGAGTATGTATGACATGGATGTGGATAAATTGCAAACAAAATCAGGCATTGCGTGAAAAATAGTTATTTTGCGCTGATTTCGAGAGTAAAGCGAATAGCGCTTTAAGGGGCTATATTTGTATAAGACGTGCTCGCTTGGCGCGTGACGCGCTGTTGGCCACTATCATCTGCGTCTATCGTGTTATCGCCATTTTGCGATGCAATGGAGTTGGAAACATTGATATCATCAGCCGTGATATCGTCTTGGAGATTACTCTTTGCTGCGCTCGATACGCTCTGCGCATCTTCATTGGTAAGGGCGCTGTCAAAGCTTCCCGAGAGGCCATTGCGTTGTTCCGCTTGTTCAGGTGTGTTATGGGCTTGATTTTCTTGGTATTCACTAAGTTCTTCGCGATATTCTTTAAGTTCATTCATGGCGGCGACATATTGCGTGCGCTCAATTTGTGCAGACATCTTCGTCTGAACTTCATCTTGTCCAAAGAAACGTGTGAAGTCAGGAACCCATGAGTCATTATCTTCGATGATTTTATCATAGCTATCAATCTTGGCTTGTATTTCCGCCTCCATCTGGTCGAGCGCTTCGGGGTTGCTCGAATATTCATATTCACTTGCCTTTAAGGCGCTTTCTTGACGGGATAAGCCGGCTTCTCCATCAGGGTCGCTCGCCTCCAATATGGCGAAAGCGCGAAGGTTTTGGTAGTTTTGTAATGCGGGGGCGCCTGAACCTTCTTGTGCATTGCCTGTTTTAATGCCTTGTTCGGACTGTGCAATGCGGTCTTCAAATGCATTTTGTGCTTTAAATGCGCCAACGCCGGCATCTGTTGCTAAGCCAACCGCGACGGCGGATGCTATTGGCGCGGTCACGACTGCAGTAGTAACCAAAGCACCGCCTGCGACAACCGTTGTTGCAGCTGCGCCAACGCCAAGCGCCGTGCCTGTGGTCACCGTTACTGCAGCGCCACGCGCAAGTTGGTTTTCAAGGCCTTCTTCTTGTGAAATTTGATATACACCATCAACTAATGTGACCGCAATATTGGCTTTCATCGCCGCGCCGCGTAAGCCGCTTGAAACGCTTCTGCCAAGAGCGGTCGAGCTATCTAGCGCTAAATCCGCACTACTGACAGCCATATCTGTACCTGCGACGACGATACCTGTTGTGTCCCCCCGATCAAGCGCATTTTTCATGCCAATAATACTCATGCCAAAGCCGGCGGAACCTGCGCCAATTTGCGTGAAACCACTCATGCGGGTGCTTGCTGCGTCAATATCTGGTGTGTTGGCCGCTCTGTTTAGCGTAGGGTCGTTTGGTGTGTCCACAGCGCCCTTGCTTACGCCGTCAAAGTTTTCTGTGAGGCTTGGCTTGACTGTTGGGCTTTCAGCAACGTCTATGGGGTGGTAAGCTTGGGTCTCGCCTGAATATGAGGTCCCAGAATCTGAAATGTAACGCGCGGCATCGGCATCGCCGCTTGCTATGGCTTTGTCATACTCGGCCTGCGTTGCAATGATGGGGCCTCTGAAATCTTCTGATGGGGTCATCATATGCTGCGCTAAATCAGGATTATTATTTACAGCATCTTGATATGCTGCGTAGGTCGCGACATATTTAACTTTGCCGCTATCATTAACACCCTTTGCCCAATCTAGCATATTTTTAGTGGGCGGGGGAGGGGGCGGCCTATTTTCTGCGCTTTGCGCCATTTCTTGATCTCGGCGTTTGAAATAATCATCAACAGGCTCAGAGAACGCGCGGCTATTTGGGTTTTCAATATATCTAGCGGCAATAGGATCATTATTGGCGATAGCACGGTCGTAATCGTCTTGTGTGCCGAGGATAAACCCATCGTAATCATCAGGTGCGCGCACCATTTTTCTTGCGGCATCAGGGTTGCTTTCAATTGTTTGCGCATAACGCTCTGGCGTTGCAACAAACTTATGACCGCTTTGCGTGTTGATAACACCAGTGACAGCATCTGGCTGCGTCGTGACTATAGGCGCTTGGTTGTTTGGCATGACATCTATGATGTACTTATCACTAAATGGCCTTGTATCACGGCCGCTTTCGACTAAATACTCGACTTTGCCATCGGGGCGCGTAATGACTTCTGTTACAGTGCCTTTAATGGGCTCTCCGTCAAGGTAATTAACGGTAACGCTGTCATGGGCGCGGGGCGTTGTATCAGCTCCCGCGCGGCGCGCTGTGTACGCAACGTTAGGGTTGATCTGCGCCGGGTTATCAATGTTGTGATAGGCCATGATTTCTTGATGACGGAAATTGTCTGTTGCATCGTCGAGGCTTTGTTTTTGCGCGGATAGGACATGGTCAACATCCCACGCTTTGGCGTCATTCCCTGGCACAATGTCCATTTCTGAGCTTGCTGTAATAACAGCAAGGCCATCAGCGTAACCTTGGATCTTTTGTTCGCCTATATGAGTGTCACGCACTTTTGGGTCTTCAATGGCGGTAAAATTCTTGCCTGCGATTTTTTGTTGCGTGGCTTCGTCAAGCGCAATGCCTTTTTCGGCAATGTACGTGCCAATGTCGCGAGTGTTTAATGCAGCTGTTTTCTCGGCAATGGATAAATTTGCGGTTTTGAGCTGGTCTTCATAACCAGGTTGAACGACCAAACGGAATTCGCCGCCGCCATTATGTGCGATTACAAATTTGTCTGATGCGATGCCAGCTTCGTTTAATGACGAAGTGACGATGCCCGACATATCTTTTAAAACAGCATCTGCACCATCATGCCCAAGAAGGTTGTTAAGGCCACCAAGGTTCTGAAAACCGACAAACATTGTGCTAGGGCGCGCATCAGGCGTGCTTGCATCATACCAAATTTGTGCGTTTTGGCGGTAATCGCTAACGGTATTCACGCCGGCGGATGGATCCATTGGGTTAAGGGAGCGCGCTTCGCTTGCCATGAAGTCTTGTACGGATGTGTCAATGGCTTGCCCGCCATTTGCCGCAGTATATTCAGCCACGCGGCTTTGTTCCATATAGGCGACGCGCCTTTCTTCGATTGTCGCATATCGACTATGTGTAAGCCCATCAATATCGGCGCTTTTGAGCGCTTGGTTATTCACATCAAGTTGCGGCGTCTTATCAATGTCTGCAAGTATCTTGGCTGCGCGCGCGTCAAATTCTGCGATGGTTTGCGCAGGGCTGGGCGCGTGTGCGCGTATGTTTTCTGCGTTTTTATCTAAATAGGTTTTCTGTTGCTCAATAGCATGGTCAAAAGCGCGTTGCTGTTCTGTGGGCAGGGCGGTGATGTCAGTGTCGGCTGCAATACCCATATTGCGTTTAACTGTGTCGGTGATATTCACATGCTGGTTTGCGCGTACTTCGCCAATGCTGTCTTTATGTGCTTTGACATCTTCATCCATTATCGCAATGATGTTATCAGGGTCGGTAATGTTGCGCATGTCTTCTGCAGCTAGGCCGCCGCCAAAACCGTTTTTGAAAATGTTGTCCCGGCCTTTTGCGTGTTCGTGGTCAAGCAGGCCAAGTTCGGCCATTTTAATTTCTACATTATGGGTTGTCGCCATGATGATGTCATCATATTTGCTCGGGTCAACGCCTTCAACAATAAAGCGAAGTTCGTCGCCGCCTGTACGAATGGCAATGACTTTATTATCAGGGAAATGGGCTTCTAAATCTGTAACGACGGTTTGGGTTACGATTTTTGCGGCGGTATCTGTTTTTTCGAAGGTCTGCTTAATATTAATATCGTTGATAAGGCGTTTTTGTTCATCTGAACTTAGTCCTTTAAAGGCGGATTCAGCTTCGGTGAAATTGGCATGGCCGTGCTCTTGCTGGAACTTCTCAATGGCGAACTTCTTTTGAAACAATTCGTTTGTGCCGCCCATATTGCCGAAATCAAATTCGAGCATCATGACGGGGCGGCCTGTTTCTTGGGCGTAGGCATGAGAAAGTGCGGTTTCAACGCCCTTGTGATCTTTTTTCAGAACACCTGTTGTGTGGTCGGCTTCGCGTTTTAAGGCTTCGATATCTGCAATGTCGGAGAGGATCGTTTGTTTGGCTTCGGCTGTTATGCCTTTTTCATTTAAATATTTATCGGCGAGTTTTAAAGAAAGCTCACCAGAGTCTAAAAGCTGCCCTTCTTTTTGCCAAATCTCAGTAATGTCAGCCATAACACCGTCTATGCTTTGACCGCTGAGGTCAGCATAGGGCTTGAGCCAGCTATTTAGCTCGTTTGCGTGCATTATTTGTTTGGGGTCTAAAGGCATATATTCACTACTCTCACCTTATATAACTTTGCTTATTTTAGTCATAATTGTTTAAGAAAAAGTTATAACGTTATAAAGTGTCAATGAATATAGAGAATAAGCCGATTTAGGTTGAACTAATTAGGGGCTGTTCTATATTGAAGGCATAACGGTATGAAAAGGCGCTTTATATGTCACCAATCGATAGTCAGTTTGAAGGTAAAATAGGTATAGGCGGGCGCGTTCGAGGGTATTTCTTGGCGGGGGTGCTGGTCACTGCGCCAATTGCGATTACGATTTATCTGACCTATGTGTTTTTTAATTTCATTGATTCTGCAGTGAAAAGCATTTTACCGCTTGAGCGTTTGCCGGCGGAATATCAACCCTATGCATTACCAGGTGTAGGGATTATAGCCGCAATTGTTTTCTTTGTTCTTGTTGGTTGGTTTGCCCGTAATTTTATGGGGCGCTTATTGCTGAAGATGTCTGATTACATCATGCATCGTATGCCTATTATATCGAAGCTATATAGCGCGGTGAAGCAGATTATAGAGACCATTATGGCGAGCCAATCCAGCGCATTTCGTGATGTTGTTATGCTTGAATATCCACGTAGGGGCACATGGTGTATTGGTTTTGTTACCGGTAAATCGGACGGTGAAGTACAAGAGCTAACCGATGATGAGACGATTAATGTCTTCGTGCCGACAACGCCTAATCCGACATCAGGGTTCTTGCTTTTTGTCCCCAAGCAAGATTTAAAGTTTTTGGATATGAGCGTTGAAGAAGGTGTGAAGTTAGTGGTGTCTGCAGGGATTATTTCGCCTGACACCGCGATATTAAAAGCCGTGACGAAGAAAGCGGTAAAAGGTGATCCTGAGCCTCTTTCTGATTCAAAGGGCTAACAGGCCTGTCGATATTTTATTTAAAAATAAGGGTTTATTAAGTATATTAGATTATTATGTAGTTTGATATGGAACTGTAATAGGGCTTATTTATGGCTAGAAATTCTAAGGATATGACGATTTTAGAGCGTCGCTTTGTTGCCTGTGGTGAGATGATCATAGAAGAAGGTGAGATCGGCAATAACGCTTACCTTGTCCAAAGCGGTGAAGTCGAGGTTTTTTCCAAAGCAAATGATAGAGAGATCATCCTTGGTAAAATGGGCGCAGGTCAGATATTTGGCGAAATGTCGCTTGTTTTTGATGGGCCGCGCACCGCGTCAGTGCGCGCGAGTGAACATTGTAATTTAATTGTCGTTACCCGCGCAGTTTTGAAAGATAAAATTGAGCGTAGCGACATTACCGTGCGTGCAATTGTAAATATGCTGACCAAGCGTATTATAGAAGGCAATAATGCACTGCTGAACAAAAATGATACGACGGATGATTTACAAGATGTCGTGCTGAATTTATACAGTAACATATTAGAGACACTTCCCGCGAAAGAGCGCCGTGTGTTTCGCTCTGACGTATTGCCTGAACTAAACAATTTCCTCGACGCGCTTTCGGTTTTCAAAAAAGACCATGTAAAAGACACGGAAAACACCGAAGACAGCTTTACTTTATAGGCGTATGAACATATTTAATTAAAGGTGATATTTATCTGATCTGGCGGTCTGGATAATACAGCTTTAATCTTTAAAAAAAATGTTGTGTTATGCGTATAAAAAAAGTTTTTATCGGGGGGGGGTTACTCCTTATTTCATTAATTGCATTGGCGGCGGCGCTTATTTTTAGTGGCGTGATCTCTGGCGACCATATTAAACCTTATATTGTCAGCTCTGCGCGCAGTTACGCAGGTTACGATCTGGATATTAAGGGTGTTGTTGATTACAAGCTACTGCCCGTACCGCATGTGCAAATTTCAGATATTAAAGCCAAGCCTTATGCGCAGGATAAAGCGTTCAGCACGTCGATTGAAAAAATGGATATGTATGTATCCATGGTCGATATCTTTAAAGGGCGATTTGTCATTGATAGCCTTAAATTGTTTCAGCCCAATATCGAAATGGAAGATTTATCTGCGTGGCGCACTGCAGAAATTGACTCCTTGATGAAAGCAGGTGGCGGTGAAACGCAGAGTGCAGATCAGCCCGCTTTGTTTAGTGTAAAAAACGTTGTGATAGAAGGCGGCGCATTTTCTTATGGCGCAGATGCGCATCTACAGCAAATTAAAGATGTGAATGTGAAGCTGAGCTATAATTTACTATCTGGCGCTTATGATGTTGGGTTCTCTCTATTGCGTCAAAAGCAAAGTTATGCAGGGCAGTTTAAAGTTAATACGCAAGACCTTTCGCAGAAAATCATAGGCCTTGATGGTGCGCTATCATTGGCAGAGCAGAAGACAACGGTTGATGTTGCGGGGATTGTGTCATGGGATAATGGCTTTGCTTATCAAGGCGAGACGAGTGTGCATTATGCACCGCCGTTGCCGATTCAGGCTGTGGGCGCACAGGGCGGGGTGTCTTATAAGTCTTTGGTATCGATCACGCCGCTGAATGAGAAATCGGGCTTTTCTGTGCAGGCGAAAAAAGGTCAGCTAAATTACGGCATCTATAAATATGACTTATCTCTTTCTGGTGAGGTTCTTGGCGCACATCAGCTTGCGTCGTTTGATTATAATTTTGCGAGTAATTTGGGCGCGGATATCTCGTTAAGCGGCAGTTTAGAACGCGCTTTGGGCAACATTGAAAGCAGCGGTAAAATTGTTCTGTCTGATTTTTCTGATTTTGATGTGCGCTCACATATCGGCATTTTAAAGCAAGAATACGATATCCACCTTAAAAAAACCAAAGGCGCAGCGCCACAAATAGATATTAAAGGCGCAAAGCTAAATTTTGGCGATTTGTATAAAAAACGTGAAGTCGTTGCAAAACAGCAGGGCGATATTTTTCAAACATACCTTAATAAAGGCCAAGACCACTTCCACCGTTTGGTGATTGATGCGATAGAGCGTGCACCAACACTTCCGGCATCTGTTTGGCGTGTTACATTGGGTGATGTTGTTTACCAAAAACAAGCGGTTAAAAAATTCCAAGCGGCATTTACGATTGATAAAGATTCTGCGCTGCATATTGATACGCTTAAAGCTTTATATTTAGGCCGTCACGAATTTAGTTTAGAAGGTGACATTATCAAAACCAAAACGCAGCCTGCTTATGATTTGAACTTTGCTATCTCTGTGGATCATCCAGCGGAGATATTGCCGTATTTACCGAAGAAAAATACTGACTTATATTTGAATTTATCAGGGAGCAACCAAAGTTATAATTGGAATGGTAAGATTGCTTTAGCTGAAGACAGCCTAAGCTTTACGGCGCTTCATAAAGAACAATTACCCAAGGAACATGCGTCATTATTGGTGCTGGATATTGATTTTAAAGATTTTGCGCATCTCTCCGACTTGCCAGCTTTTAAGCAGGCGGTTAAAGACTTTAACTTAAGCGGAGTTGCGAAGTTAACCGCACAGGTGGGGCTGTTAAAGGATAAAACGGTGCAGCTTGATTTCTTAAAAGGACAAATCCAAAAAACGACGATTGATGTGCAAGGGAAAGCGCGATTTATTGGACAGAAACCTGATTTTAACTTAAAGCTCAAGGCTGATAAGGTAATCTATACGCCGCATGGCCCGATCCAAAAAACGGCAGCAGCATCGGGCGAGAGTAAATGGTCACGCAAAGAAGTGAAACTGCCGATTTCAAAAGACTTAAAAGCAGTTATTGATTTTGATGTTGATGATTTGCGTCTTGATAAAAGCGCGCTTCGTAATGTGTCGGGGCAATTGTCAGTGTCTAACAACAGCGTCGCGATTAATAATTTATCAGCCGATGGCTATGGCGGGGCGCTGAATGGCAAGGCATCATATAAGGTGAGTGAAAAAGGTGCGTTAGCCGCGAGCATAAATTTAACGTCAATTGAAACGCAGGCTTTATTCGCGGCTTTTTCTAAGGGTAAAAAATCATCATTTATAAGCGGCAGTGCCGACTTTGATACGGCGCTGCAAAGCTCTGGGCGCAGTTCATCGGCGCTTATTTATGGTATGTCTGGACAAGGCAAACTTGCGGGGAAGGATATTACGCTGCACGGCATTGACGTTGCAAAAATTGGCGATGCGCTGCGTTTGGATACAAAGCTGGTGCAAAATATTAGCGCGATTGAAGGGCTTGTTAATACGGCGATAGAAAAGGGTGATACGGCCTTTAGTAAGGTGAATATTCCCTACAAAGTTAATGGCGGCGTAATTAAAATTGAAAAAGGCGTTTTTGAATCGAAAGACTATGATTTATGGATTGACGGCGAAATATCGCTAACAAACAACACGTTAAATTTGCGAAATATCATTATTTATAAGGGGGAAGAGGGCGCTGAGTTGCCTAAAGTTCCGTTCACGATTAAAGGGCCTTTAAATGCACCTGTCAAAGATATTACGTCACAAATCATGCAGGAGTTCATTAAAAATAAGCTGAGCCGTAAGCTGAATAAAACGTTAAATTCAGTGCTGCAAGATTTATTGCCGGCGGAGAAAACTGCACCGACGACGCAGCCACAGGCGAACGGTGAAACAGGTAAAGATGGCGCAGCCAATGATAATGCAGCGCCAAATGATCCGCCGCAAGAAGCCGCGCCCAAAATAGAAGACCTTATCGACCCTGCGCAGCTTTTACTTCGCCGCGTGCTGGGTCAATAAGGCCTTAAATAAAATCTAACTTTACATGTTTATTTATATATGGCGGCTTAGGTGGTTACGCTGCCATATATTGTCCGCCATTGATCGAGAATGTTGAACCATTGACGAATGATGCTTTTTCACAGCATAAATACAGCACCATTTCCGCAATTTCTTGCGGTTGCCCCATGCGCCCTGCAGGGATTTGCTGAATAATGTTATCAAGCACGTTTTGGTTAATATGCGCGGTCATATCCGTTTCAATGTACCCTGGGCAAATGGCGTTTACGGTAATGCCTTTTGGTGCGCTTTCAAGTGCGAGCGATTTAGTAAAGCCAAGGACGCCGGCTTTTGCCGCCGCATAGTTTGACTGCCCGAGCTGGCCTTTTTGACCGTTAATTGAACTGATGTTAATAATGCGCCCTTGTTTGCGTTCACGCATACCAGTGATAATCGCGCGGCACATATTGAAGCATGATGTTAAATTGGTTTCAATGACGGCAAGCCAGTCTTCGACATCCATTTTATGCATCATACCATCGCGCGTTATGCCCGCATTATTGATCAGCACATCAATCGGGCCAAGCTCGGCTTCGATCTGCTTTTCAACAGCTGCGCATTGATCAAATTTTGATACATCCGCTTTATAGGCTTTAGCGCCAGTTTCTTGTTCACAAAGCTTCGCAGCTTCCTCATTCCCTGCATAAATCGCAGCGACCTTATACCCTTCGCCTGTTAAGGCGCGGGTGATTTCCAGACCGATACCGCGTGTACCGCCTGTGACGATGGCAACTTTACCAACCATTTTAGACCTCATAATAAAAATTCCGTTTCTGTTTTCAGCAACAAGCAAATAAGACTACGCAATTTGATGGTTTAAGTGACTTTTTTCCATGTATCGCCTGCGGTGCGCTCAACGCACATTGCAATGCCCATGCCGCCGCCAATACATAATGTGACAAGGCCTTTATGCGCGTCTGTGCGTGCCATTTCATGTAGCAATGTAACAAGAACGCGCGTACCTGATGCACCAATGGGGTGACCAAGGGCGATTGCGCCGCCATTGACGTTTACTTTATCCGCTGATAAGCCTAGTTCTTTCATGACGCAACAAGCCTGTGCGGCGAATGCCTCGTTTGATTCAACAAGGTCAAGTTCGCTGACGTCCCACCCTGCTTTTTCAAGTGCTTTTTTCGATGCCGGCACTGGGCCTGTGCCCATGACGCTAGGCTCAACGCCTGCGGTTGCCCATGATGCAATGCGCGCTAATGGTTCTAAGCCACGCTTTTTTGCTTCGCTTTCGCGCATTAAGACAACAGCGGCTGCGCCATCATTCAGGCCTGAAGCATTGGCTGCGGTGACTGTACCATCCTTTTTAAATGCAGGGCGAAGGCCAGAGAGCCCTTCAGCTGTTACGCCAGCGCGCGGAAATTCGTCTTGTTCAAAGACAAATTCAGATTTGCGCTGCTTGACTGTGATTGGTACGATTTCAGACTTGAACTTACCATCTGCAATCGCTTTTTCAGCTTTTTGCTGTGATGATGCGGCGAAGTTATCTTGGTCTTGACGGGTGATTTGGTATTTCTCAGCAATGTTTTCTGCTGTAATGCCCATGTGATAATCGTTATACACGTCCCAAAGACCATCAACGATCATGGTATCCGCCATTGATGCAGGCCCCATTTTTGTGCCTTCGCGCATTAACATCGCATGAGGGGCTAGGGACATGTTTTCCTGACCACCAGCAACGATAATGTTACTGTCGCCAGCGAGAATAGCCTGCATACCCATAGCAACGCTGCGTAGGCCTGAGCCACAGACTTGGTTGATGGTTAGCGCCGTTTTATCCGCTGGGATTTGCGCTTTCATTGCGGCTTGGCGAGCTGGGTTCTGCCCTGTATTTGCGGTCAAGACTTGCCCCATAATTACGTCATCTACATCATTGGCGCTTACGCCGCAATCATTTAATGTAGCTGTGATGATATCAGCGCCTAAATCGGATGCTTTGATGGTTGATAAGCTGCCGCCAAATGTGCCGATAGCTGTTCTTTTTGCAGAAACGATGACGATGGGGTCTTGATTGGACATGTTGCCCTCCTCAAATAAAAATAAGAATATTAGCTGTCAAAATATTGTTAAGACTTTACCAGTAATCCGCAGCTTTTCAAGCGCAAAGATGCGTTAAGCTTTAATTGTTTAGCCATTCTAATCATTAAGAAAATCTAATATAGGCTGCCAGCAAATCTGCTGTGCTTTACGCCCGACAAGCATACCAATATGCCCGCTATCGACGGTAATGCTCTGCGCGTTGTTCAGCTGCGGCATTATCGCGCTTGATGTGCCATGCGGGACGATATGGTCATTTAAGGGCGCGAAAACAAGAGCTTCGCCTGTGAAGTTTTGCGTGTTGATCACCGTGCCGTCATCAAGTTTACAGTTGTTTTTCATTGGGGCATTTTGTTTGTAAAAACGCTCAATACATTCAAGGATAAGCTGGGCGGGGACATCATTGCCGCCATTGACCCAGTCTTCTG
>DELD01000009.1 GCA_002354205.1 Micavibrio sp. UBA2705 | reverse complement strand
TGCCTGACAAAAAAGACACACCAGACACAGATTTTGCAAATGAGCTCATTGATATGCTGGCCCATACCGAGCAAGAAGCCATAGCCGCTGACAGTAAACTCGGCTATCTCGACCGTTTGGAAATAAAAAACGCACAGATCATCGTCAGTGATAAACGCGCCCATATGACTTGGTTTTTACCACAGGTAAATGCCGCCGTTAATCGCTGGGAAAAAGGTGTCAGCGCGCGTTTAGATGTCAACTTATCGCCCCATACTAACAACGAAGAAAACCTGCTTAAAGCCGAGCTTAATTACGAACGTAACAGCGAAGAAATAGAAGCGAAATTAAATGTCACAAATTTTGATGTCGCTATCCTTTCGCGTTACATCAGGGAGCTTGCGCCTCTGCGTAAACATGATGCCCGCTTCAGCGCCCGCCTAGTCAGCAGCTTTGACAAAAACTTTAAGCTAGACAATGCCATTATTGATATCTCCGCGCCGAAAGTCATTCTCAATTTGCCAGATGAGTATGATTCTGAACGCAGCCTTGAGAATATAGAGCTCTCAGGCTTTTATGATAATATTAACCATAAATTCCAGCTTGATCTACGCTCCCTTGATGTCGTCGGCGCAAAGCTTAAAGGCAAGATATTAGGCACATTCAAGGATCAGCTTTATAAGTTCAAAGCGGATATTGCCACAGACAAATTAGGACTGGATCTTTTTACAACCTATTGGCCGCAAAGCTTGAAAAGCGAGTCTGCCGCGGCATGGCTAACAGAAAAGATAACAAATGGCAGCTTTACTGATGTAAATGCCAGTGCAAATGCGGAATATGACTTCTCGACACACGCCCTCAGTCATGAGAATGCGCGCCTTGATTTTGCGTTTGAGGATATGAATATTGACTACCGTGCCCCCCTTATACCGATTAGCAAAGCTCGCGGCGAAGGTTTTATTGACCCCAACGGCCTGCAACTTACTGTACAAAAAGGCAACGTCGCAGACCTTGCGCTGTCAGATGCGCATGTCAGCTTAAAAGATATTTTTATCACCGGCGCAGGCATCGCCAATATTGACCTCAACTTAAAAGGTGAGCTGCCCACTATTTTTGATTATATCTCGCGTGAGCCGATATCTCTCGGCGAAAGAATGGATTTCGCGCCTGCAGACACCAAGGGCCAAGCCAGCGTAGATGTGAAGCTCACATTCCCGACAATCAAAGACTTGCTGGCGTCTCAAGTTGAAGTTGTGGTTGATGCTGATTTAGACAAGGTCTTCATCCCCAAGGCCGTCAAAGACCAGCCTTTAACATCAGGGCCATTTAAATTGAAATATGATGGCGACAAACTCACATTAAACGGCAAAGGCAAAATACTAGACCGTCCGCTCACCCTTGATTGGACACGCTATATTGATGAAGACAAGCATAAAACATATTCTATAATCAATGCATCTTTCCAAGCAGATAAAACCTTAAGGGATGCCTTTAACATCGGCATAGATGATTACATCAACGGCACGCCAAAGGTCGATATAGTCTACAAAGAAGGCAAAAATACCAATAGCACCATTGAGGTCAAAGCCGACCTTACCCCCGCTGAATTCATGGTGAAGCCATTTAACTACAGCAAACCGCCAAATGACAAGGCCAGTGCTTCTGCCCTTGTCATTCTTAAAGATGGCGAAGTACAGGAAATAAAGGACCTCAGCATCACCGCCGCCGATAGCGCCGTTAAAAACGCGCAGCTAAAATTTGGCAAAGTCGGCAAAGAATGGGACGTTAAAACCGCATCATTTAAAAATGCTAAAATATTAAAAAACACCTTTGACCTCAACATGACAAGAATGTCACAGCAGGTAATGCGCTTTGAAGTCGATGCGCGCTATCTTGACCTGTTGCCCTTTTTGTCTTTTAACAAAGAAAATGGCGCAGCGCAGGACAATAAAAAAACATCTGCAGCAAAACATAACGCGCCAAGCATAGAGGTCTTTGCCAAAGTCGCGCACCTCAACACCAGTAAGAAAGACGGCTTTATCAATAATGCGAAGGCCTACGTGCTTATCAGCCCTGATGATGTTGTGAAACAATTAGAGCTTGATGCCACATCTGGCGGTAAAGCGATATATTTGCGCTACAAACCTGACCCAAAAACCAACGCTTTGGAGTTCCGCCTCGAAGCCGATGATGCCGGCGCATTTTTACGCGCTTTTGGTCTGTATGATAATGCCATTGGCGGTAATATCATCGTTTCAGGCCGGCCAATTAAAAATGGCCACCCCAATGATATTCAGGGCGCGGCGCGCATTGAAGACTTTATGGTGATTAACGCCCCATCACTTGCACGACTGCTCAACGCGATGTCACTAACAGGGATTGAAGATTTGCTCACGGAAGACGGCATTAGTTTTGACCGCCTAGAAAGCGATATTAAGTGGACACTATCCGACAATGGCATTAGATTCCACTTTAATAATGGGCGCACATCGGGCGGGGCGCTCGGCCTCACCTTCGAAGGCAATATTCACCAAGGCAAGCGTAACGAAATTGACATTAACGGGACAATCGTCCCGATATCTTTTCTGAACAAGCTTGTGAGCAAAATACCGTTGCTTGGCGACATTTTAACAGGCGGTGATAATCAAGGCATATTCGCCGCGACATATACAATTAAAGGTACATCTGAGGAAACGAAAGTATCCATCAACCCGCTATCCGTACTGGCCCCTGGTATATTACGCCGCATTCTATTTGAAGGCGATAACAGCCAAGATAAGTAGAGCCTCTACACGCCCTCTAAGCCACGCAGACATAGGTTTTTGGCTGTCACCCCAATGACAGAACGCCAGACAACGCTCTACGCTCCTTAACGAGATCAGGTAATCAATTACGTATATATAATAGAGAAAACAGCGCCGTATGAAGTCGCTAATAAATTAGCCTGCAATCCATGCACGGATGCGTTTAATGCCAAGGCGATATGCCATTGGTATGCGCACCATGAAATATTCAACATCATCAAATTTTTTCGTTTTGACAATGCCTTCTAATTCTTTCATAAACTCGCTCAGCGCTCTCAAACCAAAATTACCAGACATACCCTTCATTTCATGCGCGCGCTGCGCCAGCGTTGCCCAGTCTTTCTTCTGATGAGCATCATGCAAACCATTGAGAATTTCTTGCGCCTTTTCATCGAAGCCATCCAGCAAGCCAATCAATTCATCTTGATTCATCGACAGCTTTAATGCGTCGAGCAAGGAGCTCTCAAAAATCTTCCCACGCGCTTCAATATCAGCTAGGAATGATGGATTATCTTCCCCCTCTACTTCATGCGCAGTCGCCCCCGCAACCAGTGAGTCAATATCCGCATCATCGCCACCTTCAAGTGTTTGCCCTTGCTGCATCATTTGTTGTAGCGGCGCAAATTCAGGCTCATTAGTGAAAGCGTTTTCAGATTCCTTATTGTCACCACCCTGCGTCGCAGCGTCGCCATCTATTTCCGAGGGCAGCGGCGGCAGGTCATTAGCATCAATCGTAAGCGAGGACGGTGCGTTAACCTTCAGGTCCGCAGCATTATCTGGCTGAACCTCAACTGCGGTGAGACTTGACGCGACAACCTCTGGCGCAGCATCACTCTGCGTTACACCTTGCACGCTCGTATCATCCAAGCCTTCGGCAATCCCTTCGCCGCTTATAAGTGTTTGGCGGATTTTTTGATATTTTTTGGTCGTAATCTCGTTTGAGAATACAGAGTTTTCCAGCTTACCCATAATCATTGCTAAGCTTTTGGGGTTTACAGGCTTTAAGACAAAATCATCCATCCCGGCTTGATAACATTCATGTACTGCATCCTGCCCCGAATTACCTGTCAGCGCCACGATGGGGATAGCCGATTTCTGCGCATGCTGCATTTCACGGATCATCTTCGTGGTTTCAAGGCCGCTAATGCCACGCATATTGACATCCATTAAGACAAGGTCGAAATGATCTTTCATCAGCATTTCAATCGCTTCTTCACCGCTTTCAGCCTTAAAGCATTGATGACCAAGCTTATCAAGGAAACCATTGAGAACTTTAAGGTTGATGCTGTTATCATCAGCGGCGAGCACTTTATAAGACTTTCCACTCTGCGCAAACTGATCAAAGCCGCCATTATCTTCATTTAACGCCTCTGCAGGGTCGCCCTCTTGCATATCTAATGTAAAGAAGAAGGTTGAGCCTTCACTTTCCTTACTGCTGACACTAATCTCACCGCCCATAGCGTTAACAAGCTTTTGACAAATAGACAGACCAAGTCCTGTGCCGCCATATTTACGTGTTGTTTCGGCCTTTGCCTGTGTAAATGGCGTGAACAGCGTTTTTTGTGCTTCTGCAGATAGGCCAATGCCAGAATCCTGCACGCCAAAATAAAGCGAATGCACAGTCTCACTGCCCGATAGCGTTGCGATTTTGGATTTATCTTCCGTGCTTGCTGTACCCATATCTATCGTTTTGACCAAGATACGCACATCACCATGGTCGGTAAATTTAATCGCATTACTTAAAAGGTTAAGCACAACTTGGCGCAAGCGCGTCGGGTCACCGACAACATACTCAGGCACCTCAGGTTCAATCGACAAGATCAGCCCGATATTTTTGGCTTCTGCATGGCCGGTCATCAAGCGCTCAATGCCCTGCATCATGCGGCGAACATCAAAGGAGATAATCTCCAAATCAAGCTTGCCGCTTTCAATTTTTTCATAGTCCAAAATATCATTAAGAAGCGCGAGCATCGCTTCGCCAGAATCTTGGATTGTTTGCGCGTAATCTTTTTGCACTGCGCCTAGCTGCGTACCAAGCAATAACTTCACCATCCCTAAAACGCCCGTAATCGGTGTTCTGATCTCATGGCTGATAACGGCAAGGAATGCTGATTTCGCTTTATTGGCTTCATCAGCGATGTCTTTCGCTTTACGCATTTCATCCGTTTTCTCAGCTTCGCGCGTACGCGCCTCATCAAGCAGTTCACGCTCGCGGTCTAACACGCGCAATAAACGCTCACGATCCGCGATATCTTTTGAATCGCGGAAATCCGATGTGCTTTGAAACACGTTTTTACTTAAGCCTGAAAGCGGCGCTGCCGTTTTGCGGTCAGTCGGACGGCGGATAGGCATTGAAAGTATTAACAATAGCGATAAAACAAGCTGCCCATAGACATATGCATATGTCACATATTGCGCATAATAAGGTATCGGGAATTCAATAGCGATACTACCGATCAAATATGATAGCGTATATAAAACGCCTGCAATAATAATCAAATATTTCACCAAAACGCGCGAGCGCAAATTCGCCGCGAATAGCATCATGCTGACCCCTGCCATCATACAAATAGCGACAAGATAAACAAAATACGCATAATCATCAGGCACAGCAATAACGCTAAACGCCGTAATAATTACGGCCAAGACAGGTAGAGCCATAGAAAGCTGCCGGACAAGAACAGAACTAATCACCTTGTCATAGAAATAATTATAAAAGACAAAGAAAACAGAGACCTGCATCAGAATATAACTAAAAAACAATGTTTTTTCGTGTAAGCTATGGTCAATATATAACACCGTATTTTCGGTTAAATAATGCACAAGACCAAACAGCAAGAACAAGCTGCCGAACAATTGGTGCGGCTTACGATAGATCAAAGAAAACGTCACCATCATAAACAGCAGCGCAATATACAAATAAACCGTCATATTGTGACGGTCGAGTAATTTGATACCGCGTCCAAAATACTGCGTTTTTTTAGACAAACGCGGCGCGATGATAAACGGTTTTTTTGATGCGGGCTCAACATAAAACATAAGTTGAGATGTCTCGCCTATTGGCAAGTCGAGCATCAACGCACCTTCAATCAGATTATCACGCTTTTCTGTTTCTTCGTTTTCGTTACCAAAAATTTTTAAAATCAATTTACGAGACGTAACATCATAAGCCATAATCTTACGCACAAAACCTGAACGCCCATTAAACGTGTCTCCAAAATCAAGCACCCAATTTTCGGTCTCTGATTGGTTGTTAATGCGCAAAAGCATCCAATAGGATGATGATGCTGTGGTCAGGCGCAAAGTATTCTCATCAGATAAAAAAGATTCAGGATCGGCTGTAATCTCTTTCCACGCGGCAGATAAATTATATTTTTTGAATTTGTCTTCAAACAGGAAGACTTTGTTTTTTAAATCGACATGTGAAATCTCTGAATTCAGCGCGACAACACCATGGGCCTGTGCCTGTGCATGAACAGCGCAAAAAAAGCTAAATAGCAGCACCAAAGAAAACAAACAAACGCGAAAAGCTCCAAAGCCATGAAGCCATGAGCGTAGGAGCAAAGAATGAAATTTAAAATGAAGCCGCGAAATACGTTGGATCAAAAAGAATCTTCCTTAGAAGCTATAGATTTAAGACCAGTTAATTAACGTTGCCGCCAAAACAATAAGCGTCGCAATAACAAGCACGGTGCTTACTTTGGTGAATTTAACAAAAGCGCCCCAAGTGTGCTGCGCATTTTCCAGTGCTTCTGTATCAACAGAAACCTTTTTAGAACTAGCCATTACGAACCTTTCAAAATGAAATCATACAATAAAGAACCATATTGTATATTATTTTAACGATAAATCTTTAATTGATTTTAAATAAGCCACATAAAATCAACATTTTATTCTATCACCATCCCGTAATTAAATAAATGGCTAAGCTGCAAATAATATATGCGCAACAACTGTGCATCACTGCCAAGCTTTACACAGAAATTCTTGCGTATTTTTGTGAAGAGTTGCAGTATAAACCATTCCGTTAAAAACACACTTAAGCATAAATAAAATAAAGCGAAAACATATGATAAAGACGAAAATGCGTATACTGACCCTCATTGCCCTTATCTTTGTTTTATTCACCGCAAACGCATATGCATCAGATGACGTCTTTGTCGTGCAAGACATTAAGGCTGAGGCCACAGCCAAAAGCGCCGTTGCTGCGCGCGAAATAGCCTTTAACAAAGCGCTTTCGCGTTCTTTCAAGCTGTTAACGACGCGCCTTGTTAGCAAAGACCAGCAAGATACCATTAGTATTCCAACGAGCGATGAAATCGCCGGTATGGTACTTGATTTTGAGATTACATCAGAAAAATCATCCCGTACCAGTTACCGCGCGACCTATACAATTCGTTACAACAAACAAGATATTCGTAATTATTTTGGTCAGCAACAAGTCACCTATACTGACATTTCAGGGCAAAGTTTACTTGTGATCCCTTTTTTACAAATGGGCAACCAAACCATTCTATGGAATGCGCAAAACCCGTTTCTAAGCGGCTGGCAAGAAAGCCTGAATCAAAAAAACGCCCTGACGAAAATCGTCGTGCCGATTAATGACCTGCAAGACATGATCGACATTAAAGATAACGAAGCGCTGACATATAAAAAAGAGAACATCGCACGTATGATTTCGCGTTATCACGCAAAAGAAGCCGTTATTCTTATAGCTTCGCCGAGTAATGGCATTGAAAACTTGCAAACATCTCCATTAAATATTTACATTTACAAGACCCATAACAGTTATCCTGAATATATTGAAACTTTGGAAATACGCCCATCATCACGCGCAGATATCGTTAGCAAATCGATCAAAGAAACCAAACGTTTCTTGCAAGATGAATGGAAGCGCCAATACTCCACCACGCCATCAGAAGGCTTAAAAACATACAATGTTGTCGTGCGTTTTCCAACAATTGACCAATGGGTAAAAACCAAAACAGTGTTGGAACAAAACATTGGCAAGGAAAGCATCGCGCTTAAATCTCTGCGGACAAAAGAAGCAACATTACAGATTAATTTCGCAGGTAATATAAACAGCCTCGACTTATCTCTACGCCGCGCGGGATACGCATTGCGCCCCGTTGGCGCAGGTTATTTTGAAATCTACGCCGCCAATTAAACAGGACATATAAACGATGAGTATTGAAAAACAAAGCATCTTTTGGCTATGCATTTTATCATTGGTTTTGTTTAGCTTTTGGGCGCTGCAATCCGTATTACTCCCATTCGTTTTGGGCGCAGCCATTGCTTACCTGCTTGATCCGTTTGTTGAACGTCTCGACAAATGGGGCATGAACCGAAGCCTGTCCACCATTTTTATGTTGGTCACGTGTTTCCTTGTGCTGACATCAATACTTATCCTGATCGTCCCTGCGCTTTATAACGAGCTTAAAACATTGGTTGAAGCCATACCAAGCTATATAGAAAGCTTAAAAAGCCTTTCTGCGCCTTATATAGAAATCATCAAGCAAAAAACAGGGTTAGAAAGCCAAAGCGATATCCTTGCCATTTTATTTGAGCAAAAAGACACAGCCCTCAAAGCCAGCAACAAATTTTTAAGCGGCCTTGCCGCAGGCGGCAGCTCGGTGCTTTCTATTTTGTCCATCTTGGCACTCACCCCACTTTCAGCCTTTTTCTTTATCAGGGAATGGCCGAAAATCATGAAATATTTGGAAGGCCTTATGCCAAGACGCCACGAAAGAACACTCAAAACACTACTCACCCGTATGCATAACATTGTTTCCGGCTTTATTCGCGGTCAATTAATGGTCGCGTGTTTCTTGGCTGTCTTCTATGCCATCGCCCTTAAACTTGCGGGGCTAGAATACGGCGTAATTATTGGCTTAAGTGCGGGGGCATTGTCCATCATCCCTATGCTTGGCGCAATTGGTGGCCTGTTCGCTGCTACCGTGACCGCATGGCTAACAACTGGTGAAATTGGCTATACAGGGCTGATTGCTGGCATATTTATTTTTGGTCAAATCATCGAAGGCAATTTCCTTACCCCAAAACTTGTTGGCGACCAAGTCGGACTGCATCCTTTATGGGTCATCTTCTCTGTTCTAGCGGGCGGTGCATTAATGGGCATAGCAGGCATGTTCCTTGCTGTTCCTGTCGCCGCAATTATCGGCGTGCTGATCGGCTTTGCCATATCGCAATATAAAGCAACCCAGCTTTACACCGGAAAACAAGCGCAGGAAACCAAAGCGAAGCCAGCCGCAAAACGTAAAACGCCAAAGAAAACAGAAAAATCAGCTTAACCTTGGCGCGTTTTTCAGCTATATCATAGTGCTATGACAGATAAAAATGCAGCATATACGCAAATTCCACTAGACCTTCAACATCGCGCGGCTTATGGGCGCGAAGATTTTTTGATTGCCTCTAACAATCAGGATGCTGCTGCATGGGTTGACCGTTGGCCTGAATGGCCCGCCCCCGCCCTCATTTTATATGGGCCGCCGGCAAGCGGTAAGACACATCTCTGTGCCGTATGGGCACAGAAAAGCAATGCAGTTTTGCTGAACCCTGACGATATTATAAATAATGACGCAGAGCAAATTAGCCAAATGGCAGACCATATAGCCTTGCGCCATGCCGATTTATTAATTGGCGACCGTCGCTGTGAAGAGAAGCTTTTCCACCTTTATAATATATTAAAGGAATCGCAACGCAGCGTATTGTTGACAAGCCGCGCACCCGCTATAGCCCTGAATTTTGAGATACCAGATTTAGCCTCGCGCTTGCGTGCTGCGCCGAGCATCGCGATCGCCCCGCCTGATGAAATGCTGCTCACAGCTTTGCTTGTAAAATTATTCCGTGACCGTCAAATCACGATTAATGAAGATGTTCTGCAATATATTTTGCCGCGTATGGAACGTTCCTTCGCTGCCGCGCGCGACCTTGTCACGCAGGCCGATGCCCGCGCGCTATCCGAAAAGCGCAATATAACAATTCCCTTAATTCGCGAAATTTTGATGGCTGAGTATTAGACGTTATCAATAACATCTACGGTATAAATCGTACCGCCATCATCATATGTATAGGTCGTAGTATTACCAACTGTACCCGATAATGTTAAGCCGGAACCATCAAAACTGAAACCTGTACCAGAATCCATTTGGATAGTTAAATTATCCGTATTATCGTCACCAAGAATACCCTTCAGATCTTCCCCTGCGAGCGAGAAGCTACCGCCAGTCGATGTGATATTTGTGAAATCAAGCTCTTCAATATCACTAAATACAGCCGCTAAATCTGTGCCATCAAAGCCATCACCGCCAAAGGTATCTAAATCCATAGATGTTGCATTAAACGTTAATGTATCCAAGCCCGCACCGCCATCAATCGCCGTAAAGTTGGTAAGGTCATCTGCATCCATTACAAAGGCATCTGCACCTGCGCCAAGAATAAGGTTTTCAATCTCGGTGAAATTATCTTGGTTGCTACTATCACCGATTTTTGTCGCAGTTTCATTTGTAAGGTCGAGGTTAATGTCACCTGACACGGCACTAAAGTCAATTGTATCACTGCCGCCAACGCCGCCATCGTAACTATCTGTACCGATACTACCAAGGAACAAGTCATCGCCTGCTTCACCAAATAATGCGTCATTACCAGCGCCGCCATCTAACGTATCATTGTCATCGCCGCCATATAATGTGTCATCACCGCCATCACCATCAAGCGTATCATTACCGCCCATACCGTTCAGGATATTGGTCAAAGTGTCACCGGTCAGAATATCCGCAACAGATGAACCTGTAACATTTTCAATATTGACTATATTATCGCCGACACTGCCGCCAATTGATACGTCAACAGCATTAGAGCCATCAAGGTCAACCACAATGCTCTGCGCTAAGTCTGAATAATCAATCGTATCAATATTCGCGCCACCATCAATGATGTCAATAACGCCATCATCAGTTGACACTTCAATAATATCATCGCCAGCGCCGGCATCAATGGTATCTAGGCCTGCGCCGCCATCTATAACGTCAGCCCCACCATTACCTGTAAGAACGTTCGCCGCGCTATCGCCAATAATTGTATCCGCAAAGTTTGAACCAATAACATTCTCGATGTTTTTAATCGTGTCGTCAGCCGAACCATTAATGCTTACTGATGCATCGGTGCTACCGTTCAACGTAACGATAATACCGCTCGCAACGCCGCTAATACCTGAATAGTTAACCACGTCAGCTGCGCCGCCATTACCATCAAAATAGTTATCTTCGCCTGTAATGCCGATGAAGCTATCGTTACCCGCCGTACCGATGAAGCCTTCAATACCTGTAATTGCATCATTACCCATAGTATCGCCAAAGTTTTCGAGGCGCGCATCCGCAATAGCCTGCGTTAAATCAACCGTGATATAACCCGCAAGGCTACTTGCATCTAAGATATCTAAGCCTGCATCACCATTAAATTGGTCGCCTGCATTATCATTGTTGATGATAAACAAGTCAGCATCCGCACCGCCATGGAAAATATCTGCTGCGGCGCCGCCTGTGAATGTATCAGCGCCAGTACCGCCGCGGAAGATCATGCCATCAGTATCTGCCGTGAATATATCATTATAATCTGTACCAACAATCTCATTGATGTTTGTAATATCATCTGTGCCAGAGCTTACACCTGTTACTTCGCCTGCGCTCACTGACATATCGACGACAATTGCGTTTGCTTCACTAGCGTAATCAAGTTTATCTATGCCTGTGCCGCCATCAATAACGTCATCACCTGCGCCGCCGACAATTGTATCATTGCCCGCACCGCCGAGTAAGGTATCCGCGCCAGCGCCGCCATCCAAATAATCCGCTGCACCTTGACCGTCTAATGTATCCGCGCCGTCATTACCGATCAAACGGTTAACGAGCGCGTCACCTGTGATTGTATCAGCCGCATCAGTACCAATAATATTCTCAACGCCGTTTAGAACATCTTCATCTGCAGATCCGCTCACTGTGACATTCACATTGTTGCTACCATTTAGCGCCACAACAATCGGCCCGCTATGCGCAGAATAGTCAACCGTATCACTACCCGCCCCGCCAGTGATGGTATTGTTCACACCTTCTTCGCCATAGACCGTGTCATTACCGCTTGAAAGCACAACGTTTTCAATCGAGTCAATCACATCTGCGCCATTACCCGTGGCAGTAAGCGTATTGCCCACAAGGTCAATGACAATCGCACCGCCGCTTAACGCGCTTAGGTCTATTGTATCAAGCCCCGCATCACCATAGAAGCTATCAACAACGCCGTCTGCGCTAACAGTAAAGCTGTCATTATCATTACCGCCATAAAGAATTTCTGCGCCGCCCGCATCGGTAAAGCTATCCGCGCCGTCTTCACCGTAAACTGTTACTGCATAATTGCCGCCTGTATATGTGTCAGCAAGGTCAGTTGCATAAATAATCTCGATATTATCATTTAGTGTATCATTATTATTATGATCATCATTAATCACGGCGGTCGTAAGGTTGATATTCACGCTGTTACTGCCACCGCCTAAACGATAATCAAGAACGTCAATGCCATTACCGCCCGTTAAAATATCAGTACCGGCACCACCAATTAACGTATCATTACCATCTTCACCACGGAGCTGATCACCGCCATCACCGCCATAAAGAATATCATTCCCCGTGCCGCCATATAATGTGTCAGTACCCGTGCCACCAAAGAGCGTATCTTGGTCTGCGCCACCGGTAAGAACATCATTACCTGCAAGCCCCCAAATCGTATCATCGCCGGCAAGACCGTCAATCGTATTCGCGCCCGAAGAACCCGTTAACGAATCTGCCCCTGCCGTCGCTTCAATTACGCCAATATCAAGGCTGAGCGTGAAGGTTTCACCAGCATAAGTAATTGTGTAATCATTGCCACTCGGGGTAACACTTGTTGCATCGGCCATCGTCGCATCGAAAGCAAAGCCATCATCCGCATGGATCGTTAATGTCTTACCACCCGCAATACCTGACCCACCAAGCAGAGCATAAACATCAGCCGCATTAATAACCAAAGGATTTGCAGATACAATTTCAGCCTCTGTTAGATCAATATCTTCGATATTCACAAAATTCGTTGCTAAATCCGAAAGATCAAAATCAATATCGCCACTTAAGACTTCAATTGTATCAACGCCAGTAGCCGCGCCCGCATCATATATATTACTTGTCACCGCAAGCGCCGCGATAACTGTGGCTGTGATGCGGAACACATCATCCTGCGCCGTGCCGTTAATACGTTCAATATTATAGAGTCTATCCGTACCGTTCGCGCCGCCAGAATCCTGTTGAACGGTTACATCATCTTTACCTGTTTGAAGGTCGACAATAATCAGCGCGGCGTCATTGGTATAATCAACAGTATCAATACCTGCTTCACCATCAATCGTGTCATTATCACGGCCAGCATCGACAAAGTCATTACCGGCGCCCAAATCAAGCACATCATTACCAAATGAGGTATAAAGCGTATCATCACCAGTTGAACCCGTAACCACATCATTACCGCGCGCCGTATGGATAATTTCAACGCCGCTTACATTACCAGCAGCCAAAGAATCAACATCATAATCACCTGTTGTCAGGTCAAGTGAAACAGCGGCTGTAGAAACACTCGATATCAAATATGCTGTATCCGTATCTGCGCCGCCGATTAATACATCTAAATCACCTACGCCGCCGCCTGTGCCGTAAATTGTATCATCACCAGCGCCGCCATCAATCGTGTTGCCGCCCGTCGCGCCGCCTTGGAATGTATCATCATAATCAGAACCTGTTGTGTTTTCGATGCCAATTAATGTATCGGTATCGCCCCAACCATCTGTCGCAGACCCTGTAGAAAGGTTAACGTAAACGCCGGCGATATCATAAGAATAATTCGCAATATCTTCTGCTGATTGCGGCCCGCCATTTGTGTCGCTACCATCAAGCGTATCATTACCTTGCATACCCGCCATATCAACGCCATCAGATGATGCTGTTGCATAGATAATATTATCGGCGTCGCTACCAATAACTGTAATCATGCTGATATTTGAACCCGCAACAACGTTTTCAAAGCCGATAATTGTATTCACTTCACCGTTATATGATGCTGTTTCATTGGTTAAATCAATAACAGTGCCAGCGGTACCAGTATTACGGCGCACGTCAATTGTATCAATGCCGTCACCGCCATCTAAATAATCATCAGCGCCGTCACTATTGAAAATGGTCATGTAATCATCACCAAGGCCGCCAAAGGCTGTATCTACGCCTGCGTCGCCACCAACATCCATCGTGAAATTATCATTACCGTCGCCGCCTTCAAGCCAATCATTACCCGTGCCGCCATGCAGTTGGTCATCATTATCGCCGCCATAAAGCGTGTCATCGCCAGCATCGCCAAAAAGCTGATCCGCGCCCGCATCACCATAAAGCGTATCATTACCAAGCTCGCCGTAAATTTCATCCTGACCATCACCGCCATAGATCAGATCGTTACCATCAAAGCCTTCAATCGTATCACGCCCAGCGCCGGCATAAACGGTATCATCACCTTCATCAGCATAGATCTCATCGTCACCCGTGCCCGTTGTAATAACATCAGCCCCCGTGCCACCATAAATAAAGTTATCTCCGTCTCCGCCATCAATGATGTCGTCTCCAGCACGGCCTTCAATAGTGTTGTTATTAATGTCACCAGTAATTGTATCAACAAGATCTGTACCGCGTACATGCGTGAAATAAAAGACATGGTCCGTATCGCCGTAAGTATCAATGGCTGTGCCTTCATTACTGCCATTCAAGGTCACCGTCACACCATTCGCACCGCCTTCAGCATTATAATCAAGCCAGTTACCTTCATGTGCCGTTCCGACGTAACCTCCATCAACACTAAGGCCGCCAGATTCATCACTACCATAGAGCCAATCTTCGCCTGCGCCGCCATTAATGTAATCTCTACCGTCAGCGCCGGTAATTGTGTTGCTTGCCGCATTACCATAAATCGTATCAGTATCGGTGTCGTCATTCATTATGACATTTTCAAAACCATCAATAAAATCAACATAGCCTGTACCTGATGTCACTGTTCCCGCAGCAAGGTTAACAATAATATCACCAGAGAACCTTTCGAACAGAAGGGTATCCCCTGTATCATTATCGACCCCATCAAAACTGGCATAAATATAATCAACGTCATTATCGCCCATTAGACGAACATTGTCGTCGCCATCACCGCCATAGATCGTGTCTGCGCCATAACCATCTAGCAGCCAGTCATCACCATCATGGCCATGAATAGTATCATCCCCATCATGACCTCTAATATTATTATTCGCTGCATCACCTTGCAAAATATCATTATAATGCGAGCCACGGATGTTTTCAAAACCAGATATCACATCCGCGCCAATATTAACCGTGCCGCCACCAATATTTGTAATGGTTTGGCTGCCGCCATTATCAAGGTTAATCTCAACACCTGCTGTTGCTTGTTCTGCAGATAGCGTATCTGTACCCCCGCCGCCATCATATGTATCAATAACGCCATCTGATGAAAGATAAATCACGTCATTATCTGTACCGCCACTAACCGTATCTGCGCCTGCACCGCCCAATAATATATCATCACCCGCGCCACCATCTAACGTATCATCACCGCTAGCAGCATAGATTGTATCATCACCCGTGCCGCCATAAAGCGTATTGTCATTATTTGTACCGTCATTTTCAAATGCCGACGCATCCCACTCAATAACGTAACCGCGCCCCCCTGTATATGGTGTCGATGGCGCATTTGATTCGCCCACATCATTTGCTGTGCGCCAATACCCTGCTGCACCAACGCTCATATAGATTTGTCCTGCACGAGCATCGGGCTCATTAAGTGTATTGCTCGTATTGGTATCATTAAAAAAGTCTTCAATGGCACCATCAATGTTATCGCCGCCTTCATAGAAAGCAACGCCATCATTCGGGCCACCAACCCATTCCCATGCATCATCCACAGCATCATACTGTGCGCCCGTCCAATAAATTTCATCACCTACGATGATATCGCTAACAAGCGTTGC
>DELD01000030.1:6770-6964 GCA_002354205.1 Micavibrio sp. UBA2705 | reverse complement strand
TAGGGATTAGGTAAGACTATGGAATCCAAAAAGATCGCATTAGAAAAAGATTTCTACCGCCAAAGCATCGCCTTTGACGTTGTTGAACAATATGGCAGCCCGATAGAAAAACGCTCATATTTCTACGATCATATTGTAAGCTATGCTCCATTCAAAGCGCCGCGCGCGCCAAATTACGATGATTATACCGCCGC
>DELD01000030.1:5503-6481 GCA_002354205.1 Micavibrio sp. UBA2705 | reverse complement strand
AAATTACGATGATTATACCGCCGCGCAATCTCAAATTACACTGCGCCATAAAGCCGAAGACGGTATATTAGCCAGCAAGTCTTTCTTCACCGCCCATAGCATTGAAGAATTAGAAGATTTATTTGCCGAGGCAGAATATAAAATTGAACGCCGCAAACCTTTTGAATTACAGCAATCATCAAGCATAAAGATGGATTTCCTACGCGCAACGGTTCCTTTAAACGTTACTGACGAGCCGCTAAAAGGTTCACACACGCAGCGCGAATATGTTTTCTACGACCAATTTGTTGGCCACCACCCATACACAAAAGCGACGCAATATTATACAACGCCCTTTGCCAAGACATCCATATTGCTGAAAAATGAAGGCTGCTTTGGCACAAGAGAATTGCATATCACCGAAACAGAGGATGAGCTGCGTGCATTGTTTAAGACCGCAGAGGATGAAATCGAGGCCAAAGCCATCGGCCTTTTAAAACAGCTGAACTTGTAATATGCACACAGCTTCGCCCCAAGCGCTTAACTAAAAAAATATTCGCCCTAAAAACAGAAAACGAAGCAAAGCTTCGTTCCCTAGATATTCGTTTTATTATCTAACGCCCTAATCATCTTTCTTGGATGAAAGGTAAGTGATGTTGCCATCGCGTATTGTGTCAGGCACATAAATATCTTGTTTTAATATCGTCTGTAAATCTGCGGTATCAATGTTATCCATGTCATCGGCAAAACGCTGCGCCTGCTTAACAAGCATACGTTCAAACATATCACGCGCACCACGCGCATTTGATTTGTGGAACTCGCCCTGACGATGCGCTTTTTTCAAGACCTTCAATAACAGCTCTCCTGCATCTTCGGTCAGCTCCAATTTATATTGCTTGCACATTTCGCTATAAACAGCAAAAAGTTGGTCGCCATCCATAGGCTCAAAATCGAGGTGATGCTTAAAACGCGAATTTAAGCCGGGATTCGCATTAAGGA
>DELD01000030.1:1344-5190 GCA_002354205.1 Micavibrio sp. UBA2705 | reverse complement strand
CCCTGCCATTTCATCTTTATAACCAGCGGCAATCACCACCATATCATCGCGGTGATCTTCCATATATTTATTAATGGTGTCGACAGCCTCATAGCCAAAATCGCGGCTTGAATCCGACATGCTTAATGTATAAGCCTCATCAAGAAAGAATATTCCACCACGAGCGGCGGCTAATGCACGCTGCGTTTCTTTCGCCGTATGGCCAATATATTCACCCACCAAATCTTGGCGAGCAACTTCAACGACATGACCTGATGACAAATAACCAAGCTCCCATAATATATCGCCAACAAGCCGCGCAACAGTGGTCTTACCCGTACCAGGCGGGCCTGAAAACACCATATGCGCACTTACCGGAATTGCGGGCAGCTTCTGCGTTTTACGCAATGCATTTAACTGCATTAAATTCACAATAGAGCGCACTTCTTTTTTTATCTCACTTAAACCAATCATCTGTTCTAACGGTTCAAATATCTTATCAATCGCCTTTTTATTTAAGGGCTCTAAACGTATTTTTGGTGCGCGTTTATTTTCAACCGCGAATTTATTCTCTTCGCCATCACGGTTAAGGTGCCTATGCTCATCCTGATCATAATAATCCTCTTCACGCTCATAGACATGAATCTCAGCATCTGGCTCGCCATATTGTGCCATAGGATCAAAGATTTCAGTGTTTTTCTCGCTCTGCTCATCATCAGCGCTCAGCGTTTCATCATCAGCGTCCTCGCCATTGTCATCATCTGCCGTATAAAACTTCGCATAGGCCGAGACGCGCCATTGATCATCGTCATTAATAATCTTTTTAAAGTCCAGTGAGGCTGACGTACCATCAAAAAAACTATCAACATCCAAATTCTGAACATCACGGCATAAATCATCAAACCACTCAGAGCCCGCTAATTGGCTTTCACAATATTTTTGTGCCTCTTTATTTTTTTCAGATGCTTTGACAATCAGGCAGCGCCCCGTATAGCCATTAGCCAGTACGCCAAAGCCATTAATATACATGCAGCCGAGATGATATAAAATATCGTGTTTTAAATCAGGCTGCATCAAGGCGCCATCACCAAGAACGATGCAGCGCTCATAAGCCTTCTTAAATAATGTGAATGCCTTTTTACCGTCTTTCTCAATGCCCGCAATATTACCCCGCATGCAGGCTTTCGCCTTAAAGCATAGCGCTTCGGGAATATGTGCCGTAACGGCGAGTTCGAAATGCGAAAGTGCAGGTTCAAGTTCATCATTATCAAAATAAAACTTCGCCAGAAAATAATGCGCATAATTGTTATCATCGAGCATTTTTAACGCCGCTAAATGGCGCTGAATATCTTCTTCATGCTCCGCCGCATCATAACCTGCATCAAATTGCCCTGAATACAAGCAAAGTAACAAATAATGCGCTTTCAAATCGCCAAGCTTACATGAACGCATCAAGCATTCAGCGGCCTCGCTAACATCATGGGGAATATAAGCGGCCTTATTGAGAACAAGCTCCGCATAGTAATTTAGCGCTTTTCTATCTTCTGTGCTTTCTGCAAGGCGGCGAATTTCGCCTACCACGCGCACTTTTTCAGAAATATAGTTCTCAATCTTTTTCTCGCCCAAATAGCCAATATCAGCAAGCCGGCACAAATGCGTATAAAGCGCCTCTAAGCTTTCAAGTGGTTTCTTTAAATCTGCGCTGATACATTTCATTGATAAACCCTGTAATTTAGATGTAAACACGAAAGAATTTCGTCGCGTGCATGACACACGTTTATATATAATTTAAATATAGTATAGCATTACATTACCGTGTAAATGCAAAAAATATCCATAAATGCATGATTTATATGGGCTTATCAAACAAAGGAATCTCGCCGAGTAATAGCCTTTTTATATACCCAAATTCTATGGGGTCACAGGCTAATTTACACGCAGCAATCAATCAAACTTGTTATTTTTCGGGAAGCCATTTGGTGGCAAGCGCCCTGCCCCTGCACGTTTGCCGACCCATGGCATTGTATCATCAAGCGTGGTTTCACCAGTACCATAACGGTAACGCAGCTTCGCATCGGCATTAAACGTTTTAATATCGCTCAGCCCGCCATCTTTATAACGCTGAATAATAACGCCTTTGCCTTTAGCCATTTCTGGCATTTCACCCATGTTAAAAATTAACATTTTACGGTTTTCGCCTATCACGGCGACACTATCATCGCCCTCATTAACTTCATTACAAATCAGCGCCTTATCTGGCATTTTACAATTCAGCACAACTTTACCGCCACGCGTAGAAGCTAACAAATCATTAGAATTAACAATAAAGCCGCGCCCATCTGTAGATGCCACTACATATTTGGTATTCGGTTTATAGACAATTAAATCAACCAAATCGACATCATTAGGAATATCCTGCATCAAACGCACAGGTTCCCCAAAACCACGCCCAGATGGCAGCTTGTCGCCGCCAATTGTATAAAAGCGCCCATTGGATGCATAAACCAAAATTTTATCCGTCGTTTGCGCTTCAAGCGTTAAATGCAGGCTGTCGCCATCTTTAAACTTGAGGTCCTTGGCAACAATATTATGCCCCTTCATCGCGCGGATCCACCCCTTATCAGAATAGACAATTGTAATTGGTTCTTTTTCAATCATCGCTTGGTCTAAATCTTCCAGCGCCACAGGCGCAGGAGCGCTGCCAATATCAGTATAGCGGCGGCCAAGTGCGGTATTCAGACCATAAGCTTTCTTCAGCTCTTGGACTTCTTTCTTAATTTCTTTCCACTGCTCGCTCTCAGAACCTATCAGTAGGTTCAATGCATCACGCTCCGCGCATAATGCATCATGCTCTGTGCGCATTTCAATTTCTTCGAGCTTACGCAATGAACGTAATTTCATGTTCAGTACGGCTTCAGCTTGCACTTCCGTTAAGCCAAAGGCCTTCATCAACTCAGGCTTCGGCTCATCGCTTTCGCGAATGATACGAATAACTTCATCAATGTTAAGGTAGACAATTAAATAACCTTCCAAAACTTCAATGCGGTTAAGCACTTTATCAAGGCGGTTACGCGCTCGGCGTACCAATACAGCTTGGCGGTGGTTAAGGAATTCTTGCAGAACTTCTTTAATGTTCATCACGCGCGGGCTAACGCCGTTTTCAAGAACGTTCATGTTTAATGATGCACGCGCTTCTAAATCGCTGTGGCGGAATAATGCTTCCATCAGCAATTCAGGTTCAACATTACGGTTCTTCGGCACAAGGACAAGGCGAATATCTTCAGCAGATTCATCCCGCACATCGTCAAGTAACGGCAGTTTCTTAGAATGAATTAAATCCGCAATTTTTTCAATCAAACGCGCTTTTTGCACTTGGTACGGGATCTCAGTGACAACAATCTGGTATTGGCCTTGCTTCAGGTCTTCTTTTTCCCAGCGCGCACGTACGCGGAATGAACCACGGCCTGTTTCATAGGCTTTGACAATCGCTTCTTTGTCTTCAACAAGCACGCCACCTGTAGGGAAGTCAGGGCCCTGCACATGATCGCAGATTTCCGCAATTGATGCGTCTTTTTTCAACATCAACAACATCGCTTCACAAAGCTCTGCGACGTTATGCGGCGGGATAGATGTCGCCATACCAACGGCAATCCCCGATGAACCATTTGCTAGCAAATTCGGGAAAGCCCCCGGCAAGACGACAGGTTCTTCTGTCTCGCCATCATAAGTAAAGCGGTAATCAACGGCATTTTCATCAATGCCTTGCAGCATACGGATAGCTGTATCCGTTAGGCGCGCTTCGGTATAACGCATTGCAGCCGCATTATCACCATCAATATTACCAAAGTTACCTTGACCATCGACCAA
>DELD01000030.1:0-1065 GCA_002354205.1 Micavibrio sp. UBA2705 | reverse complement strand
AAAGTTACCTTGACCATCGACCAATGGATAACGCAGCGAGAAATCCTGCGCCAAGCGTACCATCGCGTCATAAACAGATTGGTCGCCATGTGGGTGATATTGACCAATAACGTCACCGACCACGCGGGCTGATTTTTTAGGCTGTAATTCAGGGCGCAAACGCAAACGATACATCGCGTAAAGGACGCGGCGATGCACAGGCTTCATGCCATCACGCACATCCGGCAATGAACGCGACACAATGGTAGAGAGCGCATAGGACAAATAGCGCTCTGAAAGCACTTTGCTCATAGATTCGTCAACAATAGATAGTTCATCATGTTCGATGCTATTATTCATCTTTTACTCTCTTTTTTCACGGATGCAGACTTAGCTTTTACATTGCCTGCTCTGCTTGCGCGTTTTCACAATTATCTTTTAACCCTATATGTTTGGCAAATCGCGCGGCGAAACGCAAGCGTGCAGGCGGTATTCCTTGCGAATGCTGTGCAAAAACCCAGTTTTCAAAGAAATAACCGCACATTTTAATACCTGTATAGATATCTTCATCCGCCCCAAGCAAGTTATGGCTCTGCGAACTTCGTTTCAAAAACTCAGGTAAAGGCAACAATTTGTCTTTATAAGCCTCTCCTTTTTCAAGACTTACGGCGCAGCCTGATTTCGGACTCATATAGGCAATATCTCCTGCATCGCCGCCCCCAGCACAGCGCGATAAATCAAGGCCGAAGCCAAGCTCTTTCAACAGCGCCATTTCCCACACAACATAAGACACTCCCCAATGATCATCACCGAAGGCATCAATCAACGCTAAAAAACCATGATACAGCCCCGCATGACCATCGCGGTCTGGCAAAGCCTGATCACACAGCGCACAAGCAGATTGCAGCGCCGAGAGCTTTAACGGGTCATTGAGCAAGCCTGATGCCCCTATGCCACCTGCAGAATCAAGTGTAAACCGTCCAAGTTGATCTGAAACCCGCGCCTGCCATGTCACATCAACATGCGCGCCCGGCTCAATCAATGCGCGGTTACGCTTCGACAATGCGCCATTCACATAGCCTTTTT
>DELD01000035.1 GCA_002354205.1 Micavibrio sp. UBA2705 | reverse complement strand
AGGATCACACAAAAACACTACACTATATAAAATTTTAGATAAAATTTATAAAAGTTTTATTAACAGCGCCTAATATTTGTTTTTTTATAATGTTTCTTTAAAACGGACAACCGCTCCAAAGCCTTTTTCGACCATAATTTCATCATGATCCATCACGGTATTGCCGCGAATAATCGTATAAACTGGCCAGCCTTTAATATCCTTACCATGATAAGGTGACCAGCCGGCTTTGGAATGCTGATCTTCATCGGTTATTTTCTGCACTTTGTTCATATCGACAATTGTAAAGTCAGCATCATATCCAGTAGCAATGCGCCCTTTACCTGCGATTTGATGCACGCGCTGCGGCCCATAACACAGTAAATCAACAAGCCGTTCCAGCGTTAACCGCCCATTATTAACGTGGTCGAGCATGATTGGCACCATCGTTTGCACCCCTGGCGTACCAGACGGGCTCGCAGGATATGGTGCCGATTTTTCATCTAATGTGTGCGGCGCATGATCAGAGCCGATAATATCGACCGTGCCATCTTGCACCGCGCGCCAAAGCGCCTCTTGATGGTTTTTTTCGCGTATAGGCGGGTTTTGCTGTGCCTTACTGCCTAGCGTATCATAGCAATCAGGCGCAAAGAGCGTTAAGTGGTTAGGCAGCACCTCGACGGTTACTAAGTCTTTATTTTCGCGCAGTATTTCCAGCTCTTCGGCGCAAGTAATATGCAGCACATGAATACGCCGCCCTGTTTTGCGAGCAATATCCACCACGCGGCGCACAGCATTTGCCGATGAAGCAGCGCTGCGCCATTTTGGGTGCAAGGACACATCAAGATCTGCTTCGTCGAGCACATCGAGCATAGCCGCCTTGTTTTCAGCCATGATTTGTTCGTCTTCCGCGTGGACTGCGACAATGCGGCGACCGTTTTTAAGCACAGCTTCTATCGCATCGTCTTCAGAAGTCAGGAGTGATCCTGTCGAAGAGCCCATAAATATTTTAATACCGCAAACGCCATCCATATTTTCCCACTCACCAAGCTGCGCGGCATAATCCGCCGTACCACCAAGATAAAAAGCATAATCGCAATATGATGTCTGCGCCGCTTTATCAAGCTTCCATTGCAAGCTTTCGGGCGTAATCGTCAGCGGGTTCGTATTGGGCATTTCAAACACAGCCGTCACCCCGCCAGCAATTGCTGATTTTGTGCCTGTTTCTAATGTTTCCTTATGCTCGCCGCCCGGTTCACGGAAATGCACCTGCGTATCAATAACCCCCGGCAGTACATGCAGGCCATGACAATCAATAACTTTATCCGCCGCGCTGTCTTCCGCCACATTAATCGCCACGATTTTTCCATCACGCACAGCGACATTTGTTTGGGTCAGGCCGCTTGGCGTCATGACTTCGCCGCCATTGAGAAGAAGATCATATTTTTCCATGTTCGCGCGCCCATTCTGTAGCTAAGATTGTTTTTACACATAAGGATACGCACAAGGCGAATAGACCGCAAGCGTTAATAAAAGACAGAAAATAAAGAGAAAAAAAATGGAGCGGGTGACCAGGATCGAACTGGCACTACTAGCTTGGAAGGCTAGGGCTCTACCATTGAGCTACACCCGCGCATTATTAAGTCACCCGATAAAAGCCCATCACGCGACAAAAATCAATAAGTAATCGCAATTTATCTAAAATTTTATTTAAATCGTAACTATTTGTATAGAATTGTCATTTATAATATACTTAGAGTGTAATAAGGTTTTAGGTGATTACAGTATGTTACGGGGCAAGCGCACAACACGGTTTACAAACCGCGAATCAGGCATGACATTAATCGAGGTCGCAATCGGCATGATTGTCCTCGGCCTTTTGGTGACCGCTATCATCCCATTCTATAACATTTACAAAATTGACAAAATTCGTAACACCACACTCGCTAATCAAGCGGATGTGGAACGCGCATTAAAACGCTTTGCACTTATTAATGGGCGCTACCCTGGCCCTGCTAAGCGTGACTTGGATTACGGGGATGCGAATTATGGACGTGAAGTTCTCTCTGGCATATCAAACTGTAGCTGGGATGATCCTGATGTATGCCGTATAACATCTAATGTCCGACAGTTCTCTGCGCGCGCAGGGGCGGAAAGAGTTATTATAGGCGATGTGCCCTTTGCGACAATCGGCCTGCCTTATTTATCTATGCTCGATGGTTATGGCAATAGAATGACATATGCGGTAACGGAACATATGACATCAACAGGTGGATTTAATCAGGATTGGGGTTCTATCTATGTACGTAACGCCAATAACGTTAACGACAGCTCCACTGATAAAAACACAACCAGTTCCGCACATTACGTTGTTGTCAGTCATGGGGCGAACGGTGTCGGCGCATATACAAAATCAGGCACATTAAGAGCTAGCTGTAATGTCGCGACATCATTAATTGGTGTCGATAAAGAAAACTGCGACCGTGACGGCATATTCAAAAACAACTACGATATTACGAACACCTATGACGTTGTTTCAAAACGTAAACAGGTCGATGTTGTCGGCACAGATTATTACGATGACCGCATCAAGTATGTAACATCCCTTACGAATGAAACATGGAGGCTCTCTGGCAGCGCCGTTGCGACAGGAACAACCATTCTAAACAATACCGCCTTACGCATTGGCGGTGCAGATTCCACGGCAGATTTAGTACAATATCATGACAATAATTCGCATAGCAACCCACGTGCGCGTTTGACCATTGTCACGGGCAGCAGCGCCGTCCCACGCTCAATCAAAGCCACAGAATTACATGCCACTCGCATATGTTCCGCGCAGGATAACAACTCTAACGGTGTTATTGATGATGATTGGTGCAGCAACCAAAATGGCAGTAGCACAGCGACAAATATACCTAATTATTATTTCAACCCTGCCGTTATCGGCGTTGATGGGGGTGGCACAGCCGGGTCATCGCGTGCGCCAATTTCATACTCTACGCGTGGCATTGTCTGTGGTAGCGATCAGGCCATCATCGACATTCATCGCACGCGCCAAATTTGCTTGGCGACGGAAGGGTCCAACGCCCGCGTTTACGACAATACATTTAAGGGGGCATTGACCGACTGCCCGGACGGCCCTCCGACGCTTTACCCCAGAGGAGTTGATTCAAGCGGTCAACTTATCTGCGCAATTCCCTAAAGGAGCATATAGACACGATGCAATCGCATAAAATAAAACAAAACACAGAAGAAAATAAAGGCTTTACACTTTTAGAGCTGTCTTTTGTTATCATCATTATTGGCATCATGCTCATACCGCTTATTAATGCGATTGATCGTTATTACGAGCAGCGCAAGCATAGCTATACAAAAACGGCATTAAATGCCGCCGTTGATATGGTGCGCGAATATAAAGTCAACCGCCTTGCGGGGGCGTATCCGTGTCCTGCTAAGCGCGGCGTATCGGTTGATAGCGTAGAATATGGCGTGTCTGTAGATTGCAGTGACTTGCCCGCCCTTGGCCTTGTTAACCCGGGGGATTGCGTTGACGGCCTCTGCCTTGCAGAAGTAGACGTCGCCGGTCCAATCACGACGCCGAGTCCCGCGCAGGATAAAGACGGGATTACAGGCACAGATTTCGTCGTTATTGGCGCTTTCCCTGTCAGAACAATTCAACAAGCCGCCGCAAATGGTGAAGTTGACTTCCGCACAGCCGATCTTTATTCAACGCGCATGGATCTTGATGGTTGGGACAACCAATTCACCTATGCCGTGACGCAAAGCTTAACTGTCAGCGGCAATAGAGACAGGTTCTGGTATGGCGTGATGTATGCGAAGGACGAGTTTGGCGCAAACACAGCAGGCACATCTGGCGACGCACATTTTGTCGTGCTTTCGCATGGCCCAAACAAAAGGGGCGCGTATAATCAGTACGGTCAACAAACCGTCCCCTGTAATGCAAACAGCATCACAACGCTAGATGACGAAAATTGTGACGATGACGCGACATTCGTTCAGTCGCTTGCCATTGCGCGCACGCAAACGGCGAATGCATATGATGATTATGTGCGTTTTGCAAAAGAAACCAGCGTCTCACTTTGGAAAGAAGACCAAGGGGAGAATAAAGTTTATTTTGTACCCAATGGTAACCTCGCGATTAACATGCCGACAGCTGACCCGAGCGTTGCATTAGAAGTTAACGGCGTTATCAAGGCTGAAAACACAGTGCTGACCACTAAAATATGCGATGATAATCCTTATAATTCTGACGGTTCGGTAAATACAAATGCACGCTGCTTTAACCCGAATATTATAAGTGGCGATTACGGCACGAACTGCGCGTCCACAGAGTTATTAAAAGGTTATAAAAACGGATCGCAAATCTGCGAAACACCTGTATACCAGCCCCTTACCACGACAGATTGTGGCCCATCAGGATGGGTACACGGCATTAAAACAAACGGAGAAGTCATATGTTACCCATAGTAACGCGTAAAAAGAAAAATAAAGAATCTGGCTTTACGTTGATAGAAATCTCTATTGCCATCATCGTCATTGGCTTGTTGATTACGCCTTTGTTTACTCTTTATGATACATATATCACCGAAAAACGGCTCAGAGATACAAACAACACCATACAAAGCGTATCCTCATCACTAGAACTTTTCCGTGACTTGAACGGCTTTTACCCCTGCCCCGCGCCAATGGATTCAACGCCAAACGATACCGTGCGCGTCAATGGGCGCGCTCAGCCCTGTGACGCCGCCGTGTTTACTGCGGCATCACAAGCCCCTGGGGATTGCGTTGATGGCATTTGTTTAAAATCAAGCGACAGAACAGATATTACCGCATCAGATATTGTTATGGGCACGATCCCTTTTCGTGATATACAAATGACCGAAGCAGAATCTCTTGACGGATATGGCAACAGGCTGCTTTATGCCGTCACACAAGATCTGACAGATATTACAACATTTGATTCAACCCGCGGCGGTATTTCCATTGTTGATGCAAGCGGTAATTTACTGACTGAAAAAAAAGACAGTATGTATCTAGTCTTAAGCTATGGCGCATCAAAACAAGGTGCCTATAATAGAAACGCCGTAATACAGCAACCCTGCCCAACGACCGGTATTGAAATTGATAATTGCGTTAATGATTTTACAAACTCCACGCTGACAAATCCAGATGCTATTTTCACCTTTGCCCCAACGTCAACGGCAAATAGCAATAATGAATTTGATCACGTCATGACCTTTAGCGCGTCGCGTGAGCAGGCATTATGGCGACGCTATGATTCAAACATTGAAAATGCGCAAGACCTCTCCCCTGATCATAAAATTGGGCTCGGCGTTGACAACCCGACAGCCGAACTACACATAGACACCCCTGGAAGTTCATCAAACAATATTGGGGCGCTTATGGTCGATGACCCGAATGCGGCCATTATTGTCGATAAGGTTTGCGATGAGACAGGAACGTATTGTTTTGAGCCGAAAATGTTTGGCGGCGACCCTGATGCCATGCCCGCAACAGGTGGGGTGCGCTGCCCAACTGGTGAATACCTTAAAGGTATTGAAGGCGGAACGTTTGAATGTTCGCCCCATAAAATTGAATGCCCGAACGCCACCCCTGTTTTTCGCGGCTTAGACAGCGCCGGACGTGCCAAATGTACAGCCATTCCCGGTGTTTCATGTGCAGCGACAAGTAAAACACTTTGTAACGCGAATGATATTAGCTTGCCTGAATTATCAGACGGCAATACAGAAAGTTATAGTCTTGGCTCGTGCGCAACTGCAAGCTACCGCTGCGATGCGGGGACATGGACAACGCTTTCATCGCAAGGTGGCACGCGCTGTACTTTTGTTGCTCCTGGCCCAACACCAATTAGCGGGCAAGAAACTATTTCTTGCGGCGGCTCTGACGAGTTTGGCTCATCAACATATACACGTTATTCTGAGCCAACATGTACGGGCGGCATAAATTATACGTCAAATTGTGACGCGCAGTGCGAATGTGGTTTTGATAACGGCGTGCCGTTGCCGCCAACGTACCAAGGCTCAACATGCGCAGCGCGCAATGCGGGCATGGAGTTCATTACAGGCAACAGCCTCCATGTTGACCCGAATAATGGCAATACATATGAAGTTATTCGTGAGTGTAATTATGTTGAAACAGGCACAACATGTAGCGGCTCACACAGCAATGGTTCAGGCTCATGCGGACTTGATTGCGACGCGTGGAATATGAGCAACTGTACATGTTCCGGCACTGATGGCGACGTGCAGTTTGAAGACTACAAGGCCTGCGCCAATTACAATGAAGATGGCCGTAATTATAACGAATTTTATACTGGGCGTGTAAGAAAGAAAAATGTCTATAATGGCGCCACTTGTGCCTATGAATTTGACAGCTATAACTATGATGAATGTGCATGTGGATCTTCAAACCCGCCAACCAGCACAGAAACAGGAAATTGTAGCGATATTGGTCCATATGATACTGGCACCTATACAGACAGCCTCGTCTTTAACGCAGGGACTTGTCAATATGACCTTGATAATCGCGATATGGGAGCGTGTAGCTGTAACGCAACGCCGGTGATTTTTGACGAACCACACGCTTGTGCCGATAATACTTGTGAATATTTCGATGGCAGCGACCCAGACCAAGTTACTGTTGATATTGACGCCTCGACTTGCGCAGCGTTTTCACCTTATACAATAGGCACAAATGCAACATTAACCCATACAGGTTCATGTAAACCAAAACAGTATATTTGGCGTGTTGACAACGATTTGGGTAGCTCTGCGAACTCTGCACCAAACAACCCTACAATTGGTGATGTTGATCCTTGTACCTGCGCACAGGCAACGGATGAAAAGATCTGCTATGCCGATGGTGACTTGACATACAGACAATATCGCTGCGTGTGCTCACTATCTGGCGGGTGATAAGGTAAATATGAAGAATGAAGAACACAAAACGCCCCGCCATAATTAGCGGGGCGTTTTTTATTTTAGGGCAATAACGTCTTAAGCTTTCTTCATAAACTCACAAAAGACGCGGTTTTGGTGGTCGGTGGGGAGGTGTTGGGACAGGGTGTCGGTGACATCTTGGGTCAGTTCAAAGTCGTCTCTAAGGCGGCGGCGGATATTTATGCCGTCATCCGCCCAGCCCGATGGGATTACGGGGATGCAGCGGTTTAATGTATTGGCAATAAAGAACGGCGCGCCTTGCGGCAGGGCCTTTACAATGGTTTGATAAGCAGGTTCAAAGTCACAATGCTGTAGCGCCCATATGCTGTAAGCGGCATCGACGTTTAATTTTCCTGCATTGACCAAGAATTGGAATTTATTCAAGCTCATAGAAGTGAAATTAGGGTGCGCGACATAAGAAAAGGATTCGCGCAGCATGTCAGGGGATATATCGACGCCGATAACCGAACAATTGGTTTTTTCTATCAGGCTTTTTGCGATGCGGCCAATGCCTGCGCCATAATCAAGCAGCACAGTATCTTGCGTAATCCCCATTTTGCGGATCATCATTTCACTAAAAACTTCTGTTTCTTTGACCCAGCGCTCGCCCGTATCGCCGGTTAGAATTATTTTTGCTAGCGCCTGTGCATCTTCCCCCAAAAAGCGCCTGTCGTCATAAACTTGCACCATGCTTGTTCACCGTAATGTAAATTTATTCAATATGGATTTATTATAACACGCATTAGTTAACCTTTATATAATAAGTCACTAATTTAAACTTGTGGTAGGGTTTTTACGTCCGGTTTTTCGCATTCAGGCTGCGCTGCTGCGCATAATATTTGGTTATAGACATCATGGGGCGTGCGCCCGTCTAGAGAGAGTTGATCGAGGGCAAGGTTATTTAAAAATGGGTTATCATGCCCTTTAAGCTGCGCCTTATATTTAAGATACACCGCGCTGGTTTCGCCCCATTTTTGTGCAATAAACGCCATTTCTAAATAATTAAACAAATGACGCATCGTGTTATTATCGCCAAAGAGCGCCGTTCTTGTTGGCAATTTATCAATGCGTGCTGTCGCGTTAAATAACGGCGAAACATAACCATCGCCGCGCGCCTGCGTCAGTGAAAACTCTTGGTGGCGCTGCGCACTTAAGCTGCCATGACGTAATTTATCAATATATAGTTTCACAGCCCATTTATTATAGGTATCCAGCCAGTATTGATCCTTAAACACGGTTTGCCATGCCTGCGCCCCTGCAAATTCCAACGCATCCATATGGGTTGCATCAGCATTAATATGGCGCATATATGTTTGTTCTATGGCTTTGGCAACATCGCTTTTTTCGGTACTTTGCCATGGAGCGCTGTCAAAATCATTCATCTGCAGCTCAAATGCTGTTAGCCGCGCAGTGACAAAAGCGGCGGCTTCGTAACTCATGACTTGAATTTGATACTCACTGAGTGACCAATGGTCGCTATACTCCAATATGCCGCGGTGATCCTGTATCGCGTGCAGTAATTCATGCGCAACTGTGCCGACCGCATAATGGTAATTATATCTTTCATGATCATGGGGGCGAACAGACACCATATTATGCTTGCTGCTCCATGTACCTGACGCATGTTCATCGGCATTTTCTTCGTTAAAAAACACATTATAATCGACGGCATGTTTATATAATAACTGCCCAATCACTGTTTGTTGGCGGTTGATGCGTTGAATATTATGCCACAATAAAACTTGCTCTGGGCCAATTTGGTAATCCATAAAGTCCGCTTGAATGGCCGCTTTGTTATCATCACGCAATAAGTCATAATCGTCATATTTATAGCCCTTGCGTACCCTCTCAAACACCTGCGATATGTTTAGAACATGCCCTGCATCTTCGTAGAGGTTTACAAGTGTATTCATATCAACGCCGGCATATTTGTTATGAAAGCTATATAAAGGCCGAACAGGTAAGCTGCGTTGGTTACTTAAATAAGCTATTTGGTCTTCATACTTGCCGAGCAAGGCATTGAGTGCATAGATATCTGGCAAGTCTTTTGTCTTTAGCCCCATAGCGTCTAAAGCCGCGCCGCCAGATGCATCGCGCCAGATCATCCCCCTCCCATCACGTCCAATAGATACGGCATCGCCCGCGGCGATATCTTCAAATAATCCGGTTAAGAGTTGCGGCGCATAATATTTATATACATGCGGCGCATGCAAAAACTGCTTCACATAGCGCTGCACCGCCTCAGCTTGACTTTGTGCGCCTTGGGTAATAATCATCGGGAATTCTTTTTGGTAACCTGCCGCAATCTCTGCATATTCAGGCTTTTCTGCAGCCATCTGCTTTACGATGACGGCCATTTCCGCGCGTGCGCGTGCCTTAACTGCCAGTGCAAAAACAAGCTGACTTTTATAATCCCAAGCCTTGAAGGCCGGATCGCGCATAAAACGTCCCAATTTATGTTCTGCAGCCAAATGCGCCATATTCATAGCATTTACGCGCTTATCTGTGCTCAACATCAGGCTAAACCGCCCTGTATCAGGGTCAAAACCCTGCGCAATGCGCCGATCATCAACCACGCAGAAACTTAAATTATGTTCATCTATATAAGAAAGCAGATTCTGTATTTCTGCGCTTTTAACACTGGAAAGCTCTTGGCGGAGCGCTGCGCCAACAGGCATATCTTGCGCAGGCGCAGCGTTTTTACAGCTCGCCCAATCTTGCTGCGCTTTATATTTTTTGCTCAAGACGAAACGCGCCTGCACGGTGTTTTGCGTAAGGCTTTGCGCGAGATCATTCACCTCAACTTGCGCCGCAATATTATGCATATTGGTGGGCGCACCCAGCAAAGCCGCAGCCAAAAAGATCGCTTTTAGCCCGCCCTTCTTGCGAAGACGTTCTTTTGTATATTTTTCGGTCAATTGTAGACCCTGCCCTGTTTATATTTTTTATATTTATTTTTATAAACCCAACAAAGCACAGCACCAATCTTATGTCAAGTATAAGCTACATAGACATATCCTCCGCTCAACCTGAAATATGCAGCATTCTATCTAAAATTTACTCGCCTTTTACCACATCTATGGAACAATAGTATATGTGCAAGCGTTGGCCGTGCGCTCGGCATTATTTTTAACATAGATAAAAGGGTTTATTTTTTATGGGCATATTTTCAAAGGTGCCGCATTACCTTTCGCCAAAGACACAAATCGAGGAGCATGTCGAAGAACTGCTCTCTCCAATAGAAAAATTCACCCACAACCAAATCGCCACCGGTATCTTCTTGGCGATCGCCTCTGTCCTTGGCATGATTATTGTCAACAGCCCGCTAAGCGAAAGCTTTCATCATATTGCGGAATATTCATTTGGCTTGTTTTTAGAAAACCATCAATTTGCCCTCCCCATTCATGAATGGATAAGCAGCGGTCTTATGGCGGTATTCTTTTTATATATTGGCTTAGAGTTAAAACGCGAAATGCTTGTCGGCGAAATGCGCCATTTTAAACAATCTATTACCGTTCTTTTCGCGGCTGCGGGCGGCATGATATTACCGGGTTTGGTCTATATCGCGTTTAACCATGGCGGCGCGTATGCGCATGGCTGGGCGATTCCTATGGCGACGGATGCCGCCTTTGCCCTAGGTGCGCTTGCGCTGTTGACGCGTCATGCATCGCCCATGAGCTTCGCTTTTCTTGCTGCATTGGCCATCTTTGACGATTTAGGGTCTGTGATGATTATTGCCGTGTTCTATTCACATGGCTTTGATTTGGTAATGACAGGTTATTCTGCGATTATTTTTTCGGCCTTATTGCTGTGTAATGTCTCAGGCGTACGCCATACTGGTATTTATACATTGCTTGGCATCATACTCTGGTACTGCGTTTTTGAATCTGGCGTACATGCCACCGTCGCTGGGATACTAATTGCCATTGCCGTGCCTGCCCGACCAAAAGTCTTACAAGAAGGCTTTATACGCCGCGCCAAAGCACTGCTGTTTATGATGGATCACGTTGGGAATCAGGAAGGTGATATTTTAAAAGCGCCAAAACAGCACCATTTATTGCAGGAAATACGCGAAATGGCCAGCAAAGCAACAACACCACTGCAAGCGTGGGAACACAGGTTAAAGCCACGCGTTACCGTTTACGTCCTACCGTTATTTGCGCTGTTTAACGCTGGCGTTGTTTTAAGTGTGCAGAATTTAGATGGCATATTATTTTCTCCTGTCGTGCTCGGCATCTTCTTTGGATTGCTTGTCGGCAAACCCATAGGCGTGACAGCATGCACATGGTTTGCTGTTCGTTTTTGTGGAGGTAAGCTACCTGAAGGCCTAACGCTGCCCGATATATTCGGCCTTGCTTTACTTGCAGGGATGGGGTTCACAATGGCGCTGCTGATTGCCAATATTAGCTTTGAGGCTGGCTCTCAGATGCTAGAGCAAGCCAAGCTCTCTATATTAGCAGCATCGCTCTGTGCAGGCATAGCCGGTACAGTTTGGCTGATTAAGTGCAGCAACGTCAAAAAAACTCGCTTCAAAAATGACATTATTAATGATGAGATTGCGCCGCGTCGTCATGGCGAAGAAACAGATTAAAACAGGTCTCTTGATCTCGCGTAGATTATCCCAGCGAACAAGCCTTTAAAGATGGCTGGTCGATTACCCCGCGTTTTCACAATTTTACAAGGTGAAAATGGTGGACCCTAGCGGGATCGAACCGCTGACCTCTTCACTGCCAGCGAAGCGCTCTCCCAGCTGAGCTAAGGGCCCTTATCCATGGATAAGATGGAAGCAAGATAAGAGATTTTTTTATGCAATGCAAGCGCAAAAGAAAAAACCTAGCAGCGCGAGCCACTAGGTTTTTATATTCATTTAAAATGACTAAGCGTGGCTTAATCGCGACCGCCGCCCATAAAGCGTAGCAAGTTCATAAAAATTGCAACAAAGCTGATATAGAGCGTTAACGCACCAGACCATGCAATGCGGCTATTGCCTTCATCGCCATTCGCTGCGTTATATAATTGTTTCATGTTTTGTGTTTCCCAAGCGGTGACGCCTGCGAAAGCAACAATAGAAACAAGTGAAATAATATCCGCGAGGCCTTCATTTTTAAAGAAGAAGCCATTAAGAATACTCATCGCGAATACGCCAAGAACACCCATAAATGCGAATGTTGCCAATGGGCCTAAATCACGTTTTGTTGTGTAACCAAAAATACTCAAGCCTGAGAACATAATGGTTGCAAGCAAGAATGCGCGCGAAATATCACCAATATTATACATGAAGAAAATCGAAGAAAAGCTAATACCGTAAAGCACCGATATCGCAATAAACGACAAACGCAATGTATTTGATGACATACGCGCCGGATTAAAGCCAAAGAATACAATTGCGACGGGCGCAAACATCACGATATAAGCCTGCGGGCCACTTAAAAATAATTTCAAAAGCTCTGGGCTATTCGCCATAAATATAGATACGACAGCGCTAAGCAAAACACCAAATGACATACGCGCATAGACGCGGTTCATATGAGATTTCAACCCTGCATCATATGATACAGCAGATGTATTTGTACCTGAAAAACGATCAGGGTTAATATTGTTCATTTGTTTTCTCCATCAATAGAATAATAAAACATATAACCTTATATATCATTATATAGTACGCGTCATCTTTTTTCAAAGATTAGCGATCGAATTATCTGCAAAATCCTTACGCAGGCGCAACATAATGTTTTCTTGCATCCGTAAATCTACATGGTATCTTAGGATGTTGGTTACATGCTTGCGGGCTTTATCCAACAACGCCTATTTCTTATACATATGTTGACTTCCGTGAACATATATCACATATCGCGTATATACTCATTTACAAAGGTACCGCCATGATCGCCTCTTCACTTATCAAAAGCGCTTTATCGACCCTTCCTAAGAAAACAGCAAAGGCCGAAAAACAGTTTATAGAGGATTTTTACAAGCAAATCCCCAGTGAAGACATCACATCGCTTGACCCCGATGAGATTGCCGATATTGGCCACCGCCATTATGAAGCAGGCATTAAGCGTGCGCGCCGCGACTATGTTGAGATTAAAACAATCGAAAAGGATCTTGATGAGCGCCGCGTCAAACGCACAGTCATCGAAGTGATCACAGATGACCGTCCATTTACGCTTGATTCCATAGCATCCGAACTTTCCGCGCAAGGCCTTGTCATTAATTTGAGTGTCCATACCGCCTTTCATATGGATAAAACGAAAGACGGCATATGCTATTTAACTGAGCCTAGCGAGACAAGCTACGCGCAAGGCCATTTGCATATTGAACTCAACAGCTATGTCGCACATAGCAATGTCGCCCCTTTAAAGGCACGGCTTAAAAGTATTTTAAATGACGTTGAAGCGGCAACAGATGATTGGCAAAAAATGCGCGTCAGGTTACGCGCATGTCAAAAATCACTCAGCCTAGCCCCCACAGATTATCCTGAACACGAAATTGAAGAATATTTAAACTTCCTTGAATATCTTTATAAAGACAACTTCACCTTTTTGGGCTATCGCGAATATACATTTTCAGGCAAAGATAAAAACGTACAAAGTCACGCTGTAAAGGGTGAAAGCCTTGGTGTTCTGCGTGAAAAAACACCTGTTTATATTGATGATAATGATGATGGATTGCCGCCCGCTTTGCAAATGCTGCGCAAGTCACAGCCACCTGTTAGCGTATCCAAGGTGAACAAAAAGTCTACCGTCCACCGCCGCGTCCCGCTAGATGCGATTGCCGTTAAATTATTTGACGATAAAGGCAATGTTACGGGCGAAGCGTTATTTATTGGCTTGTTTACATCCGTGACCTATTCACGCAGTATTCAAAGCATCCCTTATCTGCGCCTAAAAGCCGACACTGTTATTAACACAGCCGGTTATAATATGGGCGGGCATAATGACAAGGCGCTGCGCCATATTTTGGAAAAATACCCGCGCGATGAGTTATTCCAGACGGACATTAAACAACTCACCAAAATTTGCCGCAGTATCTTACGCCTGCAAGAACGCGAGCGCATTGCGCTTTACACGCGCACAGACCCTTTTGGCCGCTATATCTCATGCCTTGTTTATATTCCGCGCAGCCGTTATTCAACGCGTATGCGCCTTAAATTCCAGCGCATTCTAGAAAAAGAGCTTGGCGGCGAATGTACCAATTATACATCGCAAGTGGACGATTCATCACTTTGCCGCGTTTTATATACAATTCACCATAAGAAACGCAACGCCCCCAAATTTGACAATTGTGCAATTGAAGCCAAATTACAGGAAATTGGTAAATTATGGCGCGAACGCCTGACTCATACCTTGCTGGAAAACACGCTGCATGATGAAGCCCATGTCGTCGAACTTATCGATAAATATGGCGAAGCCTTCCCACTATCATATCGCGATTCTTACAGCTTGATGGATGCCGCATCCGATATAGATAAACTTGAAGAAGCACGGCAGGGTAAGTCCATAGCCGTTGATTTATACTGGCAGCCCGCAACAGAAAAAGCGCCGCATTGGGGCGTTAAAATTTACAGTCAAAAATCCCCCATCGCCCTATCTGATATGCTGCCGATCATGGAAAATGCTGGCCTGCGGATTATTTCCGAACATCCGGTAAAAGTGAAACTGCAAGACGGCACGGGCGAAGTGTACTGGATCCATGATTTAACCATGGAGCCGAAAGACTCTGCTTTGCTTAAAGAAACAGCGCTTTATGCTGCCAAATCACGTTTTGAAGAAGCGCTGCATAAAATATGGAGCGGCGAGATGGAGAACGATACCCTCAACCGCTTGCTGATCAGTTCAAATATGAGCTGGCGCTGCATTACAATTTTGCGCACATATGTACGTTACTTAAAACAAACACGTTTTTCTTATTCGCAGCCTTATATCGAAAATGCCGTGACGAGCTATCCAAAAATCGCAGAAAACCTCAGCGAGTTTTTCCATGCTTGGCTTGACCCGAAGAATAAAAAAGATGCGGCGATGAAAGCCGCTGGAGCAGCGCTCGCTTTTGACCACAGCATGGAAACTGTTGATTCATACGACCATGACACCATCTTACGCGCCATGTTCACATTAATTGACGCAACGCTGCGGACAAACTTCTTTATTTCAACAAAAGACGAGCCCTATAAGCCCACCGTAGCGATAAAGCTTGATTCTCGTAAAATCCCGTTCTTACCAGAACCGCGTCCATATCGTGAGATTTTTGTCTATTCAGCGCGCCTTGAAGGTATACATTTACGCGGCGACGTTATTGCGCGCGGCGGCCTAAGATGGTCTGACCGCCATGAAGATTTCCGCACCGAAGTACTTGGCCTAATGAAAGCACAGCTCGTTAAAAACGCGGTTATTGTACCGATGGGCGCTAAAGGCGGTTTCGTTCTTAAGAAGCCACCACAACAAGGAGGCCGAGAAGCTTATCTTGCCGAAGGCATTGCGTGTTACAAATTATTCATCCGCAGCTTGCTCGACATTACTGATAACCGCGTTGGTAAGCGCGTCGTACAACAAAAAATGGTGGTGCGCCGCGATAATGACGATCCTTATTTGGTTGTTGCTGCCGATAAGGGCACTGCGACATTTTCTGATATAGCGAATGAAATTTCATTGGAGCGCGACCACTGGCTTGGCGACGCCTTTGCTTCTGGCGGCTCGGCGGGGTATGACCATAAAAAGATGGGCATTACAGCGCGCGGCGCATGGGAAAGCGTCAAGCGCCTGTTCCGTGAGTTTGCTCATGACACACAAAGCCAAGATTTCAGTGTCGTCGGCGTTGGGGATATGGGTGGCGATGTCTTTGGCAATGGCATGCTGCTTTCTGAACATATTTGTTTGAAAGGCGCATTTAACCATCTGCATATTTTCTGCGACCCTAGCCCTGACCCTGCAACGTCGTTCACAGAACGCAAACGCCTGTTTGATGGCGTAATGGGCTGGGATCAATATAATACCAAGCTGCTCTCCAAGGGCGGGCGCATTTATTCGCGCGACGATAAGATATTGGAACTGACCCCGCAAATCAAAAAAGCCTTCGGCATCGATGCTGATAAAGTGACCCCGCATGAATTAATGAAAGCCATATTAAAAGCCCAAGTAGACTTACTTTGGTTTGGCGGCATTGGGACATATATTAAGGCGGGAAGCGAAAGTCACGGCGATGCTAGCGACAAAGCGAACGACCTTATCCGTATTAACGGCAGCGAAGTGCGTGCACGCGTGATTGGCGAAGGTGCAAACCTTGGCGTGACGCAGCTTGGCCGCATTGAATATGACCAAGCTGGCGGGCGCATTAACGCTGACTTTATTGATAATTCAGGCGGCGTGGATTCTTCTGACCATGAAGTAAATATCAAAATCTTGCTTAATGAAGTTATGCGAGATGAAAAAACGAGCTTAACACTGAAAAAACGCAATACATTACTGGCCAAAATGACCGATGAAGTTGCGCATTTGGTGCTGAAACATAACTACCAACAAGCGCAGGCAATCTCGCTCACTGAATATAAGGCGAAGGAGCATTTGCAAGCCCATGCCGCGCTTATTGATGAGTTTGAAAGCACAGGCGCAATGCAGCGCAGCTTAGAGTTTCTACCTAGCGTCGAAGAAATTGATTTGCGTCGCCGCGCAGGACAAGGCCTTACCCGCCCTGAACTTGGCGTACTCTCATCATATGCAAAGATTGCCTTTACACAGAAACTGCTAGAAAGCGATTTTCTTGATGCACCAGAGCTTGCTTATTGGGTAATTGATTACTTCCCGAAACCAATTCAAAAAGACTATAAGGAAGAAATTTTACACCACAGGCTGCGTCGCGAGATTATTGCAACGCGTATCGCGAACAGCGTCATTAACCGTATGGGTCCTGACTTTGTACGTAGCCGTGTTATTAAAACAGGTATGCCACCAGCAGAAGTCGCAAAAGCCTATCTGATCGTGCGCGAAGCCTTTGGCCTACAAGATCTATGGCAGCGCATTGAGGGGCTAGACAACACAGTTCCCGCACACACGCAAATCAAAGCAATGGATATTGTCGTCCAGCTTGTCGAGCGTGAAACCACATGGCTTCTGACCAAACTGGGTAAGCCTTTGGATGTCTCTTCAGATATTAAAAGTTTCAGCCTAGGGGTTATGGAGCTGCGCCAATCTTTTGATAAAGTACTAAGTGACAATGAGAAAGAACGCATGGAAGCGCGCTTTAATGAGCTTGTCACTGACGGGCTGCCCGCAGATATTGCGCAGGATATAGCGGCAATCCCCGCGCTCGGCTCAGCTTGCGATATTATTCGCGTTGCGCTGGACAGTACATCTGAAATTAATGCCGCCGCACAGACTTTCTACCAAATTGGTGAGGTCTTTCATTTAGAATGGCTGCGTCAGCAAGCAAAAATGCTGCCCGTGAACAATAAATGGAATGCGGAGGCCTTAGATGGATTAATCGATCAACTTTATTCTTGCCAGACAGGTTTAGCCGTTCATATTCTGCGCCATATTAAGCATCAACAAAAACAAGCAAAAGATAAAGCCACCATTCAAAGCGTTCGTGATTGGATTGACCGTCATGAAGGCCAGGCAATTGCTGTTGAACGTGTTTTCTCAGAAATCCGCGCTTCAGCAAAGGTCGATATTGGCATGTTAATTATTGTTGAGCAGCGCCTGCGTGCGCTTTATGGTGGGTAAGGCATATTGACAGATTAACGCCGCCGTGGTTATGTGCTTATTCCATAATAAATATGCACAGGAGCCGTTATGAGCAAATCCACCTATTACCTTACGCCGCTATTTGCGCGCGCAGCCTATGAACAAATTGATGCATGGCATCAAGAACAAACAGGTGCGCCCGTATCTGCACAGATTCTCGACACAAAAGGCCTTAACAATGGCAAGCTTGAGGGCGCACTTAACGCCGCAAACGTCAGTATTGACCTGCTCGTTAAGCAAAATATAGCCGAGGTATTTAATGCTGGTTGGAGCGATCGTGATTTGAGCAACAAGTCTTATAAAATCAATATGGACATGCTGCGTAACAAAGCATCGCTACACGGCTTTACGCCCGTATAAAGCGCGCATAGATATATCTTAGACATAAAAAACAGCCTCGGCATCAAATGCGGGGCTGTTTTTCTAAGCGCTTATTCTTTACTCAATTCTTATTCTGCGGCTTGTTGCTGCAATTCTTCTGCGACAATGTCTTTGCGTGACAATTTACCGATCATCGTTTTGGGCAAAGCTTCATTACGAATTTCAATTAATTTCGGCGTTTCCATTGGCGACAAATGCTCTTTAAGGAAGCTGCGCAAATCTTCTTCGCTTATACTGCGCCCCTCTTTCGGTTTGATCCACGCCTTGATAATCTCACCGCGATCTTCGTCAGGCAAGCCCGCAACAATACATTCTTCAACATTTGGATGTTGGTAAATCGCATCTTCAACATTACGCGGATAGACATTATAACCATTGGTAATAATCATATCTTTGATACGATCAACAATGAAGAAATAGCCATCTTCATCCATGGTCGCAATATCGCCTGTGCGCAAATAACCATCAATGATTGTGTCCTTGGTTGCGTCTTCGTTTTCCCAGTAGCCCTTCATAATTTGCGGGCCTTTAGCGACAAGCTCGCCGCGCTCGCCTGCTTTTACTTCTTGGCCTGGTTTATCTTTGTCCCATAATTTGACATCGGTGTTTTGCATAGGCATACCGATTGATCCGGGTTTATTTACCCCTTCGGTTGGGTTGACGCATATAACAGGCGACGCTTCGGTCAGGCCGTATCCTTCGACAACAACGCAGCCCGTACGTTTTTCAAAATTCGCCTTTACCTCAACAGGCAGCGGCGCGCCACCAGAAATACAGAACATAATTGACGTTAAGTCATATTTATCGATATCAGCGCAGTTATTAATGGCGTTATAAATCGCCGGTACAGCGGGGAAAATCTGCGGACGGTGTTTATGAATCAATTTCAATGTTTGCTTCAAATCAAACCGCGGTAGGGCAACAATCTCTAACCCCGCATAGACAGAAAAATTCATCACAGCGGTTAAGGCAAATACATGGAAAAACGGCAATACGCCAACCATTTTACCATTGCCACGCGGCGTTTCCTTACACCATTCTACGCATTGCGTCACATTCGCGACAATATTCGCGTGGGTTAGCATCGCGCCTTTAGGTACGCCAGTGGTTCCCCCTGTATATTGCAGCAACGCAACATCATTATAAGGGTCAATCTTCACAGGACGGATCTTACCATCATTTTGCAGTACTTTTTCTAATGGAAAATGACGATCATCATTCGGCACGCTAGCAAGCTCGCCCTTTTTTAATGTCTTAAACAAAACATTTTTAGGAAATGGCAGCATATCGGTAAACGGACAGATAATCAGCTGATTAAGACGTGTTGAAGAGAGCATTTTCAGCATTTTATCATGCAGCATTTTTAAATCAGCCGTAATCATTAAATCTGTATGGCTGTCTTCAATTTGATGCCGCAGCTCTTTGCTGGAATAAAGCGGATTATAATGCACCACCGTTGCGCCAATTTTTGTAATCGCATAGAAAGCAACAACAAACATCGGACAGTTCGGTAGAAAAATACCGACTTTAGAGTTCTTGCTCACACCTAAATTTTGCAAACCGCGTGCAAGCCTGTCGGCAAGGTCTGCCATTTCGCTCCATTTATATTTTTTTCCTAGAAAATCGAATGCAGGCCGATCACCATATTCCGCGCGCGTTTTTTCCATCATCTCATATATAGGTTTAATCTCTATACGATCTTCCCAGTTAAGATGCTCAGGATAAGATTTCATCCAGAGATGATCTTTATTTGGTGCGGAAGCTTGGTTTTTATTGTCGTTATTCTCTGTCATTAATTCTTCCTCAAAAATGCCCCGTATGTTAAGGAAACTCTCATTTAGAAGCAGGGCATGCGTTGCGTTTTATAGCCTTAAAAATATAAATATACTTCGTTATTATACTATCACATCTGTGAAAATGTTATTAATTTTATCGAAATATGTATGCACAGAGCATTGAATACCACATTAAAAACAATGACATAATGCGAGCCATCTATATAACGCATAGCTAATATACATAATTTCCTAGACTCTAAGTTGTATTTGTGGTTAATATTTCTCTAAGTAAAGAAGCCTTCGCATTAAGAAGGTTAGCTATTTTGCACTAAATTATTTTTATTATATTTACTAATTTTATTTAGTGACTAATTTGCAAGGGAGGCAATGATGGTCATAGTTGTTAAAAGGTCCAACGACATTATGGGACAAAACCCGATGGAGTATGGCGCGGACATAGTTGATGATTATTTAGACGAAGATGTTGAAGTCAAATTAAAGTGGTTCAACCAACCCAAAGGCTTTGGATTCGTTGTCCCGTCAAACAAAGATGTCGATGCATTCTTACATATTACCACATTACAAAAGGCCGAAATTGAGACTATTGGCGAAGGCGCACTACTTATATGTGACATTGGCTATGGTGAAAAAGGCGCAATGGTACGCAAGGTCAAAGCGCTTATCGACCCCGGCCTTATGCCTGGCGAAAATTCAGAAGAACTGGTCCAAAAATCTGGTTTCAATGGTATGCAGGGCATTGTTAAATGGTACAAGCCTGATAAAGGTTTTGGGTTTATCATTCCTGATGATGGCCAAAAAGATGTTTTTGTCCATAAAACCTGCCTTGAAAAACATGGCATTGATGTATTGACCCCTGGGCAGCGCATTAAAATGGCGGTTAAAGATGTACCTAAAGGCCGCGAAGCTGTAACCATTGAAATGATGGAAGACATAGACCACAAAGATGATAGAAGCGCGCAAGACCAAGCTGACGCAGTCAGAAAAGTTGCCTAACAGCCCTTATACTGCGTATTGTACACGCCTTATAGCTGGCGAAGACCATTAAGATACGCCGATGCGGTTTATCTCATACGCGTAAACATGCTATACTCAATATTATGACCGAAGATTTTGCTGATGTATTAATGATGCTTTACCGCCAAGGCGTATTCCCCATGGCTGAAAGCGCTGACGACCCACAAGTCATGGTTATTGAGCCCAAAATGCGCGGCATTATTCCAATTAACGCGCTGCACATTCCCAAAAGCTTAAAAAAACGTATCAACAAAAATGATTATCAGATCAAAATCGACCACGCTTTTCCTGCTGTGATTGATGCCTGCGCCACCCCCGCCGATGGGCGAGAGAACACATGGATCAACCGCCCCATAAAAAAGGGGTTTGAGACCCTGCACCGGCGCGGCCACGCCCATAGCTTAGAAGTCTGGCGCGACGACACATTAGTTGCCGGCCTTTACGGCCTCACCCTCGGCGCTATTTTTTGCGGTGAGAGCATGTTCACAGCCCAGCGCGATATGAGCAAGGTCGCGCTCGTGCATTTATGCGCCTTGTTAAAACATTTTGATTATAAGCTGCTCGATGCCCAGTTCATCACTGACCATTTGATGCGTTTTGGCGCTTATGAAATGCCACAAGAAGAGTATATATTACAGATTGAACAATGGGGCGAAGCAAAGCGCGCCTTCCCTTCGCAGTTCAACAAGCAATGGCTAGATGATTTTTTAGACAGCAAACAAACATAGCCCAACGATCCGCACGCCGCGCTTAACTTAGCCACAGAAAAGCGCTGCGCATTAATTGAATTTCATCGCTATCAACCGCGCCTTGGCTTAACGTAAAGCTATGGAAACACAGTTAATCGGCGCTGCGCCGCAGAAAATCCTTAAAGATATTTTTGGTTATGACGATTTTCGCTCAAACCAAGGCAATGTTATTGACCACGTCATAGCCGGTAAAAGCGGATTTGTTCTTATGCCAACAGGCGGCGGAAAGTCGCTTTGCTATCAAATTCCCGCCCTTGCTTTAGCGGGCTGCACAATCGTTATCTCGCCGCTTATTGCGCTAATGCAAGACCAAGTCATGCAGATGCGAGAAGTAGGCGTGCGGGCATCCACACTAAACTCAACCACGCCGACTGAAGAGCGCCGCCAGATCATTGCGCAGCTACATAATGACGGCATTGATTTACTTTATGTCTCCCCAGAACGCCTACTTTCAGATGGCTTCCTTGATATATTAGACCAGTGTAAAATCAACCTTTTCGCCATTGACGAAGCCCATTGTGTATCGCAATGGGGGCATGATTTTAGACCGGAATACGCACAACTTAAAGTTTTAGCAGCGCGTTTTGTTCACGTTCCGCGCATTGCGCTTACCGCCACGGCGGATGAGCGTACACGCAAGGACATCTTGGGCGTTTTGTCCATTGATGAGGATGCCACCTTTATCAGCGGCTTTGACCGCCCCAACATTAAATATATTGTCACACCAAAAAGTAATCCTAAAAAAGATTTAGAGCGCTTTATTTCAACCCACCACGCGCGGGATAGCGGCATTATATACTGCCTGTCACGTAAAAAGGTTGAACAAACAGCCGAATGGCTAAAAGAACAAGGCTATCACGCCATGCCTTATCATGCGGGCTTAAGCGATGCGGCGCGCGCAACAACGCAGGAACGTTTTTTAAAAGAAGAACAAGTCATTGTCGTGGCGACAATCGCCTTTGGCATGGGCATAAACAAACCTGACGTACGCTTTGTTGCACATTTAGACCTGCCATCCAACATTGAATCTTATTATCAGGAAACAGGGCGCGCAGGGCGCGATGGCCTCCCCGCGCAAGCATGGATGACTTACGGCATGCAAGATGTTGCCTTAAGAAGTGCGATGATTGAAAGCTCAAACGCGACGCAAGAACAAAAATATGTCGAAAAACAAAAGCTCTCGGCATTACTTGGTTACTGCGAAGCTTTGCGCTGCCGCCGTCAAATTTTGCTGAATTATTTTGGGGATGATTTAGAGCCTTGCGATAATTGCGACATTTGCAAAACTCCACCAGAGAGTTTTGATGGCACATTAGCCGCGCAAAAAGCACTTTCTGCCGTTTACCGCACAGGCCAGCGCTTTGGCGTAGCGCACACAATCAACGTCCTACTCGGCAAAGATACGGAACAAACCAAACGCTTTGGTCATGATAAGCTCAACATTTGGAAAAAAGGCGAAGAGCATAGCAATAAAGAATGGCAATCCATTTTCCGTCAGCTTCACGCCCACGGCCTGTTAAGTGTTGATATGGAATCATATAGCTCTTTAAAAATCACGCCAGAAGGCGCGGCCTTTATTAAACAAAAACAAGAGATCGCATTGCGGGTTGATAAATCTGTGAGATCATCACGCTCTGAAAAGTCGGCAGGCATGATAGAACGTATGCTTACATCAGAGCAAGATCAGAGCATATTTGAAGCGCTGCGTGCAAAACGCGCCGAGCTTGCCAAGGCGCAAAACATACCGCCTTATGTTATTTTCCATGATAAAACGCTGATCCATATGGCAAAAATTAAGCCGCAAACACCAACCGATCTCTCCTTAATCCCTGGGGTAGGCTCATCAAAACTTGGGCGTTATGGTGATGATTTCTTGGATGTAATTATGCACTCAGCTTAATCTTAACGGCTCTTACAGCTTATGTTCCTGCCCTGTTTCGCGATATGTTGGGGCGCGGAGATTTTTGATGATCGTCACAGGGGTCTGCGCAATGATCTGCAAATCTTTACGAAAGCCTTGCTGCGCTACATATTGGTGGTCATAGGCGAGTATCTCTTCATCCGTCAGCTTCCCCTGACAGGCCAGCTGCGCAATACCGGTAAGGCCAGGTTTAACGCTATGGCGCAGAGGATCATTAGCGAGTGCATCCATATATCGCGGCGCGGGGCGCGGGCCAACGATGCTCATATCCCCTGCAAGCACGTTAAAAAACTGCGGCAATTCATCAATTTTACTGGCGCGCAATATTTTGCCCATTCTTGTAATGCGCTCACGATCAGGTAAAGCATTGCCATCTAAGTCAAAATCATTACGCATAGATTTAATTTTATAGATGGTAAAGTCTTGCCCATTGAGACCGATACGGCGCTGTTTATAAATCGGGTTTTCACGCAAAGAAAGTGCCATGGCAGCGTACGCCCCCGCCAAGATAGGGAGTGATAAAGCGGCTAAGGCCGCGCTTGTAGCAATATCAAATACACGTTTTAACTTCATGGCGCTTTTAATTAGCACAAACTTATATTTATGTCAAACAAATATTGACATAAAAATTAAAAACACCTATTATCAGCAAATAATAAATGGGAGGATAAATAATGAATACACGCAGCGCCTATTTAGGCATCGCTTTTATTGCCGCATCAAGCGCCGCAATATATAGTTTAACGAATGATAATTCCGATGAGCTGTCAAACAGCTTCACTGCCTGCACGGCGCCTTTGCTTGTTCCAAGAACGCCAGAACAAGCCGAGTATTTAGCACATCACGCCGCAGAAGCATATGGGAAGCTAAAACCAATCACGCAAAAAGATTTAGAAAAAGCCGTACAGATTTTAAGTGACGGAGAGCCCTATCAAATTACAGGCATAGCAAAATCAGGCACCTCAACCCTGCCCGATGGCACAACTAAACCTTTGCCTTGCGTGACATATCGCTTGATCCGCTAAACTGCGGGGGCTTTAAGGCACGCCTTTTGTTGTCGAATATTCAAAATGCAGCGGCGTATCTGGCTTTAATTGCTTATATATACTATGCGCGGCCTGCGCCGCTTCGGCGAACCCTGTGAGGATGAGCTTGAGCTTGTCTTCATATGTCGCAACATCACCAATCGCATAAATGCCATCAATATTCGTCAGCGCATTGCGTGGATTAACGCAGATATGGTGATGCTCAACATCTACCCCCCACTTACTGACAATACTGAGATCCGTGGCAAGGCCATAGAACGGCAACAAATAATCCGCCGCTATTGTTTTTTGCACACCTTCTAAATCAGCGATTATCACGCCGCTTAACTTACCGCTTGCGCCTTCTAGCCCCTTTAATTGATAGGGGGTAGCGAGGGTGATTTTGCCTTGCTCGGCGAGCGCTTTGACCTTTGCGACCATATCAGGCGCAGCGCGAAATTTATCACGGCGATGAACCAATGTTATATGCGCCGCGATACCGACCAATGAAAGCACCCAGTCAATCGCGCTATCGCCGCCGCCGCCAATGACAATATGCGCATCACGAAAACGCTCTTTATTACGCACGGCATAAAAGACAGAATGTTCTTCATATTCTTCGAGGCCTGTTAATGGCGGACGGTTCGGACCAAATGCGCCCGCGCCAGCGGCAATGATGATGGCGCGTGCATAAAGCGCGCTTTGCTTTGATGTTTCAATGCGCCATATATCGCCTTCACGCGCAACATTTTGAACGTGCTGTGCCAAATGATATTCGGGGGCAAACGGCGCGGCTTGCTGTTCTAAATTATGGATTAAATCTTCGGCCTGCACGGACGGAAAACCCGGTATATCATAAATCGGCTTTTCAGGATAAAGCGCGGTGCATTGCCCGCCAATTTCAGGCAGCGCATCAATGACATGGGCGCTAAAGCCGAGCATCCCGCATTCAAACACCGCAAACAGGCCAACAGGGCCTGCGCCAATTATTGCAACATCTTTGATGACTTTTTGCTCTGTCATGGTATCTTTCTAAATAGCCGTGCGCCAAATGCGCGGCGGCGAATAAAATTTATATGCGGAGTAAATATAGTAATGCGCAGCGTTAATGTCCATAGCTTAAAGGAAACCGAGGCGCTTGCCCGTGAAATTGCCGACAGCACAAGCCCGCCGCGCGTCATTTTGCTTGAAGGCACGCTTGGCATGGGCAAAAGCAGCTTTGCCCGCGCCTTTATTCGCCACCTCGCAGGCGAGGCCGAGATGGAAGTGCCAAGCCCGACATTTACCTTGGTGCAAAGTTACGATACCCCCAAAGGCGAGATTTGGCATTTTGACCTTTACCGCCTAGAAAGCCCCGATGAAATTTGGGAGCTTGATTGGGAAGATGCAACTGCAGAGCATATCTGTTTGATAGAATGGCCTGAGCGCCTTGGCGCATATACGCCGAAAAATGCGATGCGCATAAACATCACCCCCGATGGAGGCGCATCAGATGCGGAAAACAGCCGTATTTTCACAATAGCGGATTGACCACAGACCGGCGCTCCAGTATCACTAAATGATGATAGAAAAAGCTTTCATACTCGCCGCGGGATTAGGCTCACGCCTGCGCCCTTATACCGACACAATGCCAAAACCCATGGTCCCTGTGAACGGTCAGCCGATTATTGATTATGCGATTGCTGAGCTTGTCGCCCACGGCGTATGCGAGATTGTCGTTAACACATCATATTGCGCTGAGATACTGCAAAATCATTTAAAGACAATTGATAGCGCAAAAATCATTATTTCCCATGAAGATGAACGCTTAGAGACTGGCGGCGGCATAAAAAAAGCCCTGCATCATTTTGGCGATGAAGCGTTTTACATTATTAATGGGGATGCGTTGTGGCAAGACCCAAGGGAGAGCCACAAGGCCGCATTGAGCCAACTTGCGACGCTATGGGATTCCAGTAAAATGGATATTCTTTTACTCTGTATGGATTGCAAAGATTTTGAAGCCAACGAGATAAATGGGGATTACACAATTGACGCTAATGGCAAGGCGCAGCGCAGCTTAGACAAAAGCGGCAGCCACATGTTTACAGGTATCCGCATTTGCCACCCGCGCGTTTTTGAGCAAAGCCCTGATGGTTATTTCTCTTTCCTTGAGTTGATGGATAAGGCGGAGGAAAATGATCGCCTTTATGCCGCGAACTACGAAGGGCTTTGGCATCACATTAGCACACCGGAAGATTTACAGCGCGTTGACGCCCATTATCGGGAGGGCCAAAATGCTGCAGGATAACCCGCCAAGCACAGCCAATGTTTATAACATCCCCGCGGCGCTACCGCTTTTAGAAACCTTTGCGCGCGGCCTTTTGGC
>DELD01000019.1 GCA_002354205.1 Micavibrio sp. UBA2705 | reverse complement strand
CAATGGGTTCATGGATGGCACTATCCACGGCAACGCCATAGCGCTGCGTGAGCCATCCAGCCATATCAGCTGTTAAATCACGCCTGGTCTCGGAAGATAACTCATGCGGCAAGGCAAGGACGAGTTCACGGGCGGTCCGTGAATTTTTCCGATTATCGGCCTGCTCTGCTGCATTCCACAAAGAGGATCGGTCATTGAGATGATCAGGAGCACTTTCAGGGAGGAGTATAAACGCATCAACCACACCTTTCCGGTTAAGGTAGTGATGTGTTTGTCCGCTGCGCTCATCTATGAGCAGAGCCCCAGCTCTGTAAGCAGCGGCGGCCACGGCCGAGTGGCCTTTACTCCGTGAAAGTGTTTTGACTGAACAATGATATATCGCCAAGGATGCTAATCCTTTTCCCCGTTCGCCCACGAACCAGCGATATATAAGGGCTCGCGCCCTGCCACCGATCCGAAGAAGCACTTCAAACTTTAGTTTGAGTAAGTGCGCTATTAACCTAAATCAATCTCTAAGTTATCACGGGCGTATTTAATTATTACTTAAAGCGAAGGACGTTATCGGCCGCCTTTTTTACCCAAGGCCGGCGCATAGCTATCCCATATAGTGTCTTCAAACAGTTGAAGGGTGAATTGATCTTCAAAAGCACAAGGATAAATATCAAGGATAACGTTTATATCTGTGTTCTTTAACCACGTACTCATCTGCATAGAATATGTTGATTTAGAGACCAAGCCAAGGTGCTGCCTTACTCTAGAAACTATACTCTTTGAGCTTCCCACATAAAGAGCCCTATGCTTTAATTTATTGTCCTTATTATCTTTAGCGTATGCTCTCTTTATATCTTTACTCTTGGCCTCTTCCTTCGCATTATTAAAAAGCATAGAGCATTCTGGAATCATCGAATTATCTTCTAAACGAAAAACGTAGATATAAGCGCTGTACTTCTTTTCCTTTACCCACCCCTTAATGCGGGCAACAACCTTATCATGGTCATCGTATAAAAACGTCAACGTTAATGGCTGAGCAAGATCTGATTTCTGGGCCTGCAGCACTTGTCTTTCTAGCTGCTGTAGAGCGTCCAATTTTATTTTCTCCGTGTCCATAAAGAAACCCTTTCTAAGGTCTGCACTAAATGCTGGTTGTACAGTTTTTAAGAATTCCAAAGATGGAATTATGCAGATTCAATGTACCAGATTTACCACGCTCAATCATCGCATTAAAATATCCAGCAGGCTTCTCTGCGCGGTTAAACTCACGCTGTGAGGCTTGATCCGTTAACAACACGCAGATCGCTCCCCCTGTTCTTCCTAGCGTTACACAAGCATTAGCCCAGCTATTCTGAGAAATGCCCAACTCACCCTTCAATCGATAAGCAGCATCAATGAAATCAGACCAACTCACCTCCCTATCCTCAAACGGTAAGTATTCTTGGAACCTATCCGATGAAGCACTAAGCGCTTGTTTGAGCGTTATGTGCTGAAGACCAGAGCTCTGAACTGCATTCTGTGATGTTTGCTCCCTACTCTGCTCATCTTCTCTATTTTCATTACTACTCTTGTCGGAAAACTTAGAAGGCTCAGCCTTACGAGTATCTAATTTATTAGATTGTTTATTTTTAGGGTATTTGTAGTGAGCGTCCTTTTGGACATTGCTGCATGTGCTTTCTTTTGTTTCTTTTACGACATCATACTTAGTTAAGCCCTCTGATATTGTGCCGTGAAGTGACTTATGTGCTTTTAGCATCTCTATCAGCTGAGGGAGCTTGATGTTCGTACGGATCTGAACGGCGATATCGTCATAAGAAAGCGCCCACTGCCCTGCTCTTTCGTCTTCTTTCTCATAAGCTTCTGCAACGCACGCGCGGATTTGGCTTCTGTAGTAAGAGATTTGACGTTTTGTTTCCATCCAGGCTTGATCATAGAGGAGTTTATCTTGCAGCTTACTCTCTAGATCAGCTTTCATTTCAGCGAGAGGCGTGAGATCTACGCCGTAAGCGTAGATAATCTCGCCGGTTTTATCATGGCGCTGGCCATAGCGTTTATGGTTGCCGCTATCTTTCCAGGTAATCGCCCCGACTTCGAATAAGGCTTTCTCTAATTTTTGGATTTGGCGTTCATTAACGCCCATATCTAAAGCTGTCTTTGAAAGAGACTGATAAACGATCGGCTGACCGCCCTCTTCCCAATCTATATCTCTAGTGAAGTTGATATAGTAATCGAGAAGCTGGATCATTCTGGGTGTGAAGCCGGCTTGTTTGCCAACGCGTTTGACCAAGAGAAGAAGATCATAGCGGTTTACCGTTTCCTCAACCTTCTGGTCGAAGCTTTCACGAAAACGCTGAGAGCTTATTCGGCCCCCTGCTCTATTTGACGGGATATAGGTCTCAATATGCTGCATTTATACTCCTTTGCATCGCCACCGAGAAAGCCTGTGAATAAGGATGCAAAAAGACTCTGCCGAGTCACATTGGACTTGCACCTGATTCGGTAGAGCGATATAATGAGACCTAGTAAATCAAGGCGGTATCTTATATTGCTTCTAAAAAAGCCACGGTTCCCGCCGTGGTTTTTTATTTATGGCTTTCTTAAGAAGGCGAAATGCTCCTCCATAGAAAATTTGTAGACATTTAGACTCTTAGATTAAGAATCAAGATAACCTGACTATACCAGATGTCAGACAGTCAATCAACTTGACACGGCCTGACTGCGCTAAAAACAGGGCGCACCCCGCCGTTACTGGCAACCTGACAGCCTGACAGTCAGCCGCTGACAAAGACTTGTCAGTCACCCTGTCTGATTATTGCTGTGGCTGACGTCAGAATATAGCAAATACGGGCTTCATATTTGCAGTCAGGTGCTGTAAGATAGCGATCAGAAACAACATTTAAGGAGCGTCAGATGTCAAAAGTCACAGTTCGAGAAGCCGCGGCATTAACAGGAAAGAGTAGGGAGACCATTAATAGCGCCACGAAAGATGGCAGCCTGTCTTATACTCTTAACAATAAAAACCATAAGGTAATTGACGTCGCTGAGCTCTCCAGAGTCTACGAAGTCGTAAAAACTCTTGAGGATCTAGAGAAAGAAAGCGCTGTCAGCAACAGTCAACCACCGTCAGAAGCTGACAGTCAGGAGTGGCGTGCCCGTTATTTAGAGATCAAAGCGAAGGCAGAAAGCGCCGATGACAAAATAGAGATGCTAGAGAAGCACCACGCCAAGCAAACAAGAATCTATGAAGACCAAATCGAAAACCTACAAGACAGCCTGAAACTGGCACAAGAAGGCCACAACAAGGCAACATTGCTTCTAGAAGATAAGTCTGGCGATAACAACCAATGGCAAGCCGCTATCTCAGCTGTTGAGTCACGCGTCGCCAATCAAGAAGAAAAAATCAAAGAAGAGCAGGGCAGGGCGCACAAAATTCTCCGCCAGAACCAGCTCCTTAAGAAAGCGCTTGAAGAAGAAAAGAACAAATCCTTCTGGCAGAAGTTATTTGGGTAGGCTGCAGTAAAGACCCTGCACCATATAACCTCATTTAGTTATACTTTTTAGCCGTTCGGGCTCTACTCAATAAAACAAAACTACCGCAAGGTTTAACATTGAACCTTGCGGTAGTTTTGTTTTTGGTATTAATTAGGTAGAAGAATACATACTAATACTTTAGAATTAATAAGGATAATAATATGCGTACCTCCCTATCAATTATAAGCTTATTCAGCATTTTTCTATTGTCATCTTGCGCGTCGATAACGAACGATGCCTATGTGCCTATGGCAATATCTTTTAGTGATGGCAGCAATGGATCTTGCCAAATAACAAACAAACGTATGTCAATTTCGGCAGACATCCCTGGTAGTCCTATGGTTAGAAGGAGCGACGACAACCTTCAATTAAACTGCGAGACAGAAGACGGGCGAACCACAGCGACCTCTGTTCCTAGCACCATGGGCGGTAAAATTGTTGCCAGCGCAGTCTTCCTAGATTTTGGAATTACAGATGCTATTACTGACAAGCATAGAGAGTATCCTGCTAGTTTCGTTATCCCGATCAGGAAGAAATAACATTATAATACCCAGACAAATTAATTAACATGGCCGTGAACCTCAATAGGGTTTGCGGCTATTTCTTTATATGCTGAAGTGAAGAGTAGGGAGCTCTGCCTTCTCAATAAAAATGCGGTACAGTTGTTCCTATTTTTCTCTTTTGATAAGCCTTCGCTCATACTCTTTATCTCTCCCCAACAGAAACAGACACAAACCTAATGTTGGAGGGTTACATGTATAGAATTAAAGAGATAAACATCGAAGGTGAATTTCAAAGCCATGCAAACACACTAACCGAAGCGAAGACCTTGTTTGAATATCTATCTTGTTCCCCGTCAGCACCTGTGAGACCAAATAAAGATGTTGCATAAGGGAGAGGCTTATCAGAATATAGAAGAATAGGGGAGAAAGCCGCCAAGCTCTATGGCAAGCAATAGTATTCCTTCTTGTTTAAAACATAACTTAAAGTATAATGCGCTTTGTTGAATGACGTTGGTAGCTGTAATGAATATATCTGAGATTGAAAAGAATTTAGAAAGTTTGATCGATAGCTTTTCGAGAGAAGAGTTTATTTATGACCTTTTGCTGGCATATGGCCAGCCTAAAAACACGATTACCCTGCTAAAAAAAGGCAAGCGCAACCTCTCTAAGCGCGATGACCAAATTATCTTAAAGAAAAAAATGTTCTTTCAATCTGCAGATAATGACAATTTGCATTCTGTTATCGATGAATTACGCCACGATACAGCGACGATGCGCCATGACCCACGATTTATTATTGTAACGAATTATAAGACAATTCTCGCCGTTGATACAAAGACGCAGGATACGTTAGATATCGAAATCAATAAACTACCTAAGCACCCAGACTTCTTCGGGCCATGGGCTGGGCGCGAAAAATACCAGAATAAAGATGAGAATATCGCCGACGTCAAAGCCGCCGAAAAAATGGCGAAGCTTTACGATGAAATCCTCAAAGACAATCCCGCTACCAATGAAGAAGAGTTGCACGAGCTTAATGTTTTTCTATCCCGCTTACTGTTTTGCTTTTTTGCCGAGGATACGAGCATCTTCGACGGTAATGTTTTCACAAACTCCATAAACTCAAATACACAGCCCGACGGCAGCGATCTTGATGAGCATCTCAATAAAGTTTTCGAAGTCCTTAATACTCCAGAAAACCAATGGGACAAATACCCCGAATATTTGCGCGTATTTAAGTACGTAAATGGCGGTCTGTTTGGCGATGAATATAACGCGCCGAAATTCAGTGCACGCTCCCGCAAGATGATCATTGATTGCGGAGAACTAGACTGGGCCGCGATTAACCCCGATATTTTCGGATCCATGATTCAGGCGGTGGTACATAAAGACCAGCGTAGCGGTATGGGCATGCATTATACATCTGTGCCCAATATCATGAAGGTGATTGAGCCGCTCTTTCTTAATGAGCTACGTGAAGAGTTCGAAAAACACCAGGATAATGAAAGCAAGCTCAAGGCGCTGTTAAAACGCATATATCATCTGCGGATTTTTGATCCCGCTTGTGGATCCGGAAACTTCCTAATTATTGCCTATAAAGAGCTCCGCGCTTTGGAGATGGATATCTTTGAACAACTGGTTGAGATCAGCCCATCATGGGCCGGCGATAGAACATCCGTGATGTCAGGCATTCGTTTGTCGCAATTCTACGGCATCGAGCTAGATGACTTTGCGCATGAAGTGGCTATTCTATCTCTATGGTTGGCAGAACACCAAATGAATGTGCTGTTTGAAGAAGTTTTTGGACAGACCAAGCCGTCATTGCCGTTGAAAGAAGGCGGTAATATTGTGCGCGGTAATGCCACGCGCATCCTTTGGGAGGATGTTTGCCCAAAGAGTGACGGATATGAAGTTTATGTACTAGGAAATCCACCATATAAAGGTTCAAAAAACCAATCAGATCAAGAGAAAGAAGACCTCAAGTATGTCCTTGATGGGATATCTACGACCAAAAGCTTAGATTATATAGCCTGTTGGTTTATTAAAGCTTCTCAATATATAGACAAAGACTCCAGGTTTTCATTTGTATCAACCAACTCTTTATTTCAAGGGACTCAGGTTCCCCTCTTATGGCCATATGTATTAGAGACGGGAGCTGAAATCTACTTCGCACATAAGAACTTTCTTTGGTCGAACAATGCTAAAAATAAAGCGGGAGTCACTTGCTCCATTGTTGGTATACGGAAGGCAAATTCTCAGAAAAAATATTTATTTGAAAATAATCGTAAAAAAGAAGCTAAAAGAATTAATCCATACCTTTATGACGGTAGGACAGTTTTTATTAAAAATAGGGCAAATGTTTTATCCGCCTTACCTCGATTACAGATAGGAAATGAGGCGTATGATTGTGGCCATCTGACTTTTCTTGAAGAAGAAAAGTCAGAGTTTGTAAAACAGCACCCGAATTCAGAAAAGTTTTTCAAAAAAATTGTAGGTTCAAATGAATTAATTAAAGGGTTTTATAGGTGGTGTCTTTGGATTGAGCCAAGCGAGTTAAGCGAGGCAATAGAGGTTGAGGGCATAAATGAGCGAATAGAAAAAGTTAGAGCCTATAGAGAGAAAGGTGGAATGAATGCTAAGAGCTGCATGGATAGACCATTTCAGTTTCGATGGGTTAATAGAGCAAAACAATCACAGATAGTTCTTCCTGTCGTTTCTTCTCAACGACGCGAGTATATCCCTATGGGATTTGTAGATAAGGAAACGATTATCATAAATTCTGCTCAAGTTATTTTCGATCCAGAACCATTTGTTTTTGCCATACTCAACTCTAGAATCCATATGGCCTGGGTTAAGCTTGTCGGCGGAAAGCTAAAAACAGATTACAGATACAATGCAGGTCTTTGTTATAATACATTCCCTGTACCTGATATTTCTGAATCACAAAAAGAAGCAATCACATCCCATGCCTACGCCGTCATTGCCGCGCGGGAAGAGTATTCGGAAAAAACGCTAGCGGAGCTATATGATCCCGATAAAATGCCGGATGATCTGCGCGCCGCTCACCACGCCCTCGACCTAGCCGTTGAACAATGCTACCGCTCCAAACCCTTCGAAAATGACGAACAACGTCTCGAACACCTCTTCAAACTCTACGAAGAAATGATCGAAAAAGAAAAATCAGGAGAGTTATGATGGATATAGGCTTTTCTGTCAGCGGGCAATTGGATTTCGTAGCGCTCTACGCAGCAATGCTTTCGACATTGATAGCCATATGGGAGTTTATGAAATGGCTAAAAAAGAATGAGGTTACAGTTAAGTGCGCACCAAACATGGTTTTTATGCCCTCTTCGGATGATAAAACATACGTCAATATTACAGTTACAAATAAGGGTAATACACAAACGACAATTACTCATTGCTTGATGTATTACTGGAACAACAGAATTGATAAAATTCTTAATAGAAACATGCAATCATTCATAATTAATGAACACAGTATTCCTAAGGTCATTCAACCTGGTGAACAATGGATGGGGCAAGCAATTCAAAATGAGAAAATTGAAACCATGGCTAAGAATGGATTTCTATATATGGGAATAATCCACTCTATGAATAAAAAAGAAATTATGAATAGAATTAAAATTAATAAGGATAAATCATAGCCTCAAAACCAATAGGGGTATGGCCGAGAAAGAATAAATGGAGGGCGTAATGAGTGAGGAGGATCAAAAGCAGAAGAACGATTATCGAGACATGCTCATTGAGCTATACAAAGAAAATCAAAACTTCTTAAATAAAGCGATATTCACAACCTCATCTTTGGCAATTCCATTATTATTTGCTGGAGCTTGGGAGTATGAAATTACAGTATATGCTCAATGGATTTTAATCACCGCTCTATTCGGGTTTATCACCGTAATCATATTGCAGGTTGTCTCTTTAAAATACGCTCGTGACGGATGTGATTTATCTTTGTCCAAAAATGATGAACAAAAACAAAAAGAAGGCATTGCTTTATTTGATAAAGCGCGCGGGTTTGATATTTGGCGAGAACGAATATTCATGCTTTCTTTGGCATTCATCATATTGTCATTATTTATTAACATTTTAACCAAGGAGAAAAATATGTCTGATGATCCAAAACCTCAAAACCAAACACAAAAAATGGTTGAGGCGCCTACTGGCAAAGAAATACAAAATTCTTTTACGCCACCAAAAGCCGTAGTTGAAGAGCAAAAATCGTTTGTGCCTCCGCAAACAGTCGTAAGCGAAAATGTTTCGCAAGAAAATGAGGGTGCCGAGTCCTCACCAAGTGATAATAATTCTAAATAGGTCGAATTCGACCAGTTTAAAAAGCTAAGGAATAAGATGCCTAATCTAGTTGATATGACATATGCCCAAACGGGAAAAAGCACCAATACAAATGAACTTGGAATGCGTGATATGCAGGCCCGAGCTTATGAACGGCGAGATTCTCAATACCTGCTCCTAAAAGCACCGCCCGCATCCGGGAAATCGCGCGCGCTAATGTTTATTGCATTAGATAAAATTCATAAGCAGGGTTTGAAGAAAGCGATAGTAGCTGTGCCGGAACGCTCTATTGGCGGCTCATTCGGCAAAACTGATTTGATGGAGTATGGCTTCTTTGCCAATTGGGAACCAAACCCGAAGTTTAATCTTTGCACCCCCGGCGGTGATAGCAGCAAAAGCAAAGTCGATACATTCCATGAGTTCATGGATAATGATGAGCCTTTGTTAATCTGCACGCATGCGACCCTCCGCTTTGCATTTGAAACGCTTGATGAATCAAAATTCAATGAGGCTGTCTTGGCTATTGATGAATTTCATCATGTATCTGCTGATGGTGAAAACAGGCTCGGTGAGTTGCTCCGCTCCGTGATGGCAAAATCTGATGTTCATATTGTAGCAATGACGGGTTCATATTTCCGCGGCGACAGCGTGCCAGTATTGTCACCGGATGATGAAGCTAAATTTAGCAAGGTTACATATAATTACTACCAACAGCTCAATGGCTATACGCACCTAAAAACGCTGGGCATTGGCTATCATTTTTATCAAGGAAATTACACTTCTGCGATTAATGAGGTGCTGGATACAGATAAGAAAACCATAGTCCATATCCCAAATGTTAACTCTGGTGAAGCCGGTTATATGGACAAATATGAAGCCGTAGACACGATCCTTCAGCAAATTGGTGATGTTGAATATCAAGACGAAGAAACCGGTGTTGTTTTTGTAAAACGCCACAGCGATGGTAAGGAGCTTAAAGTCGCTAATTTGGTTGATGACCAGCCGCTACATCGCGACCGTATTGTGGCTTATTTGCGCGAGGTAGATAGCGTTGATGATATGGACATCATTATTGCACTGGGTATGGCCAAGGAAGGCTTTGACTGGCCATATTGTGAACACGCCCTTACAATTGGTTACCGAGGATCACTGACCGAAGTTATTCAGATTATCGGGCGTTGTACTCGTGACAGCAGTAATAAATCTCATGCGCAGTTTACAAACCTTATCGCGCAGCCGGACGCTGCAGATGATCAGGTGACACTGGCCGTGAATAACATGCTTAAAGCCATTACATGCTCTTTGCTGATGGAACAAGTTTTAGCGCCAAATTTCAAGTTTAAAACCAAGCGCTTGAATGATGACGCACCTCATAAAGCAGGAACTATTGATGTTCTTGGACTAAAAGAGCCAAGCTCTAACCGCGTTAAGCAGATTGTTGAAGATGACCTCCAGGACTTAAAGGTAAGCATACTCCAAGACCGAGATATTCAAAAAACCATGACAATGGATTTTGATCCTGAGGTCGTTAACCAAGTGATGATCCCAAAAGTCATTCGTATGAACTACCCGGATCTTTCTGAAGAACAGATCGAAGAGGTGCGCCAGCATGTCGTGGTGGACTCTGTCGTAAAGGGTGGCGTCATTGAACAAAATGGTGATAAGCGCTTCCTGCGCACAGCAAGCAAATTCATTAATATTGATGAGCTGGCCATTGATTTGATTGATAAAATTAATCCGTTTCAACAAGCCTATGAGATATTATCTAAGTCCGTTGATAAAAAGGTCTTCCGCGTAATTCAAGAAGCTATCGAAGTCACCAGAATTAACATGACCGATGATGAGGCGGTGCTTCGTTATAAGCAGGTTGGTGAATTTATGAAGAAGCACAGCCGCAAGCCGGACATCAACTCTCACGATTTTGATGAGCGCCGTATGGCAGAAGCGATCATTTACTTGAACAAACGTAAGAGAGAGCAAGCAGCAAGTGCAGTTTAAAGAACGTTTACAGGATATACTCGAAAACGATCCGCTTGGGCTTTTAGATGAGAAGCCCAAGGCCTCAACGGTTGCTAGTGCTGATGAACGTTTGCTCGCTTCTTTTCAGGAAATCAATGAGTTTTATATGCACAAAGGACGAGAGCCTCAAGCAAATGGGGATATTCAAGAGCATAGTCTGTATTCACGCTTACAGGGCTTACGCAAGAATCCGTTAAAACGTGAGGCGCTGTTGCCGCATGATGAGCATGGTCTACTAGCTGTACCTGAAATAGAGATCAATTCTATAGATGATATTTTTGCTGATGATGCGCTTGGCATCCTAGATGATGATGCCTTAAATATTTTTGATACATCTCGCCTTCCTAAAGAAACGACAATGCCGGGATATGTTGCTAAGCGTAAAAAATGTAAAGATTTTGGTGAGTTTGAGCATTTATTCAAACAATGCCACTCTGATTTAGAAGCAGAAAAAAGAAAGCTATGGCCATTTGCGAAAGAACAGCAAATTGATAAGGGACTGTTTTTTATCCTTAAGGGTGTTTTGCTATATGTTGCTGATATTGGCGAACGCGAGAACGTCAAAGGAAAAGTGAATGCTAGGCTGAGGTGCATATTTGAGAATGGAACAGAGTCGGATATGCTTTTGCGCTCATTATCAGCAGAACTTTACAAAGATGGCCGCCGCGTTTTAGAGCATGAAGATATGCTGTTATCTGAACTAGAGAACGTAACTGAAAAAGATAAAGAAAGCGGTTCAATCTATATCCTGCGCTCTAAAAGCGCAGATCCGGAAATCGCGTCCATAAAGGACCTCTACAAGATCGGCTACACGAAGCTCTCTATCGAAGAGCGTATTAAAAATGCAGAGAATGAAGCCACATACCTTATGAGCCCCGTAAATATTGTTACAGCTTATAAGTGCTTCAATATGAACCCTCATAAATTAGAACAGTTGCTACAACAATTTTTCGGCAACTCTTGTTTAAATATTGATGTATATGATCAGAAGGGGAAGCGCCACACACCAAGAGAGTGGTTTATAGCTCCTATAGAAGTTATAGAACAAGCTGTTCACTTCCTTATAAGTGGTGAAATAACAGATTACGAATATGACACTAGAACAAAAACTATTATTAATAGGGTACAAGAATGACTGAAGTAGAAATGGTATATGGAGGTTGGCCATACCTGGTTTTTGCCTTAGGAGCATTTGTAGGGCTGCTTCATGCTGTCGTCAGTGGCTACAAAGAAGGAGGGCAGTGTCCATAAGGGGAAGAAGTGGCAGGGCTGTTGTAAACCCTGCCAGTTCATGATTTTTACCTGCTAGCTAAGACGCAAACACAATTACAAATGCGGCTATACCAGCTTTAAGTGCAATAAAAGGATGATCGTCTCCTTTTTTAAATTTAGTACCTCTTGATCGATGAATATTCACCATTCGTTTTGATGGTGATTGTCAAAGGCTCTTTTGTACGGTTCCGCCAAAACCAGCCATGAGAACCTTCAAATTCAGCGACTAAAGAGCCTTCACGTTTTTGATCAGAGCCTTTGTAATAGTTGTGGTAATTAATTTTCAGATCCTTGCTATCCCCATGAACATCAAAGTTTGCTTTGCCGCCGTTGGTCTCCCATACGTAATCAACCTTCGCACCTTTTTTCATGACAACTTTAATTTCTGTACCTTCATCAGGTGCAAGAGTAATGCTCATTTCATGGGTTTTAATCTCGACGACAGGATCTGGGACAGGCGTGGGCTCAGAAACGCTTTTAACCACGGTGACGGCTTGCTTATCCATCGCGGCATCCTCCGAAGCTTCTATTGCGAGAGAGGTTTTAATCTCTCCCATACGAGTTAGGCCAAGCGCTTTACCCGCGCCTGTAGGGTCAATGCCGTATTCGGCTGGCATCACCACAGTGATAAGTAAAATACCTGCCGTAACTGCCGCTATGATGGTCGATTTGATCAGCTTTGCTGTGGATGGCACTTCTGTATCGGATGGAATGTTTGAATTGTACATGATTGTAATTTCCTTAGATTGTCAGTTTGAATTTATTGAACGATATATCCTGTGATTTGATAAAACATGAGCAAGAAGCCCAGCATCATCATCAGGACGTTGGTGTGATAAGCATGGTGTAGGAAGCTTTTCGATCTGCGCCAAAAATCTATAGCGATCAGAATCACGACCAAAGCCAAGATCTGTCCTATCTCCACACCAATATTGAAGAAGATCAAATTCGGCAATAAACCATCAGGCGATAGCTCATAGTCTAGGATTTTTGTCGCCAATCCAAAGCCGTGTATCAACCCGAACAAGAATGTTGCAGCCTTAGTATTAGGCTGAACCCCAAACCAACGTTGATATGCTCCCATATTATCCAGTGCCTTATAGACAACTGAAAAACCAATAATGGCATCAATGATATAAGAGTTGATACTAATCTCCATCAACACTCCTGAAAGCAGGGTAATGATGTGGCCAACCGCAAAAAGAGACACGTAGATTGTTACGTCTTTCAAGCGGTAGAGGAAGAATATAACACCAAGCAAAAATAACAGGTGATCATAGCCCGTCATCATATGTTTAGCACCAAGGTAGATAAACGGAATAGGGTGAATACCCGTTGTTTCCTGAATATAGCCTTTATCACCCACGGTTACGCCGTGCGCGAAGGCATCGGGAATAATCCCTAATAATCCGACAAGCATCAAGGCTACGCCAATACAGGCGAATAAGCGGTCTTGTGTTGTCTTAAATTGTAAAAAACTCATAGTAATGTTTCTCCATTTTTGAAGAGTTGTAATCAAAATTAAAATGGAGGCATGAAAAGCCTCGGATTAGGTTTTTCCTATATCCGTAGGCGCTGCGTAGAGAGGTAAACCGGATTTTTATCTGGCCTAAGCCTCCGCGTATCAGGTGGAGCGCGGCTCTGTACAGAACTAAACCCAGAACTATTTATCGGGGTGATAGCTCTAGCAAGGGTGTAATCAATATCGTACGTATCTAGCGTGGGAGCTTCAAGAGTAAGTTGCTCGGGGCTTTGTAGCTCAACGTGCAAAAAGTCTTTAAAATAGTTGGTTGCATCAAACTGAATAGCATGGTGAGTAGTTTGTTTACTTTCACGGCCATGTTTTTTGTGTCTGTGATCATCGTTTTCTGCTCCGTGATGTTGAGCCTGATGGTTATGCAACGCATGAACTGCATCATGTGACAACCAAGGCGTAAACGCCGGCATAACCATCAAGATTAATAATGCTATTTTAATCAGATTCATCATGCTGAGTATGCTATAGAAAATTTTATTATTAGCAATAATTAAAAACGAGCCACACTCTTCCCATAGATACTGTAATTAAGGGTTTTG
>DELD01000049.1 GCA_002354205.1 Micavibrio sp. UBA2705 | reverse complement strand
CAACTGTACTTCTGTCTTATAAACCTCTGCAGTTAAGTGTGTTTCCCAGATAGAATCACGTCCAAACTTTTCCCCCATAAACATTTGAAGAAGCAGTTCACGGATAGGCTCTAACGTCGCATAAGGCAGCAATATTTCAACGCGCCCGCCGCGCTCCCCCATATCGACGCGCAAACGTGCCAATACGCAGGCATTACCGCCTTGCGTAATGGTCGCAAAGCGCGGATTGGTTTCTATGCGATCTGCAGAAAAACTTACCGGTGATAGCGGATCAAAAGCGGATGATAAGTCAGATAGCATGACCTGTATCATGCGCTCAACCAACTTGGTTTCAATTGTTGTGTATGGGCGGCCTTCAATACGAATAGCCGAGCTACCTTTACGCCCGCCGAGTAGCACATCAACGATAGAGTAAATCAGCGCAGAATCGACAACCATTAAGCCATTATTATCCCACTCCTCCGCCTTAAAGACAGAAAGCAGAGCTGGCAACGGAATAGAATTCATGTAATCGCCAAAGCGCACTGTGGACACTTGGTCGAGTGAAACCTCAACATTATCAGATGTTAAATTACGTAGCGAGGTCGACATAAGACGCACAAGACGGTCAAAAACAATATCGAGCATTGGCAAACGTTCATAGTTTACCAAGGCAGAGTTAACCAAAGCCATAACGCCTGATTGTTCATCAACGCCATCAAGATCATCATCAAAACCAAGCAGAGAATCAATCTCATCTTGGTTCAAAATCCGCGCACTCGATTCGTCGCCGCCGTCTTCATCAAACAGAGCGTCAAGGTCATCTTCCGATATACCTTCATCACCAGCGCCAGAATCATCGTCGTCAGCCATTGATTCCCATTCGGACATCATGGCTGCTTCTTCTTCGCTCATTTCCTCGAGCTCTTCGCTCTCTGTATCACTCATATTTCTTAACCAATGTGCATAATTGCACTTAAATTAATCTCACTTTTATTCGTACACTTACTTAAGCTATGCTAAAAAAATCACATATTGCTATTTTAACACATAACCATGATTGAATTGCAAATATCATACCAGTTCATGCGTTTATTGACGTTCGACCTTATTGTACAATCATATCTTGCAGCAGAATATTTTTAACTTCCACAGGGTAAGCCGCCGCATTAACCCGCCCTAACAACTCAAGTTTTAAACGGTAAAGCCCTTTTGTGCCGCGCAAATCTTGCACACGCAACTCACGTAAAAACGTTTGGAACTGGTCAACAACGCGCGGCATAACTTCTTGCACTGCGCTTTTATCTGCTGTGCTTTCTAATTCTAATTGCACGGATAAGCTTAAATAACGTGGCTGGTCGTCATCAGAACTCAGCGATACGATCATCTTTGGGATTTCTAAAAAGACAACGCTGCCTGTTTTCGTTGAACCACCATGACCATCATCCGCCGCGCCGTGAGAGTCAGCGCCATGACCGTCGTCTTTGGCACTACCATGTCCATCATCTTCGCCATGCGCATCTTCGCCATGCGCATCATCGCCATGATCTTCGCTAACAGCCGCGCTTTTACCAAGCAAACCATCTAGCGCACCTGTGAAATACGCTGCCGCGCCGCCGCCGAGCAACAAAAGCAACGGCACAAGGATAAGCAGTAGCTTTTTCTTGCCACCGCCAGAAGATTCTTCGTCATCCCCGTTTTCATCGTCGCCGCCCAGATCATCTAAACTTGCAGAGAGGTCATCTGACATAGTGCATCCTACTTTAATTCCATTAAAACCATATTCATTTGCGTCACTTATATAAGCATTACGCGTATAAGCAGCCATATTCTAAGCCATAATAACATATTTGACAGCCATCGCATATAGATTGCCCACAGGGAAATCATGCCTCATCAACTGCGCGGCATATCTTTTGAGGAAAATTTTGCCCCATGGTGAGAAAGAATTACTCTTTTACACCTCAGCGTCAAAACAAGGCATCCCAATCCCCCCAACAAAACCATGCATTTTCAAGATGATAGCATCTGGCACGATTTTCGCATCACTCTTAGCGTCGGAAAACGACTTTTGCCTAACAAAACGAATAGGGTTTAAAAATGGATAACAGTATTTATATAGCGATATCGAAACAAACTGCCTTAAAAGGGCAAATGGATCTTGTCGCGAACAACATTGCAAATATGAACACTTCAGGGTATCGCGCACAGCACGCCCTATTCCAAGAATACGTCCAAAAGCAAGATTCTATTGCCGAGGTAAACGACCCTATTTCAATGGTACAAAATTACGGCCAATACGATGACATGCGTGCAGGCCCTGTAAAAACAACAGGCAACAAGCTTGATATCGCATTACAAGGCCCCGGCTTCCTTGGCGTTATCACACCAGGCGGCATTGAATATACACGCGGCGGCAATTTGTCCATGAACACAAATGGTGAACTCGTCACCGCCACAGGCTTTCCCGTTGCTGACGCAGGCGGCGCACCGATCATCATCCCAGAAGGTGAGCGCGAAATTGTTTTTGGTAAAGACGGCACAATCGTTTCTGAAAACGGCGCAATTGGCGAGCTGATGATTGCTGAGTTTGATAACTACCAAAACTTAACGCCGCAAGGTAACGGCCTTTATAAAACAGATGACGCAGCCCTTCCCGCTGATGGCACATCCATTATGCAGGGCGCGGTTGAAGGCTCAAACGTAAACCCAATATTGGAAATGACCCGCATGATTGAAATTTCCAGAAACTACCAAAGCACACATAAATTCATGCAAGGCGAGCACGACTTACAGCTCGACAGCATCAAGAAACTTGCCCGCGTATCTTAAATAAGCGCAGCGCAGAGAGATAAACGCATACGGATCGAAACACAGGAATAAACGGAGTAATAAAATGTCATTATCATTAAACATCGGTGCCTCAGGCATGCTCGCACAACAAATGAATGTTGACGCTATATCGAACAACATCGCCAACATGAACACGACAGGATTTAAGCGCCAGCGCGTTGAATTTGCAGATTTAATGTACCAGTCAAAACAACGCCCCGGTCAAGTTTCAGCCCAGTCAGGCAACACAACGCCAGCAGGCCTACAGTTTGGCCTTGGTGTTCGCGCCGCGGCAACTTACCGCATCCATGAACAAGGCGCAATCGCCACAACCAACAACGTGCTTGACCTTGCAATTTCTGGTGAAGGCTTCTTCGAAGTTGAAATGCCCAGCGGTGATAGCGGATATACACGCGCCGGCAGCTTTCAGCTTAATGAAAACGGTGAGCTTGTAACCATTCAAGGCCACCCTATTCAACCAAGCATAACCATCCCAGATGACGCAATCAGCATTGACATTGCGCAAGATGGTGAAGTTTTTGTGCAACAGCCAAACAGCCCCGCACTCACAAGCGTAGGCCAGTTAACATTAGTTGACTTTCCAAACCCAGGCGGGCTAGAGGCGACAGGCGACAACCTGTTCTTAGAAACAGCCGCATCTGGATCACCGCTTACAGGCGACCCACAGACAGAACAATTTGGCGGCATTTTACAAGGATTCCTTGAAAGCTCAAACGTTGATTCAGTATCAGAAATCACAAGCCTGATTACAGCGCAGCGTGCCTATGAAATGAATTCAAAAGTCATCACAACATCAGATGAGATGATGAGCACAACAGCCCAGCTTAGATAAATAAAACAATAACAATAATAAAAACGGTCGAAAATTAGGGAAATTTAAGGAGAAACACCATGAGTATTTATACAAATGACACAACAACACAGAAAAGCACAAAGCGGAACGCCACAAAAAGGCTTATCACGCAGGCGGTTATTGTTGCTGCGCTCAGCATGTTTCTTCTTATCACCGCACCAAGCAGCAAAGCGCATGCAATATCGCTGAAATCACAAGCCATTATTACAGGCAACATGATCACGCTAGGCGATTTGTTTGACGACCTAAAACAAGACAATGAACGCGTGCTCGGCCCTGCGCCGCAGCCCGGCCAAAACATGGTTTTAAATGCGCGTACTTTATTGCGCGTTGCCCATGCTTTCGATTTATCATGGAGACCAAAAACATCATATGAGCAAATCACATTGCGCAGAGATGCGACAATTATTGGCGCTAGCGACATTGAAAAAAGCGTTAAGGAAGAACTTCAAAAAGAAGGCATAAGCAACAGTTTTAAAGTGAACTTTTATCAAGCTTATCCAAAAATCGTCCTCCCTGGTAACGTCGCAGCAAACGTTGATGTTAAGTCAATGAATTTTGACCGCAACAAAAACCGCTTTAGTGTTTTACTCGCCGCGCCGAGCGCCGACAACCCAATCCAAACCTTAGAACTTTCCGGCGAAATCGTTAAAACCATCACAATCCCTGTTGTTAAGGATACGGTGCAAAGCGGTGATCTGATTAGCGAAACTATGATTAACTGGGTTGAAATTGAGGAGCGCCAATTACAAAGCGACACAGTTGTTAGCTTTGACGACTTACACAACATGACACCGCGCCGCGTCTTACTGAGTGGCAAGCCCATATCAAGCAAAGATATTATCGCCCCTCGCCTTGTTGAGCGCGGTAACGAAGTCACCATGGTCTACAAATATGGCGGCATGGACTTAACAGCCAAAGGCAAAGCCCTACAAGGCGGCAGCAAAGGCGACACCATTCGCGTCGTGAACCTCGCAAGTTCGCGCCCCATCGAAGCCCGCGTAACAGCAGATAGAATTGTTACCGTATATAATTAAAAGCTCAAACCAACACATTAATAAAAAAGGAAAAAGGGTCATGAAAACAACAATTATAAAAACACTATGTATCGGATTTGCACTTACATCACTTAGCGCTTGTAGCGCGGTTGATCGCCTCGCAAATATCGGCGAAGCTCCTACGCTCGCCGCGATAGAAAACCCAACAACAGCACGCGGTTACAAACCTGTTAGCCTCCCCATGCCAACAGCCGAGCCTGAAATTCGCCAAGCAAACTCGCTATGGTCAAGCAACAAAAGCGGGTTCTTTAAAGACCAGCGCGCGACAAATGTTGGCGATATACTGACCGTTATGATTGAAATTGACGACAAAGCCGAAGTTGATAACAGCTCATCGCGTTCACGCTCAGCAGGTGAGTCTGCTGGCCTCAACAGTCTGCTTGGTTATGAAGCAAGCCTTGATCGCCTCCTGCCGCAAGATATCGACAATTCAAGTCTTGCAGACATGGAATCATCATCAAACCATAGCGGCACAGGCAGCATTGACCGCGAAGAAGAGATCACGGTAAAACTTGCAGCCCTTGTCACGCAGGAGCTTCCAAACGGTAATTTGGTCATTCAAGGCCGTCAAGAAGTCCGCGTTAACTTTGAAAAACGCGTTTTAGAGCTCGCCGGCGTTATCCGCAAGGAAGACATCAGCATTAACAACACGATTTCATATGAAAAAATTGCTGAAGCACGCATCTCATATGGCGGTAAAGGCCAAATCACAGATGTACAGCAGCCACGCTACGGCCAGCAAGTATTCGACGTATTATTCCCCTTCTAGGTTAGAGCAACCTAGTTTCGACCCACACCTCGGCCTTCATCTGTAATGGATGAAGGCATTTTTTTATGCTGATCTAAGGGGTGTTTTTTCTAATAAGGATTATTGAATAACGCAGTCGACAGCACCTGTATAACCAACCAGGCAGCTTGCGCCAGAAGAAGGCGCTATGCGCGCATTGCGCCGGCTAGCATTATCAACGCTCTCGCCATCCGCGCCACCATCACCTTGTTCTACGCCGCCATCAGCGTTTGTCGATACAACTGGGGGCGCTAAGGTAACTACAGAAGCAGAAAGATTCGTTTTTGCTGCTGTAAAACGCGGCGCGCTAAGCGGCCCTGCGGACTGAATTGCAGAACGCACACTTGCGGGAAGCAAGACCTGATTTACCACTGCATTAACTTGCAGCCCGCCGTCAATATAAACAAAATTATAATGTGCATCTGATGCACCATAGGCCGTAATATCATAAAGCCCCGCCGGCGAAGAAGGCGTTGCGCCAACTTCAAATAAAGGCGCTGCATCCAAAGATGAAACGCTATCAGAAAGCTTAAAGCCAGTGATCGTCGCATCAAATTCAGGGTTAGCCTGCCCTTGATCACGCACAGCATCATTGACTTTCACCGTTAGCGTTGCAGGGTCTATTGTCAATGCCCCCTCAGCAAAGGCGAATTGGTAGCCCAAATCAGACGATAAGGTTCCTATTGTTGGCGTAATGGCGCTCACGCCGACATCACCATCCGCCCCCAGCGCCACATAATTTGCCGTGCCGTTCAGCGCGTTAGCAGCTACGTCGCCATCAATTAAACCTGAATATGCACTTGTAAATACGGGGTTTGCATCGCCATACTCACGGGTAACGTCTTTTGCACGCACGGTCACTACTGGCGCAATGCTATATAATAGACCATTGCCATTTCCAGCTACATTTTCGGGCGCATAAGCTGCAAATGTTTTATTATAACGCTTAAAATCAGCCGATGCGCCACCAAGTGTATTGGCGGCCGGATCAGCTGAATAAACAAGCCAGCGCCCTGCTCCTGCATCAAGCGCCTCCGCGCCATGATTATTTATAAAGTTGCGCCCTGCATTAAGGACGAGGCTGTTCCCTGCCGCCTGCGCGCTAAGCGCATTATGCAGCACAACATCTGATGCGCCCTGCGTTTCAACGTAAATATTCTGCGCCGAAACCTGACCAAGGTTCAGCGTCTCAGCCGACACTAAATTAACATCCCCCTGTGCCGACATATTCACCATGCCGCCGCCGCGTGTATCTAGCTGTGTTTGGTCAATTTCAATATTACCTGCGCCGCCCGCTATAAAGTTAATATTGCCGCCATCAGATATACGGTTTGTGGTAATGCGTCCTGCTGACACGTCACTTATATCACCATTCGCGGTTTGCAGCGTTAAATTGCGGTCATCACCCAGAGTGAGCGTATCACCGCGCAGATCAAGCGTTATTGTATCACTCGCTTGCAGCACGATGTCAGCAGTATCAGACAGACGCTCAAGGTAATCAGCCGCAAACACCGAATACCCATCAGCGGCGGTTGCCCGTTCGACTTCGTTATTTCCTGTACCTATACCCTTCAGGGCAATGCCATACTTTGCAGACGCATATTGATCCATAAGCTGCTGTTCAACATCATTTAACGCATCATTATAGAAGATAGCTTCACCGAGGGTTGAGACGGTTTGTGAAGGCATTATATTCGCGCCGTTTCTGTCGCGCACATCAACATCTGAACTGCCAAAGACAATATCACTTGTATGTGAATATAAATCCACACCGCCACCCAAGGCGGATCCTGTAAGTACCTCGCCATTTAAACGCGAGACAAACTGGTTGCTGTCCCCGTCAAATACACTTGTTAAATTGTATACAGTATCCGCCTCTACATCGTGTTGACGGAAAGCGCGCACTGTGCCTTCGTCATTAAAAATTCCGACGTTTAACTTACCATTAACGAGATAGACAACATAGCCGTTGGTTTCGCCGCCTTCTTTATAAAGCAATTGTTGTTGCATTATATTGCTATCTGTTTTGAATGTGAAACTACGCGTAATTTCCGATGCTTGAGTCCCATTAATATCTTCAGTATCTAGAGCCTCCAACCTATGTGAATCCGCAATGCGGATAGCATCATAACCATTTATAGCGTTTTCTATAATCGAAGGCGCTCCCGCATCAACATATAAAGCATTGCCATTTCCTGATTGGTCATTTAAGAAAGCGTCCTCATATTGATAATATTTCAATTGGCCGTTCAACGTACCGTTAAAATCCTCACCATAAGCCCCGACAACCAAAGAGCTCGTAAATTGACCGTAACCACCATCATCACCGCCGCTCCATTCGCTAAAGCCGGCTGATGCCGTATCTGTCCCAATTTGGTTACCATTCCAATAGGCCGTCATCGTGTTCGTCGGCAAATCGATCTTCCACGAAAGCACCCCCGCCCCTGTGGGCATAGCGCCATCACCTAAGGCAATTTCAAAATGAGCCGCATTACTTTCACCGAAGCTCCCCCCTGCACCTGCATGAAAAACCAACGTTCCATCCTCCAGAAAGCCTACATATGTGCCAAAACCACTACCGCCCTGCTCATAAATAATGCCAGAAGGATTATCTGGAATAATAATATTTGCCGCAAAAATTGCACTGACAGCTCTATCAATTCCCTCATCTCTAACTGCCGCAAAAGCAGAAAAGTCATTTAAAGCGCCTTCAGCGCCTAAAATAAGTTGCATTTCATCAAAAAGCCCCTGCTCAGCATTAACTTTCAAGACTTTATTGCCTCTTAAATCTGCGCTGCCATCACCCGCATTAAAATCATCATCAACGGCGCCATAAATAATTATATTCTCAGGGTCAAGCAAGTAAGTGCCTTTATCGCCATGCGCAGCAGTAAGGTCAACATAACCTTCTGCAACCAACGTCTTTTTACCTGATGTTTCGACAAAACCGCCATCACCGCCATTTATGCCGCCACGCGCGAAAATATTACCGTAGAATTCCGTGTGATCATCTGACCAAATAATTGTTCTACCGCCAGCGCCATTATCTAGGGCATCGTTAAATATGTAAGCATCTCCCGCAACATAGCTCAGCTTGGCCGTTGGCGTGTCGCCGCCACCTAAGTAATCGCCACCAATTTTTATATCGCCGCCGCCATTTGCCCCTGATGCATCGGTGATAGAGCCTGCCATAAGACCGATCTGGTCACCAAGAATTTCGATCTTGCCGCCATGTTCATCTACATCGCGTCCAGAAGCATCTATCACGCCTGAGTGAATAACCGTACTCCGCCCCTGAGTTTCAGTTTTATTTGCGCCTGCCGCGAATAGCCTGATCTGCCCCGAAGCGTCTTCGGCAACACTATTGGCAGCAATCACGCCTGTATTGACGATTAGATTGTCCACAACATCACGCGCAGCAGCGGCCTCGATGCGGACATAACCGCCATCGGCGCTTATTTTTCCCGCATTGATAATCTTCTGATTTTGGCCTTGCTCCAGCGCGAGTTCAATCAGGCCGTCACCGTAAAAATCTAATGTCGCCGCAGAGCCTGATGCCAAAACCGCATGACCAAGTTTTGCTGTAATTGTACCGCTATTGTGAATATTTGGCGCAACAAAGGCTGCAAGCCCCGCATCGCGCACGCTAATGCGTCCCTGATTTATAATTTGAGCATCGCCGTCAACATCATAAAGGTTCAAATGCGCATCATCCATAAACGCAGTTTTATCAATATCGCCTGTTGAAACAACAATGCCGCCGACATCAACCCGTGAATCTGGGCCAAAAATCACGCCATTATTATCAAGGACAACAACATTACCATTTGCGTGCAAACTGCCCAAAATTTGTGTCGGATCTATACTGCCGCCAACCACGCGGTTAACAGCGATGGCATTCGCATTGGGTTGGTGAAAAGATGTCAACTTCCCCGCATCAATGTCAAAGCTTTGCCAGTCTATAATTGTTTTTTGGGATTGCTGATGAATGTGCAATTGGTCTGGCATCGCATAATCTAGCGTTGCCGCACCATGTGAGACAACACCACCAGTGGGCAAGCCAAGCTGCTCAGCAGAAAAAGCTTGCGGCGAAGCAGATAAACACAGAGACGAGACAAAAAAAGCAAACAACTTCCCACGCGCAGAACAGCGCTTTAAGCTATTTTGCGTAATTATACAGTTTGAGTGATGTGTTTTCTTTTCTTGATCCATAATAAAACCTTGATCCACAATAAAAACAAACGATTTAGCCCACGTAAAATTGTATCACAGAATTTTGCGTGAGAAAAATTTGGCGCCAAAAATTTGGCGCCAAAGTATAGGCTGGAACGCAAGTCTAATTTTACGATTTAATTTCAAAGACTTAACTAGAAAAACGAATGCATCCTTTAGGCGTATACGCCCCTCCCCGCTCTGCGCGTACAAAATAGCGCCACCCTTTATGCAGGGACAATCTGTGCCATTGCATTATCATGAACATGATCAGGATCGCCACCAAAACGCTTCCCCTTATCAAGACTACCTATACGTGTAATTTCTTGTGCATCTAGGGTAAAACCATCTAAATCGAGGTTGCTAGCCATGTTCTTTGGTGTTTCTGATTTTGGGATAACTATACGCCCAGATTGTAAGTTCCACTTCAAAATCACTTGCACTGCAGATACATTATGCTTTGCTGCAATCTCTGCGATGGCTGCATCCAAAATGGGCTTTTCATCCTTAGGGGTATCATTCCACTCACCTGTACCTAGTGGCGACCAACAGGACACGGCAATATCATGCGCCGTGCAAAAATCAGCAAGTTCTTTTTGTGTGAAATATGGGTGTAATTCTAATTGGTTATAAACAGGCTTATGACGCGCATAGCTGAGTAAATCTGTAATATCAGACGCTCGAAAATTAGACAGGCCAAGCGATTTAATCAGTCCATCATCTAACAAGCCTTCCATTTCCGTCCATGTTTCCTGCGTTTTTTCAGGATATGGCCAGTGAATGAGGTACAGGTCAAGATACTCCATTTGCAGACGCTCACGTGAACGATCAAAAGCGTGCACTGTGTTGGCGGCACCTTGCTCCGTATGCCAGACTTTCGTTGTGACAAAGAATTCTTCGCGCGGGATGCCTGATTCTTGAATGGCGCGTCCAACACTGCGTTCATTACCGTATAAGGATGCCGTGTCAATATGGCGAAAACCAAGCTCAATCGCCTTTAATATCGTGTCCTTAACGTAATCATTATCAGCCTGCCAGCCGCCAATTGCCGCTGTGCCATAGCCAAGCTGTGGAATTTTTACGCCATTATTAAGTGTGATCGTCTGCATAGTATCTCGCCTTTGTTATTTTGTTTACACAATAGTAAATATATCAAAGCTACAGCGTATCAATAGCCGCAACAGCCAAAGCATCAGCGCGGTCATTTTCAGGATGACCTGAATGGCCCTTAACCCAGTGAAATGTCACGTTGTGTTTGCCAACCGCATCGTCAAGCAGCAACCATAAATCTTTATTCTTTACTGGCTTACGGTTTGCGGTTTTCCAGCCCTTCGCTTTCCATCCATCCATCCACTTCATAATGCCATCACGCACATAAGTGCTGTCTGTATATAAATCAACATCGCAGCGCCGTTTGAGGCTCTCAAGCGACATAATCGCCGCCATTAACTCCATACGGTTATTGGTCGTGTCAGCCTCAGCGCCTGATATTTCTTTATCTGTATCGCCGTAACGCAGTACTGCGCCCCAGCCACCAGGCCCCGGATTGCCGCTACACGCGCCATCTGTATATATTACTACGCGCATTTATGATTGTTCCTTCCAATAGGCGATACGTTTTAAAAAAGCTGTCGGGTCGTGCGGCACAACGACATCATCCCCTGGATGGTTCAGATAATCATAAAGCCGCGTCATTTGGATGCGCAATGCGCTGGCGCGTAGCATGATGTTAAACACGGCGCGTTCATCGGCGCTTAAGCTGCGCTGCGTAGCATAGCCCTTCATCAACGCATCATAACGCGCCGCAATGAAACGCGCATCGCCATCAAAGCACCACGCATTAACGGTTAAGGCAAGGTCATAAATATAATACTCATCACAGGCATAGTAAAAATCAATTATACCGCTAAGCGCGCCATCTTTAAAAAAGACATTATCCGCGAACATATCACAATGCACTGCGCCTTTGGGGATATTGCGTTCGGGCAGCCCTTGCCACAGTGCAGCGATCGCTTCAAATTCACCGTCAATAAGCGCGCGTTGGTTTGGGACAACATCATCGGCCTGCGCCGCAGTCTGCGCCCATAAGCGCCGCCAAACGTTTAGCCCCATTTTGTTATCGCGCTGCACTTCGAAACCGCCGCCCATATTATGCATTTTCGCGAGTATTTCACCCACTTGACGACATTGCGCAGGCTGCACGGCATCAACCTCTGTACCCTCGCCATCTAAAAACGCGCTGATCGCAGCGGTTTTATTCTTAATCAGGCCGTAAAGCTCCCCATTATTTTTGGGAATAACTTCGCATGTCGGCAGGCCGCCTTCCCGCAAAAACTGGATATAACCTAAGAAAAACGGCAAATCACTTTCCAAGACCTTGCCTTCATGCACGGTCAGAACGTAACGTCCTTTGGTTGTGAAAATGTGATAATTAGTGTTTTCCACGCCAGAGAGTATGCCCTCAAAACGCTCTAGCGTGCCGAGGTCATAATCCTTAAGGAGATCTTCAATATCTTGCGAATCTAATGTGGTAAAAACAGCCATAGGGATAGATTGCACAAGCGCGAAACTTACGTCAAGCTAGGCTCTGTTCGTTATCCCTTAAAATACGTGGAACGTTAAAGACAACGTTTTCTTCACGCAAGACAACCTCCTCAACGCTAACTTCACGGCGCTGACATATGGCATCAACGACTTCTTTGACCAATATTTCTGGCGCAGATGCCCCTGCGGTAATACCGAGGGTTTTTACATCCTCAAGCCACGCAAAATCAATATCTTCTGCGCGCTGAATAAGCTGTGATTTCTTTGCCCCATAAACCTTGGCGACCTCTGCCAAGCGGTTCGAATTCGATGAATTTGGCGCACCGATCACCAACACAGCATCAGATTTTGCGGCAATGTCTTTGACTGCTTCTTGACGGTTGGTGGTGGCGTAGCAAATATCTTGCTTAAACGGCCCCTCAATGTGCGGGAACTTCGCAAGCAATGCCGCGACAACATCTGCCGTATCATCAATTGATAATGTAGTTTGTGTGCAATAGGCCAGCGCTTCAGGATTATCAATTTTCAGCGCATCAACATCAGCCACGGTTTCGACAAGTTTGACTGCACCCGCGGGCAGCTGCCCCATTGTGCCAATCACCTCAGGGTGGCCAACATGGCCAATCAAGATCACTTCACGCCCTGCTTTATGGTGTTTTTCGGCTTCTTTGTGGACCTTGCTAACCAATGGGCACGTGGCATCAATGTAAAACATATTGCGCCCCTGCGCCTCAGCTGGCACTTGTTTTGGTACGCCATGCGCCGAGAATATAACAGGTTGCCCATCATCAGGAATCTCATCCAGTTCATCGACAAAAACTGCGCCCTGCGCCTTTAACGATTCCACGACATATTTATTATGGACGATTTCATGGCGCACATAGACAGGCGCCCCGTATTTTTTTATGGCTAATTCAACAATTTGTATCGCACGATCAACGCCCGCACAAAAGCCGCGCGGCGCAGCTAGAAGGATTTTCAGCTCTGTATTCATCTGATTACTCCATATTGTTCGTTTTATCCATGGAGTTTTATATAGTACATCTCATGAAAACTTGCCATGTTTTTTATTTGCTTTATTGTATAGCGCATACAGCAATCACAAAGAAGATAGACCAATGAAATTCGTCAAACGATTTACTTTAGTTTCTACGCTAGCATTGATGCTTAACGCATGTTCGGGCGCTGATATCAGCCATAATTTGGGCAGCGTTAAGGACAGTTTATTTTCTGTAGGCTCAATATTCACGCCGACTGTGTCAGAGCGTTACAAAGCAAGCCTAAAAAAGAAAAAAATTAACGATAATGATGATGAAGACTCTTCTGATGACAGCCAAAACGCCGTCTTAGAATGCCCACGCATTGAATATATCGAAGAGCTTAGCATTGTTGACAAATACGTTGATAATAACGAGCCACACCCTGATGGCTTAGAATACACCGCCAATATCGCCCATTTCGAAAGTTCGTGCCGTGTGTTGCCTGATGAAAACAAAGCTGACATTGAAATTTACATTCGCTTTTACGCCGAGCTTGGTGATGCGGGACGTTTCAAACCAGATGACGCCGTGAGTGTTTCTCACCCCTATTTCATTGCAACGCTTGATAAAGACAACAATATTATCAACAAACAGGTTGAAACGTTATCAATGGAATATGGCGCGAAAGAAGACCAGATTACCAAACTTGAAAAAATCAAATATGTCATGCCCTATGATGCCGCGCAAAACCCAAAAGATTACCGCGTCGTAATGGGCTTTATTTTAACAAAATCACAAATAAAGAATAACCGCCGTGATTACCAATTCTAAAAGAATAGAGAAAACTGAGATGAGCACACAAAGCTTTAAAACCGACATTGACGGATTTTGGAAAAACACACATAGCGCCCATGTTGACGTTGTTGAAACTGTGTTCTCTACGATGCAAGATGATATGAAAGCCCTGCTTGCCCTTGGCGTTGAAACCATCAAAAATGGCGGCAAGATTATGTTTTGCGGTAATGGCGGCAGCGCCGCTGATGCACAGCATATTGCAGCTGAATTATCGGTTAAATTATTCCAAGACCGCCCACCAATTGCAGGTATCTGCCTCACGCTCGATAGCTCAGCGATCACTGCTTGCGGCAATGATTACGGTTTTGATTTCATATTTTCGCGCCAAGTCGAAGCTTTGGGGCGCGCAGGAGATTTGCTTGTCGGTATAAGCACATCAGGAAAAAGCCCGAATGTGATTAAAGCGATAGAATCCGCACAAAAAATGGGCATAAAAACCGCGGCATTAACGGGGCGCGATGGCGGGCCATTAGGTGGCATGGTTGATGTCAATTTATGCGTCAAGCATGACGACACCGCACGCATCCAAGAAATGCACATCACATTAGGTCATATGTTCTGCGGCCTGTTAGAAAAAGAGCTTGGCCTCGTTTAATAACCCACCATACAACAAAACAACAAAGAAAGATTTTCAACATGGCTACACTTGCCTATAAACCTAAATGCGTTTTAATCACCGGCGCGACAAGCGATTTTGGTAAAAGATTTGCACAGCGTTTCGCCGCACATAATATTAAATTGGTACTGCATGGGCGTAACCGTGAAAAATTACAGGCGATTTCTGATGAACTTAATGTTCACCATCACTTAATGGTGTTTGACTGCAATGATGAAGAGAGCATCAAAAACGCGTTTGATACGCTGCCTGCAGAATTTCAGGACATTGACCTGCTGATCAATAATGCAGGCGGCGCTTTAGGGGGCGATAAATTTCACGAAAGTGAATTAGATGATAGCCTAAATATGGTGAGCGCAAATATCACATCACTTATATCCATATCCCACAAAGTTTTGCAGTTGATGAACAAAAACAAACGCGGTCATGTTGTAAATATCGGCTCAGTTGCGGGTAATTGGCCCGTACCAGGCGGTCATGTCTATTGCGCGAGCAAAGCCTTTACGCGCCAATTCTCGCTTTCGCTGCGGGCTGACCTTGAAGGTACAAATATTCGTGTCACCAATATCGAACCGGGCATGACAGAAACTAATTTCGCCCTTAATCGCTTTAAGGGCGATACAGATAAAGCCAACAGCGTGTACGCCAATGCAAACCCGTTGCAAGCTGATGATATAGCTGAAACTGTGTTTTGGTGCGCAACCATGCCTGAGCATGTAAATATCAACACATTGGAGATCATGTCACAGCGCCAAAGCTTCGGCCCCCTCGCCGTTGAGCGTCGCGGTTAAATTATTCTTATTTTAAGCTGACACCAAGTAAAGATTTGACATATAGCAACCCAGCTGTTAATGTGCCTTACTTTATAGCGAATTCAAACACTATGAGGTTAAACACAATATTATGTCTTCTAAAAACGTCCATAAAATGGACAAACAGCTTTTCTCCGCAACGATTTCACACGAACAAGAAGTATATAAAGAAAAATATGCCGCGCATTTAGAAAACTTCTTACGCGCAGGCGAAGGGGCATTATCCCGCCTATTCAACGCATTAAGCGAAGAAGACATTGTGCAGCATTACTACACACAAACCCCGTGCACGAAGAATATTTCACGCATATTCCCCCTTCACAAAGATGAACAAACCCCTTGGATTACCCCAGACACGGCCTGCGATGAATTAGAGATTCATTCAAAAGCACTGACAGATTTCAGAGAAGCCCTCAACACGGCCAATATGGATTTAGAATTTGGGATAATCAAAGAGCCCCCCGCAAGAAAAAACGCAAACGCGCAATATTACTATGAACTGAAATTTATAGATTATCACGCGCATAGCTTATAGGCTAACGCTCCGCATTATAAAGCTTCACGGCTAATTCAAGCTTATCTACGATCGTCAGCACTGAAACAAGCTCGTGTTTCATGTCGATCAATGTGGCGATATTGGTGGCTTCAATATGTATGCCTGCGGGTTCAAAATGCTTTGCCTTGCTGGGTAGTAGTAACAGTAGGCGACCATTATAATATTCGGCGGATAACCTGCCGCCATCATATTCTTTGGATAGCGCTGTGAAGCTTTCAATCATTTTAGGGTGGACTAAATACCGCGCCTCGACTTGGTCATTGGTATAAACATCATAAATATCTTCAAATTCAGGGGATACAAGGTTTGCGCGTTCTAGGCCGAGCGTCTTTTCGCTAAACCATTCAAAAAAACCTGCTTGGTTAGGGCGTAACACCGTATGGCCAAAAACGTCCTTTTGGACTTTAATCAAAAAGACAATGCCATCAAACACCGTCTCAACGCGCTTATCATCGCCAGAGCCGCTTTCATATTCCAGTTTGATTTCTGAAAACTCAATTTTTGTGCCCTTATATTCACCAAAGAAATAATCCTCACATTCTTGACGGTTATAGCGCGGCACAATTTTTGAGAGTTTTAAGCTGTCGATTATTAATTTACCCTCTGCACGATACTGTAAACTTCCAAGTGTCTTGGCAATTTGCGGCAAGATTTTATTCTTATAGCTTTTGGCATATTGGCGTTTAGGCGCGCTAACCCAGTACCAAAGCGTCCCTAAAAAGACGATTGTTAGCCCCGCTGCAGGGTCATCACCGCGCCAGCCGCCAAGCAGCAACATATAATCAATAAATCCCGTTATCGGCACACCGACCATCGCAATCGGCGTTGCAATCTTTTTACGCAAAGCGAGTAGCTTCAACTTGGCATGACGAATAATTTCCAGCGCGTCTAACTCAGGGCGCAGCTGCGCCGCAAGCGCGGCATCATCCATGTTTTTTAACTGTGCTAAGTCCTCAACCATAGTGGGCCGCTCTACATAAATGAAAAGGCATCCAAGCTATAATGCATGGATGCCTTTTAAGAAAATACTAACAAACGTAATTAAGCAGCTTTAACAGCCTTGGTCGCTTCAACAACTTTGCGCGCAGCATCATCAAGGTCATTTGCGGAGATAACGTCTAGGCCGCTTTCTGCGATAAGTTTCTTGCCTTGTTCAACATTTGTACCTTCAAGGCGTACAACAAGCGGAACGTTCAAGTTCACTTCTTTCGCCGCAGCGATAACGCCCTCTGCAATTACATCACAGCGCATGATACCGCCGAAAATGTTAACCAAGATGCCTTCAACATTTGGGTCAGAAAGAATAATTTTAAATGCTGTTGTCACGCGTTCTTTCGTTGCGCCACCCCCAACGTCCAAAAAGTTTGCAGGGTCGCCGCCGTAAATTTTGATAATGTCCATTGTTGACATTGCAAGCCCCGCTCCATTGACCATACAGCCAATATTGCCATCAAGGCGAACATAAGAAAGCTCCCAATCTTTGGCGATTTTCTCATTCGGGTCTTCTTCAGTCTCATCACGAAGGGCCGCGACATCCGCATGGCGGAATAATGCGTTTTCGTCAAAAGTCATTTTCGCATCAAGCGCCATTACTTCGTCATTTACCAAAATCATTGGGTTGATTTCAACGATAGATGCGTCAAGTTCAACGAAGCATTTGTAAAGATTAACGAAGAATTTAACTGCGCTTTTGACTGCCGCGCCTTTAAGGCCCAATGCAAAAGCAAGCTTACGGGCGTGAAAACCAGAAATACCTGTCGCTGGGTCAATTGATGCTTTGACGATTTTCTCGGGTGTTTTTTCTGCGACTTCTTCAATATCCATACCGCCTTCGGTAGAAACCATGAATGTCACGCGGCCTGATTCGCGGTCAAGGACGACTGAACAGTAATATTCTTTTTCAATGTCCACACCGTCCGTAACATAAAGGCGCTGCACTTCCTTACCTTCTGGGCCAGTCTGCTTAGTCACCAAAACATTACCCATCATCGCTTCCGCGGCGTCTTTAACTTCGGCTGATGATTTACAAAGGCGCACGCCGCCCTTGCCTTCTGGGTTGTTCGTGAAATGACCCGCGCCGCGTCCGCCGGCGTGGATTTGTGATTTAATCACATATAAAGGGCCTGGGAGTTGATCTGCTGCCGCAACGGCCTCATCAACACTCATCGCTGCGATGCCCTTAGGCACGGCGACACCAAACTTTTCTAATAATTCTTTTGCTTGATATTCATGAATATTCATATCTGTATACCTTTGTAATTCGCTTTTGCTATATCTATGCTTAAATTAGCGCCATGAATCTAACATTAATTACAGCAAAGAAAAAGCCACCTTATCAGCTTAAGCCACAATTTTTATATCGACGCCCCATAGCAAGGCGCAACCTACGCCCATGTTATGCATTAAAAATAATTGTTGCATAACTTTTATTTTTGATATATAGTTTAGATACTGAGGCGTGAAATATAACATCTCACCCCGTCAGTTAGCAGAAAGATAAAACAATGGTAAGCACAAAATTAAAAAAACAATACATACAAACAAACGCAGACTTAAACGCTGCGTTTAAAGACAATATGTATTTTGGTTTTAACAAAACTGAAGGCGTGCGTGCTTCCAATCAAAACATGATGAATATGCTTGGCATTACAGGATATCGTCACACAGACGGTAACGATGTCAGAAACGCGGCCTACATCGCCAATGCCGAAAGACAAAGAACAATGCTGAACCAAGCATGGTCAACATCAGCACTTACTGGCGTAAGCTCTGTTGATAAGGTTATTGAAAAAGCAAGTAACTGGGTTGCAAACACAACACAAAGATTTACATCATACTTACATGATAGCTATGAAAGCATTGAAAACAGCCTCAGCCAAGGCTATGGCAAATTAAAAAATGCGTTTTGTGATGCGGCTGAATCTGTTACAGAATCTATCGAAGACGGTTACGATTATGTCGCGCGTAAAGTCGATAACGGTATTGATGCCACAGCCCTTGCATTCACAAATGGTTATGCCTATGTATCTGGCGGCCTAAAATCAGGCTGGACTTCTGCAGGGAATTATTTTGATGAACTGACAGAAGACGGTATGAATATGTTACGCGGCACAAGCATTGCAGGCAATTTAATGGCGGCGCCAAAACCAGCCTTTGCCCTTGCTGCGCCCAGCCTTCGTTTATAAAAGTTTTTAGTCTCTAAACTACCTGTATCGCCCGATAACCTATACTTATCGGGCGATTTTTTTTGCATTTTCATTACGTGCAGCGCTTTATAAGCCTCACTCACATGACTTAATGCTAAAATAACCGTTTATGGAATATAATCATACGCATGAGTGGATATGTAACAGACAAATTAAGAGAAGACATGCACAGCCAATTGGTTGGTAGTTTTTCGCGTGTCAACATATCGCATCAGGATATTGAACTGATGGCGCAGCACCATGAAACTGACCTTTCCAGCACGATCATACAGCATGGCGCGCATAAAAAAGGCGTGCGCGAACAAAGCCATTTAAGCAGCCAAAAAAATGGCGGTTTTGAAACAAGCAAAAAAGATAATCATTCATCATCACTTGCCTATGCCGTTGCGCGTCAGAACATGAACGCCATGCAAAACATGGTTAATGATGATAACCATGCCGCAAAAATAAGTGAAATGGGCAAGAGCATCAATATGGATTTCACGGAATCTCTTTCAAAAATCATGCACCATGCGCAGCATGAAATTAGCGGTCATGAGGTCGAAGTAATTACAGCGGTTGCCGCATCTGATGTAAACGATTCCATGAAATATTACCTTAATGATGGTAATGATGGTGTAGCTCACGCCCTTGATATGGCTCCTCGAAATCCCGACGGTTCATTCATGAACGCAGAAGAGATTAAAGCTCATGATGCGGCGACGCTGTCATGTTCAAGAGCTGGCGCAGGTGAAATTCAATCTGTATATACTGATGGCGCGGCGCTCAATGAATATTACGCAAAACTTGCCGATCCGGATATTCGTCAAACACTAACCGCTATTGACGTACCCTTAAAAATCCTTGATGAACTACGCGCTGACAGAATGCAAACTATGTTTGACGACACATACGATCAACGCATGGAAGCCATGGATAAAATAGCCGAAAAGCATGGTTTTACTGCGCAAGATGGAAAATCCGCGCAGGATGTTTTTGAAGAAGCCAGAATGAGTGGGGAACATGATATCGGTAAGATGAATAATATTCTTGATGAAATGATGGATGTAAACACACAGTTTGAGAATAAGTTTAACGATGATTTTGATGCGAATCTCGAAAGTCATGCACAAGGCGCATTGGATAAACAACTGATTGAGATTAATAATAATGGTGGGGTTTTCATTCCACCGCCCCAAGTCAACAAAACAGAGCTTGATGCCTTCCAACAGAAACTTGACGACTATTCTACAAAGAATACACCACTGCCAAATGCAGCACCGGTAACAACAGCTGCGCTTGAAAGCAATGCCATTATCACACAATCTGGCGATATGAATATAGGCGAAGCGCCCGCACAAACCGCGCCAATCCCTGAAAGAGCCCCGCCGCAAGTCAGCCCTAATGATTACAGCATCTAAAGCGGCGGAAATTCTCACCGTAAAAACTTTGCATATTTTCAATAATAGTGGTATTATTCCTCATCAAAAATACTGGAGAGCGTAACAATATGAGACATACATCTGCACATCAAGATGAGTTCAAACGCATTGTTGGTACACAACGTAAGAAGGATGATCCGCAAGCCGATCCATCCAAAAAAACGCATAATGAGTTTATCAATAATGGCGAGCTTTCGCAGTCCCAGTTGCAGCGTTTTTTCTACCGCCGGCAACATTTAATGTCCAAAGGGCAGTATCATTTGAATTACATGGCGCTTATGGGCGTTGTGGCATCTGATAACCCTGCGTATGATGGCGGCGATTCTGGTCGCGACCTTGACCTCTTTGACCGTCAACTTATTGAAGATTTCCTCAATGACCGCGTTGTTGGTCAGCGTAATTACGGTAACCATGAGCGCCCTGAAAATATTGACATCACTTATAATAAAAATGATTTTGATGATGACGCGCAGGATCTACTCACAGCCATTGAAAATACAGAAAGCAAAACGGGTCTCTGCCAATCCTACTTGATTGACCTTGCCTTTAAAGAAAGCAGCTTTGGTACGAATATGGTGGCTTCCACCAGTTCTGCGCGCGGCGCATATCAATTTATTAATGACACATGGCTGCGCACTCTAAAAGAACACGGTCATGAAATCGGCCTTGGTCATTACGCGGATTTAATTGACACCTCGGGTAAACATGCCGAAGTGATTAACGATGAATTTAAACAGAAAATCATGGATTTACGTTTTGATCATCGCGTATCCGCCCATATGGCTGCGCGCTTCACCCAAGACAACCAAAGATGTTTAGAGCGCGCCTTCCCTGACCGTGATATATCAAACACTGATTTATACATAGCACATTTCCTTGGTGCAGGCAGCGCGATTAAATTCATCAGGGAAGTTGAAAACAACCCTGACGGCGTTGCAGCAAGTAAGTTCGCATCCGCAGCAAATGCCAATAAATGGGTTTTCTTTAATTCAAATGGTAATGCACTATCCTTTGATAATGTTTATGAGCGTTTTGAAAAAGACTTTGAAGGAAAACGCCCAGCGAACCTCGCCGCACTAGAAGACAGAGACCATTTAAAATCAATGAGTTAACACCACTCTCTTGACATTAACCACTTATTTATATATAATAGTGTATAACAGTATATAAGTAAGATTTATTGAGGTCAGATGACGCAAACAGGTTCACAGGATAGAGACGGTATTAAAACAACCATGCATATGGTTGGCCACGGTCTTGATACCAGTGCTGTGCCGCACCACCAACAGCATTTCTTACGCGCCGCTGATCGCGAAGAGAAAAAAGACGAGAAGCAAAACAAAAACCGCATCTTACTTGCCATGCTTGCAGATGCCGTTCTTGGTAGCACACAAGGCACAAGAGAGTTTGATCAAGACTTCATCTCTATCGTTGCAGACTTCATCCAAGATTTATTTGATGGCGACTTGCCCATCGCAGAAAAATTTGAAAGAGCCTCCGAAAAATTCGGCACGCCAAGCTATGAAAAATTCAGCAATGTTGATTTCAGCGGAAACGCCAATTTTGACCAAGCGGTTGAATTTGTCCTTGAACGCGAAGGCCTGTTAAGTAATCACGTCAATGACCGTGGCGGTCTTACCAAATATGGTATTTCACAAAAAGCTAATCCCGATATCGATGTTGCGAATTTAACGCGCAACGAAGCAATTGCGATTTATAAAGATCGTTACTGGGATAGCATTGGCGCTGATAATATGAACATGGCCACAGCTCTCGTTGCCTTTGATGCTTCGGTTAACCACGGCGTTGGTACAGCTAAAAATATGCTTAGCCAGACCAATGGTGATGTTGGTGATATGCTCAAATGGCGTTTAGATTTCTATGACAGCATCGTTGACCGCGATTCTTCGCAGGGCGTATTCCTTAAAGGTTGGAATAACCGTATTGCGCATTTAAGTGACGCCGTTGAAGATATTTACGAGCGCAATGACAATCAAAGAACACTGGTTGCAGCAAACGCAGCGCCTGCAGCGCCTGCGCCTGTTTAAACGCCAGATACTCTCATCATCCTAGCTAGATAAAACCACCGGATTGCATCGCCCATAACTTGGCGTAATGGCCTTGCATGGCGATTAGCTCTTGATGCGTGCCTTGTTCAATCACTTTGCCATCTTCCATGACAAGCAGGCGATCCATATTTGATATGGTTGAAAGACGGTGCGCAATAGCGATAACGGTTTTACCATCCATTAATTCTTGCATGGATTGCTGGATCAGTTGTTCAGATTCACTATCGAGCGCTGATGTCGCTTCATCTAAGATCAAAATCGGCGCATTTTTGATGATGGCGCGTGCAATAGCGATACGCTGACGCTGACCGCCAGATAAGCGCACGCCGCGCTCCCCTACTGTGGCGGCGAAACCTTTTTTACCCTCTTTATCTTCTAGGTCTAAAATAAACTCATAGGCATAGGCACGTTTTGCGGCCTCGATAACTTCTTCTTCGGTGGCATCAAGGCGACCATAGAGAATATTATCCGTAATAGAGCGGTGCAGTAAATCTGTCGCCTGCGGTATCATTGCAATGTTCTTACGCACGCTTTCTTGGCTAAGATTGGCAATATTCTGCCCATCAATTTTAATTTCGCCGCCCTGAATATCATAAAAACGCAGTAAAATTTGCGTCAGCGTACTTTTCCCTGCGCCGCTTGTGCCGACAAGGCCAATCTTTTCACCCGACTTAATATGGATGTCTAAATCCTCAAAGACGCTATTTGTACCGTATTTGAAATGCACATGATTAAAATCAATCGCGGCCTTGGTCACATTCAGCGCAGGCGCGTCTTTCTTATCCTTCACCTTCTGCTCCATATTAATCGCAACAAGTCCTTCTTCAACTTGCCCAAGATTTTGGAACATGAAGACGGATACTTCCTGCATCCACCACGATATTTGCATGACGCGAATAGCCATTGGCAGCACCATTGCGACATCGCCCGCGCTTAAATGCCCATCACGCCAGCCATATATAGCGACAATAAACATCACGCCGATAAATATCGCAGAGATAAACTCCAAGAACATGCGCATTTTGACGTTGAGCAAGTTTTCGCCCTGCGCCTTATGGACAACGTTATTCATCGATTCCGTAAGATATTGGTCTTCTTTACGCCAGCGTGAGAACAGTTTTACTGTGTAAATATTACTAATTGTGTCAACTGAGCGCCCGCGTACTTTACTCAGCGCTTCGTAAGCGGCCGTTGATTTGACCAAAATTTTCGGCACAAAAACCCGCAATAATATTATATAAGACACAAACCAGACAGCTAAAACATACGGCACGACCCAGCCCACTTGCGCAAAGAAAATCATCGTCACAATTAAGGTCATTGCACCATAAAGGATGCTGCCCATAAAAATATGAATCGCTTCGACAATGGCTTGCGGCGTTTCTATCACTTTACTTGACAGGCGGCCAGCAAAGTCGCTTTGAAAGAAATCGTAGCTATGCCCATGGAGGAAGACAGCCAAGCGGCGACGAATTTTATTGGTCACTAACGGGCGGTAAAGCGCGTTGAAATACTCGCCAATTTGCGCACAAAGCGGTTGCAAGCACAAACAAAAGACAAAGAATAATGCCAAAGGCAGCTTGAGCGCCTCCCATATATCGGCTTTATTCTCAAGCTCCGTCATTGCATCCAAAATATATTTCACGAAAACAGGCGGCAAGGAATCAAGCGCCGAGGATAAAGCGAAGAAACTCGCGACAATGATATATTTCCATTTATCCTGCACAATAAACAGCCAAATAAACGCCCACTTATTTTTCGGAAGGGACGTTAGGCGAATATCATCAGGCTTCCCTGTGATTTTATGCTTGTTTATATCTGGCTTGAACATGATGGTGCTATCATAGCGCTATTCTTTATCTTTGAACATCGTTGTTTTGAAATTAAGCCCAGCTTAATCAGTAGCGTTCTTCGCAAGCAGCGTATCAATATCGGCGACCATTTCCTCTTTTGTCCAGTCTGCCCCGACAAACTTTTTGACGATGTAGCCACCTTGATCAATAAGCAAGGTTTCTGGCAGCATCAGGCTTTGAAATATATTGCGCGTAATATTGCCGCCCTCATCAAAAGCAATCCATTCATGTTCTGTAGGGCTATAATCAATATTATTAAAAAATTTATCGATTGCCGCCTCGGTTAAATCACTGGAAAGCCCTATGAAGATTAAATCATCGGCGTAAATGTCACTGATTTCCATCAGCAACGGAAATTCCGCAACGCAAGGCGCGCACCATGACGCCCAAAAATTGAGGACAACCACTTTGCCTGCCGTATCACGCGGCACACTGAGCGTGCGCTGCTCATCGCCAAAGCGCTTAATTGTAAATTGCGGCGTTAATTGCTGCTTATGCTTGGGCACTTCACTTTCCACAGGCGCATAGTTAATCATCTTCTGCGGCGAAGCATTTTGGAAGTAATAGGCACTGCCAATCGCCGCTAAGATAACCACGCCTAGGATGATGAAATTTGGTCGCATAATACTCGCCTTTTATTTAAGTTTCGCGCGCCGCATCAGCAGCGCCGTAATTAATGCCGTTTCACACAGCACTACGCCGACAATGCCATAAGCAATGCCGCTAATAAAGCCATAAGAATGCAGGCCAACATTTAATAGATTCACCCCGAACCACGACAACGTTACAATCACGTTGAGATAAGCAATGACCGCAGCATAGAGTGCTGGCGATAACATTGCGCTATAACGCCCATGCAGCGCCCAAATCAGCCAGAACACAATCAGCAATGCACCATTTTCTTTCGGGTCCCAGCCCCAAAAGCGCCCCCAGCTTTGATCCGCCCAAATACCGCCAAGCACTGTGCCAAAAGCGGTGAAGAACAGCGCCGCAATGACTAGTCGATGAATGGTAGTGTAAAGCTTATCGCCCTGCTTAGCGCCGAAGGCCTGCCTGAACAGATAAATATGCGCGCAGCACGCCGCCAAAATACAGACACCATAGCCGATTGTAATGCACAGTACATGCGTAGTGAGCCAGAAGGATGTATTGAGCACAGCGACCAATACATCGAGCCCCTCGCCTTCCTTGACGAAATATGGCGCGACAATAAGTAACAGCAAGGCCGTAAACAAGCCGCTTAAAAGCGCAAAGCCGCGGCGCTGTTTTAAATCAATCACTAAAGCGAGCAGACAGGCTATTAGCGCGACAAAAAGAATGGATTCATAAAGCGTCCCAACAGGAGGGCGTTCAAGAATGTAAACGCGAAAACCAATAAGAACGCTATGGATTACAGCGCTCACCATAGCGGTACTTACGCCCATATAAAAAACAAGATTACCGCGCCCCTGCCCCATGCGCAGTACATAAAAAGCAAGTAGCGCCAAAGCAGCGCCATAGCCCCAAAGCAGCAGCGCGCCTAAAGGCCACGCATTATAAAGCTTCTCAGCGTACAGACGCTGCGGCGCGACATTAAAATGTTCATGGTAGAGCGTATTAAGCGTTTCAACATGCGCATCCCACGCCGCATCATCCTGCGTTTGATAGGCCGTGATAAGCCCTGACCAACTCTCTAAATTGCGTTTATTGACCGGAGAGCCACCGCCCGCGCCAATCATCGCCCACGGGCTCGCCCATTCAAGCCTCTCTCCATCAACAAAGGGCATGATACGGAACAATTCATTGCCTTGGTTTTGTTTACGGATAAGGTCTTGCGCAAAGCTTAACGCGACATAGCGCCCTTCTGCTTCGCTATAACGCCCCCAATCTTCGCTCTTATCCGCGACGATGGCTTTGGATCGCTCTAAGATGCGCTGCTCATAGGGCATTAAACTAAGGAAGTTTACCGTATCATTTGCCGTGAAATATTGCGCGAGATCATCAGGCAGGCTGACTTCCAATGGCATCACCAATGAAAAACTACGCATAATTTGCAAATAAGATAAAACATTTTCATGTAAACTCAGCAGCGCCATTTGCGCGGATGAGAAGTCTTCGCCCTGCGCAACAAGTGCATTTACTTGCGGCGTCGTTTCCGCCAAGATATCCATTAGGCTTTCAAGACTGAACAGGCGCCCAGCATTATCGCTCGCACCAATTTTCTGACGTAAATCAGGGTGAGTAACTTTAAACACAGGGCGCTGCGCGGCGCGTGCGGGGTCGAACAACAATTCAGAAAGCCAGACAATGGCGGGCTGACCGTCAATGTTTTCATGATCTGAAAAGCGTTTTAAATATATCCGCGCAAAGCTATCTAAAGGCTTTATTCGCCCCTCATGCGATACGGGCAAGGTTGAAAACCCTGTGAAATCAAGCGGCTTAGCATGGGTTGGTGCGCTGCCAATAAGCATCATTGTTCCACCAACAAACACAAGCGCTAAATTACGCCGCACCCGCGCGGTTAAATGCATGAACATATGATATAGCAACCCCAAAGCCATAATCGCCGTGCCAATATAAGGGAAAATCCACCCCTTATTATCAACAACCGCCAATATGGTAGAATCGTGCCCATCTGCGCCCTCAATATAGTTTGATTGAAATAATGTGTAGCCCTTATAGCGCAACGGCTCATTCATTTCGATGCGCGTTGGCCATGATACATCGCCATCATGGACAATAATATCGGAGCTATAGGCTTTTGCCATTTGCGTGCCCGCATAAAGGTTCTTTTTAAAATCAACAAGCTCCACAGTAAAAGGCAAGCGGCGCTGCGCGCGCCCGTATATTACTTCTAACCCTGCAATGCCGATGGGCTTAGTGAAGCCTTCAAATAAAATATATTGCGTGCCCGATACGCTGAACGTCACGCCTGAGATATTTTCTTCGTTATTTTTTTCCGAAGGCTTGCTGCTCAGTTTTACCTTTGCCGCCATACCAAAGGCATTTTCAGCGTCACTTTCACGGCGTGTAATGTCACAATTTAAACAATAATCATTTATTTCAATATGGCTTCCCGTATCACCAAGCGGTAAAACCGCGCCTTGCTTCAAGTCATCAGCCCGCCATTCAGCAACAATCTGCCCATCATCCAAAACAACCAAGCTGCGTTGGTGATAATCAAGCACTGTAGCGCTGCGCCCTGCTTCGGGGATAATTAAATAACCTTCTTGGTTTGTCAGCGCGGTAAGCGCCCCGCCATATAATAAAACAAGCACACCAAGATGCGATAGAATAATGCCTAATTTCTGCCATGACCACGCGCTGTCAAAAAGGAATTTTAAACTCAGCGATAAGGTCAAAAGCCCAAGCAGTCCCCATGCAGCGGGCCCTGCAAAAAAATATTTCGTTGCGGTATACAGGCCGAGTTCCTTTTGTGCAACCGTCCCCGCAATTAACAGCACCATCAGCGGCGGCATAAGGAAGAACACCATACGCGCGCTGATAAGAAACTGATAAACCGATTTTAATTTTATATGCATGTGATGATATATAAACGAGCGCCCAACAAATGCAAAGATCCTTTCCCTTGAAAGCCAAAGATCACGCACAAAAAAACGCCGCCAATAACATGGCGGCGTTTTTAAAATTCTGTGACCCGTAATTATGGGTTGCTTGGCTTCTGCGCTGGCGCCGCTGTTTTGCTCGCCATATACTGAACAAGTTCAGCCTTTGTTGTAACAACCTTATCAACCAAACCAAAGGTTTCTGCATCTTGTGCTGACTTAAAGTTATCATAAGACAATGCGTCTTCAACTTCTTTCGGTGTTAAACCAGTATGCTTCGCCATTTCACCGTTCAAATAATCTTTCAAACGCTGAAATTCTGCAACTGAGTTTTGCATGACATCAACAGTGCCTTGTGTACCTGCTGAAGGCTGGTGCACCATTATAGATGAACTTGGCAATGCAAAACGTTTGCCTTTCGTACCTGCACCAAGTAAGAACGCGCCCATAGACATCGCCTGACCAGAACATACTGTCACAACATCATTTTCGATGAAGTTCATTGTGTCATAAATTGACATACCCGCAGTTACTGATCCGCCTGGTGAATTGATAATCAATGTAATATCTTTATCTGGATCTTCATGGTTAAGCGCCATTAGCTGCGCAACAATATTGTTCGCCATGTTTTCTTCGACAACGCCGTTAACCATGATCTGGCGGCCTTCTTTAAACAGCATCGCATATGGGTTTGTTACCGTGCGTACGCCGTTAACTACAGTTTCATATTGTGGAACAATAACATTCTGTGCAGGCATTGCTGCATTGTTAAACGCTGGGGACATGCCGCCATGTTGTGGCTGACCAAATTGCGCCATAAGCAGCGGGTTTACCGCGCCAGTTAAAACTGCGTGATTAAAATCTGCACAGATTTGGTTGTTGATCCAAACGCCATTACCATTATATGAATTTGCCATTTTAATAATTCTCCCAAGTGAGTATCTTGTTTTTATGTTTTTTGAACATTAGAACACAAAAAATAATATGGCAAGTATATTTTTCTTTCGTTCCCCAGCTTGTAATTATATTACGCAGCCACATTATGTCAAAGCTGTGAATTCCCAAATTTAAACGCATTATTTTCTTAACTTATGTTAAATTGGCTATAAAAATCATAGAAAAAAATTAATTTGTATTTCCTTATATGAAAACTTTCTTATGCACATAAAACATACCAAAAAGCCCCTTATTTACAAATAAGAGGCTTAAAAGCAAAGATCCTATAACGCAGCATCCGCATACGCTAAATAACGATAAGCCTAAATAGAGGGGAAACTGCGCCCTAGAAATGCGCCCCATGTGTAATGTTCGTCATGACGCTGTTTATCTTGCGCTATAACCTGGGTGCTGAGTTTTGACGCATAATATTCATATATTTCCGCGTAATTACGCGCTTCGCCCTTGCCTGCATCTTTGTAAAATGTCGGCTTATTGGCGCTGACAACGCGATCAGGATAATCTTTATAAACTGCGCGCTCTGGCGTTTGTTCTAAATTTTCTAAAAACTTCTTACCGCCATTTGCGCCGAAAAAATGATACATATAAACATCCGTGTAACTCACATAGCGCCCTTTAAAGTCATTATGCAGCTTCGCGATATTTTCGCGTGCATATTCCGCACCCATTTCAAGGGAGAAAAATGCATCCGTACAAATATTGAGTACCGTTTCGCGCAATTTAGGATCTGCAATCTCTTTCACGCCCCCTTTGTTTTTAATATGCTTAGAAAGGCGTTCATAGCCGTATTCTTCGCCGTAATGATACATTAATTCCAACTGCGTTGAAGGTACAAGCTGCATCAGGCCGCAGGCCTTACTGAAATCATTTTTCACCGTGGCCTTAAAGGAACTTTCCTGCGCCGCCATTAAACGCAGCATGTCATACTCGACTTCCGTGGAGGACACTGCAAACACCATACGTTTTTCAACATAACGCGGCACGTCCATATCATTCAGCGCGGCTTCTTCGATAGGAATTTCAGGGTAAATGTAAGCCTGTTCTTCATAAAGGAATGGCGCATGTTCTTTCAGCCAATCGCCGCCTTTATATTTTGCAAACTCAAGGTAGTTGTCAGGGTTTTTATTATAAAGATACGCATTTATGCCGCCAATAGCGGTGACGGCAGCCAGCGCAGGGTATGCGATGTAATTTAAGAACTTACGTTTTGCGCGGGCATAAAGGGTGTTGTTATTTGCCTTGTTTTCTTGCTTTTGGTTAATCGTATCAACAAGATCATTTACATCATCATTCGACATTACAGCACCTAAAATTTTATACTACGCATTGATTAGAAGGCGCTATATTTACCATAATAATAATCGCGTGGTCAAGAAAAAAGGAGCGAAAATATATCCCCGCTCCCTCTTTGTTTTATCTCATAGACCCTAAAACAAATTAATGCGCCTTATTTGATTGCTCCGCGCCTATACCCGTTTGCGAACGCAAGAACTGCGCATCAAACTTATCACGCTCTATTTGTGCACTTTCCGACTTATCGGTAACGGAGAAGAACCAGATACCAAAGAATGCAACACTCATGGAGAATAAAGCAGGATATTTATACGGGAAGATCGCCTGTGCGAAGCCAAAGACATCCACCCAAACAATTGGGCCAATAATCACGAGGACAATCGCGGTAAGCAGCCCCGCAGAACCGCCGATCACTGCGCCTCTGGTGGTAAGCTTTTTCCAATACATACTGAGGAACAGAATCGGGAAGTTTGCACTTGCCGCAATCGCAAAAGCCAAACCAACCATATAAGCAACATTTTGCTTTTCAAACAAAATACCCAGCAATATAGCAGTTACGGCAAGGCCGATTGTTGCCATGCGCGATACTTTTAACTCTGCTTTTTCATCCGCCTGCCCTTTCTTAAAGACGCTGGCATATAAGTCATGGCTGATTGCCGATGCCCCTGCCAAAGTCAGGCCAGATACAACTGCAAGAATAGTCGCGAAAGCCACCGCTGATATAAAACCGAGCATCAAATCACCGCCCAGCGCGTCAGAAAGCTGGATCGCTGCCATATTGTTACCACCGATCAAAGCGCCATTGCCATCAAGGAAGTCAGGGTTACCAAGCAAGAATGCTACCGCGCCGAAGCCGATAATAAAGGTCAGAATATAAAAATAACCAATAAATCCAGTGGCAAATAAAACGGAGCGGTTCGCTTGTTTCGCATCTGGCACAGTGAAGAAGCGCATCAAAATATGCGGCAAGCCCGCCGTACCAAACATCAAAGCCAGACCAAGTGATATCGCAGAAATCGGGTCAGAGACCAAACCGCCCGGCGCCATAATGGCTTCGCCCTTAGCGTGTTTTTCAATCGCCGCGCCGAATAGACCTTCCATTGAGAAGTTAAAATGCAGAAGCACAAGGAATGCGAGCAAAGTGGCACCAAAAAGTAACAGCCCCGCTTTAATGATTTGCACCCATGTAGTGGCTATCATGCCACCAAAGGTAACGTAAATCATCATCAGCACACCAACAATAATCACCGCAAGCGTATAATCGAGCCCGAACAAAACCTGAATAAGCTTACCTGACCCAACCATCTGCGCGATCAAATAAAGCGCCACAGTCGCCAGTGAGCCTAAAGCAGCCAAAATACGCGTCGGCGTTTGCTTTAAACGGTAAGACGCCACATCAGCAAAGGTATATTTGCCAAGGTTACGTAAAGGCTCGGCAATTAATAAAAGGATAATCGGCCAGCCGACAAGGAAGCCAATGGAATAAATGAGACCATCATAGCCTGCCGCGAAGACGAGGCCTGATATCCCCAAAAAAGAAGCCGCTGACATATAATCACCGGCAATCGCCAAACCATTTTGAAACCCTGTAATGTTACCGCCCGCAGAATAAAAATTCTTTGTGCCTGTAACTTTTTTTGCAGCCCAATATGTTATAAATAAAGTCAATGCGACGAATGCGCCAAACATTGATACAGCGGTAATATTTATACCTTCCATTACGCATCTCCCCCATCTGCTAATTCGCCATTTTCAAAGCGTTTTTGAATATCTTCGACCATGGGTTCTAACTCCACATTGGCGCGATGAACATAAATGCCGGTAATAATAAAGGTGAACAGAATAACGCCTAGCCCGACAGCCATACCTAGCGTCGTATGCCCTTCCCCAATTTTATTGGCAAAGACTTCAGGTGCAAAGGCGATAACCAATATATATGCGTAGTAAACCGCGAGCATTATAATTGCCATCGGCCATACTGTTTTCGCGCGGCGTTGGCAAAGCTTTTTATATGCCCCACTTTCGCTTAGATCCTTTAGTTTTTCATCTAACATGCAAACCAACCCTTTCAAATAATTATTCTTTTTTCGTTGAATAAATATAGCACACCTAAACAAGGGAGCAATCTTCAGTATATCAGAACTCTCTTAACTGGGCATTAATATGAAAATAGAATTGACTTTACACTCTCTTATGTATAACAAGAATACATTGCAATAGGAAACGGACAGACCCATGACACGCGACTATGACCGCCTCAATGCTGCGCTGGAAAGCGCCGGCGTATCAAAGACAATATACTCATTCACCATGCCCGAAACCGAAGCCGCGATTGACCGCGTTATGGATGGCGGCACGCAAGAAGCCATCGTTACGACAGTATTACAGCACGCATTTGATTATGCAGGCCAGAATATGGACGAAGCAAGCTTAGCCAAATTGGTTAACGTCGCGCTTTATGATGCGCGCGAAAAATTCCGCAGCAATTACCGCGAGGCATGGACGCAAAAACAAGATGCCATGCATGAAGAGTTTTTCGCGACATGGAAAAACTGGACAAGCCCAATCATCAACGCCAACTGGGATGATTTTTCTTATATGTACCCAACGTCAGGCGCAAGTGAAGCCCTGCGTGAAGCGATTAACAATTATGGTCACGGCGCGCGCATAAATGGTAAGAAACCTGTGATCCATACTTTTATTGGCGAATATGAAGGCTTCGCCGCCTATGCCGATGCCGCAGGCATTGAAGTCATCACTCATAGCCGCGCTGATTGGCAGGATGCGCTCAAAAACATTGGCGAAGATGAACAATTTTATATCAGTCAGCCCTCTGCCATTGATGGTAACATCTGGGAAGATTTTGACGAATTTGCAGATGCCCTGAATACCGTGCAGCCAAGCGCGGCATTAATGCTCGATGTCACTTATGTCGGATGCGTAGGCAAGGAATTTACTGTCAATGCGACCCATGACAACATCCCTGCCGTGATCTTCTCACTATCAAAACCTTGCGGCGCATATTATCATCGCGTTGGCGGTATGCTTAGTAAAGATGCTTACCCATCTTTATTTGGCAATAAATGGTTTAAGAATTTGATGGCGCTAAAACTTGGCACGGAAGTCATGCAAAGCCATAGCGTAACAGAGCTGCCGACAAAATACGCTCCAACGCAGCGCCAAGCAATTGCCGAGACCAACAAAGCGCTCGGCCTCGAACTCGTCCCGAGTGATGTTTACTTGCTCGGTACAATGAAACCACGCGAAAACCCCAGCGATTTAGAACGTTATCTAACCCGCGGCAGCGATGGGCAGGAACTCGTCCGTGTTTGTTTAACGCCAACGATGGCGCATATAACTGACCCACGGTTAAGTAATATTGTCCGCGCGCGCCCACATGAAGGATTAAAACCATGAAAAATGTAGAGGTACTCACTGAACAAGATGAAATTCACGCCTATTGCCGTAAATTATGGCGCACGGATGAATTTCGTCAGTCACATGATGATGGCGGCCTTGTTTTTGAAGTTGTCGAAAAACTCGCCAGCCTGCCACGTTATTTTTACGAACGTAGTGATGACCGCCTCGAGACTGGCCACTTCACATCATGGTGGGGCGGCATTCAATTACGCCCTGATGGTTATAAATCTGACGGCGTGCATGATTTATATTACCTGCATGAAATGTATCACGCAGGCACAATGCCGTGCTGCCCTGACACAATTTATGGCGCGTTTTTGCAAAAGCTTGGCAATAATGAAAGCGATGCCAGCGTTTGTTCAGAAATCTCGGCTTATTTCGCAATGCCTGGCCTGCGCGCCAAAACATTCGACTTTGAAATTTATGCTGACCGCTTTTTAAGTGACCCAACCTATCAAAGCCTGTGGCGTCATAACCGCCGTGAATTTGAAGAAATGATGATTATTAAGCGCCGCAATGTGATGCATAAGGACTTCGTCCCGCAAAATATGCCCGAAAAATGGATCAATTTATTTTCCGCGCAGAACAAAGAATCAGGATCCGTCTGGACGGATAGCTATAATAAAATTGAGCACGCGACATGGAAGCTTCGCCGCGAGTGCCTTAACCCAAGCATTGGCCGCAAACAAGCCATGACAAACTTCATGGGCTGGTTAACATCAAAAGACATCACCGAAGGCACAGACATCCCCTTCCCCAAAGAAGCACAAATTTTTGCTGACATATACTGGAAGAACAAAGATATCTACGCGAAAGAAGTTGATGCCTTTGTTAAGGCGCAACAAACGCCAGATATACCGAATACAGATAAAGACGATAACGCGCCAAAGCTTGCGCCTTAGTTTAACGTGCTTTACGCCACAATTTACGCTGAATATAAACCATGCACGGAAAAGGCATAGCGTTTTCTTTGTAATGCGCTCAAAACTTAGCGTGTAATATATATAAGGGGAAATCTAATGGTGCGCCCGTAGGGATTCGAACCCCAAACCTTCGCATTCGTAGTGCGATGCTCTATCCAGTTGAGCTACGGGCGCTTCAAAGATGGGTGAAACTAACCAACCCCCAATATAATTGCAAGCCTTTTTTTGCGTTTTTTAAAAGTTTTTTCTAACTGCTTCTGAGGACTGTTTATAATCGTCATATTTATTGGGTTGCCAACAGCGATAGACAAGCATAGAATATGAATGTAAAACTTCTGTATATCTGGGAGTTATCTGTTCAAGGTCATTGACCTCACCATTACATTGACTTAAAAATTACGTGTAGAAAATTCGAATTTATGTACTCTACGGTATAAATGAAACATATGTTTAAATATTGAAGGCACCTGCTTCGTCATGAAAAAAATATTATTACTTACCGCTCTGACCCCTCTTGTTTTAGGCATTAGCGCCCCTAAAGATGCACATGCTCAGAATGCTTCACAAAATGCATCATATGCGAAAAAGCCGGCTTTGATGGTTACAACAGACCCGCTTCCCGTTGCGCTCACCAAACAAGTTTATACGCAGCCAAGCCAAGGCCCAGACATTACGAAGAATGATCTGCTGCAAGGTTATTACGGCAATCAGGCGACAATTGTTGGCCGTAAAATTAACGAGCTTAATCATGACCTAGGCAATTTGCGCCAAGAAATAAAATCAGTTTCATCACGCCTTGTTGACCTGCAGCGCGAAGGCCAAGATGTATCGGCTGATTACTTTGCGAATATCGCAACCATCAGCACACAGCTACAATCAGGTACAACGCCGGGTAATCCGCGCTTGGTGCAAAAACTTGCCAACGCGCAAGACAGCCTAGACCACCTTTCATCAAATATTACGCATTTAAACGAATTAAGCGTTGAAGTGAAAAACAGCTATTCTGTTGCAAACTACCTTTATGAAACAGCAAAGCAAGCATACGGCATTTCAGGCGCGATTGAAGAAGATCACGTCATGCTCGCGCAGCTAGAAGACGAGATCAACCATACACAAACATTGATCCGCCGTATATTAAGCAACGTGACCGACGATGTGTCACGCACAGCGAATTACCTGAGCACGGAGCGCAGCAATTTACGCGCAATGTCACTTGCGATTACAACTGGCGATCTTATGGGCAAAAGCCTTTCACGCCACCCATTTTCACGTTCGCCAGTATATTCTCAAGACCCTGCACTTTCCGCGGGCATGAGCGACCATTCATATAGAAGCGTTCACCCAGCCGTCGCTGCGCCGAAGAATCAGCTTCTTGCCAAAATTCGTTTTGAAAAAGACAATGTGAATTATCAGCAATCTGTTTACAGCGCAATGCGCAAAGCTTTGGAAGAATACCCAAATGCGATGTTTAAACTCGTTGCGATCTACCCTGAAACAGGCAACGCAGCGCAAGCCGCGCTTAGCTCAACCGTTGCACGCCGTAATGCAGAAGAAGTTCTGCGCAACATCACCGAAATGGGGATGCCGATGGATCGCGTTGAAATTGGTCAATTCGCAAGCGGTAAAGCGGATGACAGCGAAGTACATATTTACATTCACTAAGATGCACCACAAAATTTACTCTTAAAGAAGGCTCGCTATTTTTTTTAGCGAGCCTTCTTTTATGGGCGAGCTAGGCGCATTGCGTTCCTGATTTTATGCTCTATTTCTCAGCCCTATTTTATGATAAACTTGCGCGTTAATTTCATATAAGGGGATCACCATGAATAGATCATTAAAAACATATCTCGTTGCTGCACTTTTATCGACATCTACGCTATGTGGCGCCCATAGCGCATATAGCGCAACCGCTAAAGAGCTCCCCTTAAAAAGCGTTGTCATGACAACAAGCGGCCTTGCTCTTTATGAACATGCTGGTAGCGTCAGCGATGATCAGACCCTCAAACTTTCCGTCCGCCTTGATGGCGTTGACGACGTGTTAAAAAGCCTTGTTGTTTTAGATAGCAACGGCACATTAGGCGGCGTATCCCTACCTGGGCGCTCACCATTATCACAGCTTTTTCGCGACCTGCCTTTTAATCAAAACGATTTAAACTCCCTTGTAAATCTTCTCAACGCATTACGCGGCGCAGAAGTCCATTTGGACACTGACAATATTCGCGGTCAGCTTATGAATGTATCCGCAGAGCAAGAGCGCACACGCGACGGTGTTGTAACGCGCAACCGCATTAGCGTGTTGACCAAAGACGGCATAAAAACCGCAATTATCGAAGATTTAGGCTATCTAAAATTTACTGATGATGAAATTAACACACAGCTGCAATACGGCCTAGAAGCGCTTTATGATAACCGCATCCAAGACCGCCGTAATGTTGAAATATCACTGAAAGGCAAAGGCCAGCGCGATGTATCCATGGCCTATATTCAAGAAGCGCCGCTTTGGAAAAGCTCTTACCGTCTTGTCGCACCAAAAGACGGGGCAAAAGACAGTAAAGCCATTTTACAAGGCTGGGCTGTTTTAGAAAACACTACGGGGCAAGACTGGAATGACGTTCATGTTACTTTAATGTCAGGCTCGCCCGTGACATATCATCAGGCTCTTTATGAAAGCTACCATGTCACACGCCCCGAATTACCCGTCAAAATTATGGATCGCGTCATGCCCCGCACCGATAGCGGCGTCATGGAATCTGCGCGCTACGCCGAAGACGATTCATTTGGCGGCGCGAAACGAAGCGAAATTAGCGGGCAAAGAGCAAGAAGCATGGCTTTAGGAAAATCTATGGTCGCCAACAATATGGCGATGGCTGACTATGCCATGGAAGAAAGCTTAGCGCCCATGCCCTCAGCGCCGCAAATGGCACAGACGGTCAGCGCCGCGGCGAGCGAAACAGCATCACAAATGGTATTCAAATTTCCACATGGCATTGATTTAAAAGCAGGCCACAGCCTGATGCTGCCTTATGCGCAGCTAAATCTGCCGGCTGAAGAAATCTATGTTTACCAGCCCGACACGAACCCCATCCACCCGCTATCATCTATATTAATTAAGAACACATCTGACAGCGCCCTGCCGCCAGGTATTTTGACGATTTATGACCGTCCTGAACAGCAAGATATGCTGCATATTGGTGACGCTGAGATGCCGCTTATTCCGAAAAGCGAAGACCGCCTCATTAACTTTGCGCTTGATACCCACACAAAGATTGACCGCGTCATACAAGACGACCGCGCATTAGGGCTTATCAAGCTAAACAAAGGCGTATTAACGCAAGAAGTCGTCTATGAGAATAAAACATTCTACACCATCAAAGCCCCTGCCGAGGAAGACCGCAATATATTATTAGAACACCCCATCCGCCATGGCTGGGACTTAACAGGCGAGCTTGCCGATAAAGCTGACAAAACGCTTACTCATTACCGTATTCGCGTTAATGTCAAAGCTGGTGAGAGCAAAAAAGTTCCTGTCATTCTGCGTAACAAAGGCCACGAAACCATATCACTGGTAAATATCAGCCCAAGTGATATTACATCCCGCCTACGGATGAGCGGAACACAAATTTCACCGCGCGTAAAAGATGCCTTGAAGAAAATTGGCACAATGCGCCAAGATATTTACAATGAAGAGCAGTCATTAAACCAGTTGCAACAAGAACGCAACCGCATCACGCGCGACCAAGACCGCATTCGCGAGAACCTACGCAGCGTGTCGCAAAACTCAGCGATTGGTAAACGCTACCTGACCAATCTTGATAAACAAGAAACGCAGCTAGAAGCGATACTCACAAAAGAAGACAACATACAAGCCAGCCTTCAGCGTAAACGCAACGAACTTAGCGCCTATGTTAATGGTTTAAAGCTTGATTAAACGCTGTTAACCGCACATAAAAGCCATGATATTGCACGCCGCAGCATCATGGCTTTTTTATTAATAAGCTGCCCCCTTTACAAACCAATTGCGAATGATTATCATTTACACAATGATAAAAGGAAGGTTACAAAATGGGAAAATCTATAAACCAAGATGTTGCGACGCTAAATGCGCAGCAAGGCCGCAAGCAACTTCCGTTAAAAGAGCTGAGCGTTTTAAAAACAGTAAAAACTGCGCCTGATACTTTTAGCGTTTTCCTTTCTGTCGATGCGGCTTATGACGTGGATATGGCCAGCATTCTCAACATGAGCAAGGCGCAGCACACATCCTTTATCGCCAAACAAGGCGTTTACTTCCCCGTTGGCAGCGGGCTTGGCATTCCACCGCCGCAAATTGACAGTCCTGTTATAGAGCGTATTTATAATGGCCTGCGCGACGCACAGAAAACAGATAGAGATTACCTCACGCCACATCACGGCTATGCAGCGCCAGATCTATCATCACCAAGCAAGGCACTGTTAGAAGCGATAAGCAAAGCCGCACAAAACCATCCGCAGCTTGGCCCTAAAGCGCAGCGATTAAAAAACATACTGTCTAACCCTGCTGAATTAAGTGAATTACAGGCGACATATGATGTCGCGGATATTATCGCCCATTTCCCTCAAATATTAAGCGCCAAGGACATTTGGCTCGCGCAGCCCGCAGGCTCAATGACAAAAACCTATACAATTATCCCCGAAGCGGAGCTTTCAAAGGCAGAGGGCAAGCCCTGCTTTAGCATTTCTGTGAAGCTGCAAAAAGCATCATCGCCGCAGCGCCTTTTCGGCGAAGCTGCCAACACCGCGCAAACGCATCAAGGCGCAGTTTCTTCTTATTTATGTGCCCTTAAAGCCGGCGACACCCTGCCCGTTGTCGACATGGTGAAACCGCAAAAAGCATACAAAGCCCCCTATGAAGCGCAGCGCGATGTTATGTTTATCACGCAAGGCAACGCCCATGAACGCGCCCTGTCGTATTTACACGAAAAGCAAGCTAGTAAATCACCGCTAAAACAAAGCTTTATTTTGGTTTCTGGATTCAAGGAGGAAACTGACATCCCCAAGAATAAAGCGTTCAAACAACTGGCGCAAGACGGCACATTAACACGCATATATTACGCCTTGTCGCGTGATAAGAAAGCGCCGCGCATACACGGGCATGAACATTACTGCACAGGAAAACGCGCGACAGATATCGTCAATGATATAGATTTAGACAATTTAAACAGCCCTGTCTTTTACATTGCAGGCAGTAATGATTTTTGCGCGGCGGTTGAAACGCAGTTAAAAAACAAACTTGGAGAGCGCATTGATGTGCGCATTTCCAATTCAAAAACGCGGATACAAAAACCATCCAGCCCCTGTTAGGCTTAATGCGCGTTTCGCCTTAATCTTCTTCTTGCTGACGACGGAAGGCATCAAGGCCAATTTCATCCATTAAATCGCTATCTTTTTTCGCTAATTTTTTGGCCTCTACCTCGGCGCGCGCCTCAGCCGTAAGCTCAACTTTTTTTAATTCGGCGAATCCTTCGCGCACTTCTTCGCGCGCAGCATTTACCAGCAGCTCCATTTTATGCAGCTCGTCATCAACGCGGGCTATTTTTTTACGCATACCTTCAACATAAGCGCCAAAGAAGCTTTGGGTATCTATGCTGTTTTCGCTTTCAACGACCTTGCTTTCACTTTCAATCTCATCAAGCATTGCTTGCTTACGGCCTTCTAATTCTTCGACCGTACGGTAAAGATCAGCCAAAACGCGCTGTTTATCATCAACGCGTTTTTGATACAATCTGATTAATGGGTCTAATTCAGCCATAGCCAAGAGCCTTTACCTGTCGTGATTAGCGGCGATTTGTATTTTGCGGCGCGTTATTCGGCGCGGCATTAGGGTCTTGCTGGCCTACGTTACCGCCGCGCTGCCCGCCTAAAATTTGATTGAGCCTTTGGAAACCTTCATCAATTGATGTTTTTTCTTCTTTATTTTGGCGTAAGAATTCTTCAATTTGCGGGTAAAGCCTAATCGCTTCGTCCACGGCAGGGTCTGAACCTTTGCGATACGCACCAAGGCGAATAAGCTCCGCCATATCTTCATAAGTGGTCAGCACCTGTTTAGCGCGGCGCAGCGTCTCATTTTGCATGTCATTAAAACAATGCGGCAATGAACGCGACACTGATTTTGTAACGTTAATGGCAGGATATCGGCCGCGGTCAGCTATCGCGCGCTCCATCACAATATGACCATCAACAATACCGCGCACAGCATCGGCGACAGGTTCGTTATGGTCATCACCTTCCACGAGAACGGAGAATACCCCCGTAATCGCGCCCTCGCCTTTTTCACCTGGGCCCGCACGTTCAAGCAAGCGTGCAAGTTCACCAAATGTTGTTGGTGGATAGCCCTTGGTTGTTGGCGGCTCACCTGCGGAAAGGCCAATTTCACGCTGCGCCATAGCAAAGCGCGTAATCGAATCTATCAAGCAAAGCACCTGTTTGCCTTGCGCGCGAAAATGTTCCGCCACCGCCAAAGTCATATAGGCCGCCTGACGGCGCATTAAAGCAGGCTCATCACCCGTGGCGACAATAACGACGGAGCGCGCGAGGCCTTCCTCGCCCAAATCATCTTCCAAAAACTCTTGCACTTCGCGTCCACGCTCACCGACCAAACCAATTACGGCAACATCGGCTTCCATATAACGCGCCATCATTGATAGCAGCACAGATTTGCCAACGCCAGAACCTGCAAAAATACCCATACGCTGCCCTTGGCATATAGGTGTAAAACTATTGACGGAGCGCACGCCTAAATCAAGCTTCTCGCCCATGCGCGTTCTGGAATGGGCATTTGGCGGCTTATTTTTTAACGGCACAGGATGCGCGCCTTGTTTAAGCGGGCCCTTGCCATCGACAGGCTGACCGAGTGCGTTGACCACACGTCCAAGCCATGAATCGTCCGCCAAAACAACAGGCTGTGTATCTTGAATGACAGCGCGGCAGCCTAGGCCGACCCCTTCTAACGTACCAAAGGGCATCAACAAAGCACGATGCTCGCGAAAGCCGACGACTTCACAGGGGATGTCTTTATCAGGTTTGGGGCGCAAATGGACGATAGAGCCAATGGAAAGCTCGCTGCCAAAGCCCGCAATTTCAACTAAAAGGCCAAGTATCTTCGTCACCTTACCAAAGGATTCATTATCCGGTAACAACTGAATAGCGGCTTCTGCTTTTTGGTATAGGCGATCCATTTAATGCGATTATATCTTCTGTTTATCAATAAATTTACTACGCTTTATTATACATGAGTTCATCCATTAGCATGTAAAAATATTAAAATAATTTGTTAACGTTGTTAATATTTGTTAATATATTAGTAACCTTAGTTAATTTTCAGCCTATCTCAGACAGATAGCGCGGCGAGTTAATTACGGCAATGACACAGATTTATTCAATGTTTATAAGGCGCGATGCGTTATATGAACGTCTATATTTAAAGGAAAATGGCACATGCGTGTATTATTGGTAGAGGACGATACGTCAACAGCAAAAAGCATTGAATTAATGCTCAAATCAGAGGGCTATGTTGTTGACACGACTGATCTGGGTGAAGACGGCCTAGAAATCGGCAAAATTTACGATTACGACATTATCATTCTCGACCTTATGCTTCCTGATATGGATGGCTATGATGTTTTAAAAGCATTACGTGCAGCAAAAGTTGAAACGCCAATCCTTATCCTTTCAGGTCTTGCTGAAATGGAAAACAAAATTAAAGGCCTCGGTTTCGGCGCTGATGATTATTTGACCAAGCCATTTGATAAACGTGAATTAGTCGCGCGTATTCAGGCCATTGTTCGCCGTTCACAAGGCCACGCACAAAGCGAAATCAAAACAGGTAAAATCGCCGTTAATCTTGATGCACGCACAGTAAATATTGATGGCCAGCCACTACACCTTACAGGCAAAGAATACGGCATTATTGAGCTTCTCTCGCTTCGTAAAGGCACGACATTAACCAAAGAAATGTTCCTCAACCACCTTTATGGCGGCATGGATGAGCCTGAAGTTAAAATCATTGACGTATTTATTTGCAAATTACGTAAGAAAATCGAAAAAGCTGCAGGCGGCGAAAGCTACATTGAAACCGTTTGGGGGCGTGGCTATGTTCTGCGTGACCCAAATGAAGGTCAGCAGCAAGCAAGCGCATAAACCACATCAAAATGCGCAGGCATATTGCTAAAACAATTAAATTATCAACCAAGGCAGCTGCTGTTGCCTTGGTTTTTTGTTATCTGTCTTTATACGCAGCGCAGTGGTTCGCACCGCTAAATTATATTACGCCGTTTGTTTTGCAATATGTGATTGGCGGTACAGCATTATGCATTATCCTTGCCTTGTTTCGGCAGAAAAACTGGACGATTGGCGCGGCGATTTTAACGCTGCTTTTTGGCGGTGAATATATAAATGCCAATAACCTTGCCACTGCGAAACTATCCATGGCTGAAGGCGGATACACACTAAACGTAGTTAGCTTTAATCAGCTACGCTATAATGACAAGGCTGATCAGTTTTTACGCCGTAATGACGCGAAATACGCCGACTTAATCGTTATTTTAGAAGCCAATAAAACAAGCGCCCTACAAGCAGAAAAAATGAAAGAGCGCTTCCCGCATCAGTTTTATGCATTAGGGCTAAGTTCAAAATCTATGGTTATTTTGAGCCGCTGGCCCATGCTAAATATTGACCGCATTCAAATGTTTAAAGACGACCCAGCAAAGAATTTTATCGTCAAATTCCAACTGCAGCCTGCGCCATCCTATACGCCGCTGCAACTATACGCATTACACACCAAAGCGCCTGTGCCCTATCGCCGCATAAGCGCGCGTAATGCGGAGCTCACATATTTAGCACAGCTTATAGCCCAAGACAAAAAAGCCGCCCCTAACACGCCGCAAATGGCGATGGGCGATTTTAACATCACACCTTATAATCCGCATTTCAAAAAACTGTTAGCAGAAAGCAAATTATACAGCCCGCCCCCCTATGCCCTGCCCGCCCATAGCTGGCCTAGCTTTGCGCCGTGGTTCTTACGTTTTCAAATTGACCACATGCTGATAAGCGAGCATATTGTGCCGTTATCATTAAAGGCTTTAAAAGCCGCTGGCTCTGATCATTTGGCGCTTAAAGGCAGCTTTCATATACCATCCGCAGACATGGATTTACATAATCCAAATTAATGTTGCGTTTGATGCTATTCGCGGTTATACTTTGCCCATTATAAAAACTTGAATTTGCTAGGTAGCTACATGCCCCTTAATATACCAAATATATTAACGCTTGCGCGTATTCTGACATTGCCGCTTTTGCTTTGGATGATTTATCAGGATAGTGCCGCTTGGGCGATATGGGCATTTGCCCTTTATGCATTAAGCGCGATTACAGATTTCTTTGATGGCTATCTTGCGCGTAAATTAAACCAGACCACGGCGTTTGGCACTTTCATTGATCCAATTGCGGATAAAATCTTTGTACTTGGCGTATTGCTTGTCTTGGTTGATTTGGCGACAATTAACGGGCTTTGGCTTATTGCCGTGTTGATTATCATTGTGCGCGAATTGTTGGTTTCTGGCCTACGTGAATTTTTAGGCCCGCATAACATTAAACTCCCCGTAACCCAGCTTGCAAAATGGAAAACCACCATTCAGATGGTGGCACTGGCGCTTTTAATATTAGCGCCATCTTGGAGCATTGCATTGCTTGCGGGTCAAATCACATTATTTGTTGCTGCATTATTAACGTTTATTACAGGAGCGCAGTATTTAAGCGCTGGCCTGAAAGCAATGAAGGATATTGACAGCAAATGACACAGGTAAAAACAGCACAGCACGCGACACAAGACGCAGAACAAGACACAGTGGAAATTGCCTCCATTAACACACAGGTTAGCGTCCCTTGCGCACATGGCACGCAAAGATCTGCGCCGCTTTTTGTGACGTTTAATAACCTTGCTGATAAAGGCGAACATATCGCGCTGATATATAGCGGCGACAAATGGGCGCATGATAATGATGTTAACCCACATTCACCGTTAGTGCGCATCCATTCCAAATGTCTGACTGGCGACACATTAGGTTCGCTACTTTGTGATTGCGGCCCACAATTACACCACGCACAAGAAACAATATCAAAACATGGCGGCGTATTGCTGTATATGGATCAAGAAGGCCGCGGTATTGGCCTGTATAACAAACTTAAATGTTACTTTCTTAAAGCCACACAAGGGATGGATACTTATGAAGCCAACCGTCATTTAAACTTCCCTGATGATATGCGTGATTACACCCCTGCTGCGCAAATGCTTGCAGCGCTAAATATTGAACGCATAAATTTACTGACCAATAATCCTGATAAAGTGTCACAAATCGAATCTCATGGTATTTCGATTGCTGAAATGATCACTACGCCAACATTTGAAACGGCCGAAAATCACGATTATTTAGCGTGCAAAAAGCACCAAACGCAGCACAAACTCAACATTAAATAACCCCATCGCGGTAAAGATCTTTTTATGAAGTATAAACATTTGCGCCCCTTGCTGTTTACGCTGCCTGCGGAATGCGCACATAGCCTATCCATCAAGGCGCTTAAATCTGGCTTCTCCCCTGCGCCCATCAAGCGCGACATTGACTACGCCCCTTTAAAAACACAGCTTTGGCATTTAAACTTCCCAAACCCTGTCGGCATTGCTGCGGGGTTTGATAAAAACGCCGAAGTCATCGCACCATTGCTTGGCCTTGGTTTTGGCTTTGTGGAATGCGGCACTGTTACGCCTAAGCCGCAAATTGGAAACCCGAAGCCACGCATATTCAGATGCCCCGATCAACGCGCGATCATTAACCGCATGGGATTCCCCGGTAAAGGCGTGAAACTGTTTAAGGATAATCTGATCCATTTCCTGAACCAAAAGCCGCGCCCAGAGGGCATAATCGGCCTAAATATCGGCATGAATAAAGACCAAAGCGACCCTGCCGCGGATTACAAATTACTTATTCAGCAAATTGGCGCGCTCGCCGATTACATTACGGTGAACATTTCATCTCCTAATACGGCAGGGTTGCGTGACTTACAACATGCCGCCCAATATACCGACTTAATCAAAGCCGTACTTGATGCGCGCAGCAAGTATTGCAGTGAGCATACGCCGCCGCCATTACTGGTGAAACTTGCCCCTGACCTTAACACGGAACAGCAAGAAGCCCTCGCCTCCGCGAGCCTTGAAATTGGTATTGATGGCCTGATCCTCACCAATACAACACTGGATCGCCCTGATGCTTTACCTAACAAGTTCGCAGGTGAAAAAGGCGGGCTTTCTGGCGCGCCGCTTAAAGACAAATCAACGCAGATCATTCATAATTTTTACGCGCTGACCGAAGGTAAAATTCCAATTATCGGCGTTGGCGGCATTGAAAATGCCAAGGATGCCTATGACAAAATAAAGGCTGGCGCCTCGCTCGTGCAGCTATACTCCGCGCTTGTCTATTACGGCCCCGAATTAGTACAAGATATTCACCAAGGATTACTAGACCTAATGCACGCAGACGGTTATGCTCACATCAGTGAAGCAATTGGCGCAGCCCATAATGAGGAGAAAACTTAAAATGAGAAACTGGTTTAATACGTTCATTCTTGGCGCAGCATTATGCACAGCCCCCTTAAACGCTGCCCAAGCAAGCGACACAGCACAAGAAACCATACCCGCCCACGGCGCAGTTGCGATGCATGGCGATATTAAATATGGCGATGATTTTACACATTTTGACTATGTTAACCCTGACGCCCCCAAGGGCGGCAAACTTGTCCTGCACAGCATTGGCAGCTTTGATAGCCTCAACCCATTTATTATTAAAGGCACAAAGGCTGAAGGCGTTAGCTTTCTTGGCAGCTCTCTTCTTTATGCGCCGCTGATGGCACAAAGCTATGATGAACCGTTTACAATGTATGGCTATATCGCCAAAAGCATCAAAATGCCTGAAGATCGCAGCTGGGTACATTTCACTTTGCGCGACAATGCAAAATGGCATGACGGCACGCCAATCACCGCCGCAGATGTTGAATTTACATTCCATCAAATGATTGAACATGGTATGCCGTTTTTCAAAGCGTATTACGGCGACGTAGAAAAGGTCGATGTTCTTTCCGACCATGATATTAAATTCACTTTTAAAAACAATTTAAACGCTGAACTGCCGCTTATTCTCTCGCAGCTTACTGTGCTGCCGAAGCATTACTGGGAAAAAGACGAAAATGACATCAGCAAAACAAGCTTAACCCCGCCGCTTGGCAGCGGGCCTTATCAGGTTAAAAGCGTCGATGCGGGGCGTTCGCTTACATATGAGCGCGTTAAAGATTGGTGGGGCGCTGATTTGCCGCTTAATAAAGGGCGCTATAATTTCGACCTCATCCAATATGATTATTACAAAGATTCCAATGTCGCGCTTGAGGCTTTTCTTGCTGGCGAATATGACATCCGCCTCGAAAACTCCTCGCTACAGTGGGAAAATGGCTATAACTCCCCTGCGCTAAGCGATGGTAAAATTATAAAGGGTGAATTTGACCATCAGCGTCCTGCGGGGATGCAAGGCTTTATCTATAATATCCGCCGCGATGTGTTCAAAGACATTAAAGTCCGCGAAGCCGTGTCTTACGCTTTTGATTTTGAATGGGCGAATAAGCAATATGCGTTTGGTGCCTATCAGCGCAATCAAAGCTACTTTGAAAATTCTGAATTAGCTGCGCATGATTTGCCAGATGCCACAGAATTAGCATTTCTTGAGCGTTACAAAGGGCGCATTCCAGATAGCGTTTTTACCGAAGTTTACAAAGCGCCCGTCACGAATGGCAGCGGTAAAGACCGTAAAAACATGAACATTGCCAAAAACATTTTAAAAGATGCCGGCTATGTTATGGGCGAAGATAAAATCCTTCACCACCCTGAAACAGGAGCAAAACTCAGCTTT
>DELD01000012.1:96666-106183 GCA_002354205.1 Micavibrio sp. UBA2705 | reverse complement strand
TTTTTTCAAATTCTTGCGGACGAAAACGTACGACTGCTGATTTAACCTTAGGCGGCGGCGTAAAGGCTTGCGGCGGCAAGTCAAAAATCATTTTACACTGCATTAACCACTGCGAGAGTATCGCAAGGCGACCATAATGCGTATCGCCGCATTTACCGCAAATACGCTGCGCCACTTCTTTTTGAAACATCAAAAGCATTTCATCATAAGCCGCGCTTTCATAAACATCATGCAGCCATGACGTTAATAACGGCGTAGCAACATTATACGGTAAGTTCGCTATAATTTTACAAGGCAAATTATCAGGATTCAGCGTCTTTAAATCTATTTTAGTCGCATCGCCATGAATAATCTCTAGGCGCTCACCTGCCGCCTCTTGCAATGGCTGCAACGCTTCTATCGCACGGCTATCAAACTCAATCGCAATCAGTTTTTTTGGGTTAGCACGCAGTATGCTACGCGTCAGACCGCCAGGTCCTGGGCCAATTTCTATAACCAGATAGCCTGAGAGATCACCTGTAGGCTTGCCGTCTACATCATGGGCGTGACGAATGATTTTATCGGTAATGTTTTTATCAAGCAAAAAGTTTTGCCCCAAAGCCTTACTGGCGTTAAGGCCAGAGCTTTGGATAACTTCACGCAAGGGTGGCTGCTTGTCTATAATGGCGGCGAGGTCGTCAATCATAGACGAACATCGACATAAGATGCGGCTTTAAGGTCCATAAAGTAACGGTTCTGCAAGCGTTCTAGGCGGCGCATACCAAGGCCTTCTAAAATTTGGTCTTCACTTGGAATATCTGCTTCGTTAAAGACTTTTTTGTTGCGCATGAAATAAATGTGATAACCGGTAAGTGAGCGTACTGGCTGGCTAATCTGCCCAGCATTTAAGTTTGTTAGTGCTGCGTTCATGGCTTCTTGTAATTGGCCCTGCTGAATCCAGCCAATATCGCCGCCTTTTTCAGCGCCCGCTGCGCGTGAAAATTGACGCGCCAATTGTGGGAAGCTGTTAGGGTTTTCCGCCGCTTGGCGTTTAATTTCCAAAGCGGTCTGTCTAACTTTTTTATCTTCTTCTTGCTTGTCGACAGGAAGGTATATTTCAGAGACTAAAAATTGTGTTTTACCCACGGAAGCCTTCATGCGTTCAAGCTCTGCATTAATATCGCGATCTGTAATGTCAATTTGAGGGCGAATTTTACGGCTAATCACCTTCGTCCATGCGATTTGTGATTTGATCTGCTTATATAATGTCGACATTTTAATGCCGCGCGCTTCGAGCATACCGGTCAACTGATCTGGCGGCATTTGGTTTTGCGCCGCCAAAGCTGCAACGCCCTGATTAATTTCGTCTTCGGTGATTTCAAGCTCTAAATTTTTCGCTTCTTGCAGGCGGATCGTTTCATCAACCAACACTGAAATCATTTGGTCAGCCAAACGTTTGCGGGTTTCTGGCGTGTCCTGCATGCCTGAAGATTCCATCACAAGCTTTAAGCGCGCATCAAGTTCATTAAAAGAAATTGCTTCGTCATTGACAACCGCGGCAATACGTCCACCGCTTGCGGCCATTGCAGGGGCGCTATACAAAGCAAGCAACGCAAGAGCGCAGACGAAGAAAGAACAAATTCTTTGGCTAATGATGAACATAGATGAGGTACTTCTTTATGTTATGAACGAATATACTTGATTAACGTAATTTAAGCGCAGGGTCAATATGGCGGATAGATGCCGCGCCAAGCGACCTTAAGCCGCCAATTGTTCGGCGCGCGATTTTTTATAGCTATATTGCCCCAAATATTCAGGCAGCACGCTATCCATTGAGCGCGCCTCTATGCCCAGATGTTTAAATGTCTTGGCTTTGGTCGCAACGACATTATCCGTTTTTAAACTTTCAATCTGATCGCGCGTTAATAATGGTTTTGGCAAAACTTCCAAAACCGCAGCATTCATTTTCGCAAGCCCCCAAGGCAGCGGGAAAGTACAAAACTTAATCGCCGTAAACTGTTTTATTTTGTCGTAAACACCTTTGAAATCAATAATATCAGGGCCGCCAAGCTCAAAAACCTCGCCCGCATATTTTTTGTATTCGCCCACTGGCGCGCTCGCCGCTTCGATCACCGCATCAGCAACATCACTGACGCTGACAGGCTGAAATTTTGTTTCGCCGCCGCCAATCAGGGGCAAAAAACACACAAATGAGGGCCGCGCAAGGCGGGCAAACATATTAAAGAAATTATCTTCAGCGCCGAACACGACGCTTGGTCTTAATATGACAGCATCAGGGAAAGCCTTTTGCACTTTCTTTTCGCCCGCAAGTTTGCTTTTCGCGTATTTTGATTTGGCTTTGTCGCAAGATAATGCAGAAATGTGAATAAGGCGGCCGACGCCTTGCTTGCTTGCTGCTTTGGCAATTTGTTCTGCCAAGTTAACATGAATTTTGGTGAATTGGTCTTTTTTCTTTTCAAACAAAATACCCACGCAATTCACCACAACATCTGCATTTTTAACCGCGGCCTCAATGTCTTTTTTACTACCATCACATGGGAAAGGCACAACCTGCCCAACATTACCGCATGGTTTGAGGAAGAAAGCCTTGTTTGGCGTTCTACTCGCTGCGCGTATGGTATAGCCGCGCTGCGCAAATTCTTGCACGACATAGCGCCCGATAAAGCCTGTTGCACCAAAAATTGTCGCTATTTTCTGCTGTGTCATTTTGTCATCTTCTTATTATTTTACATTTATAAAACTTCAATAAAGCTCGCCATTACGCGCTTGGTCTGCCCATCGTCAAAGAGTATATCAAGTTTTTGTCCATCAATATATATGATTTCGCCTTCACCAAAACTACGGTGGACAACACGTTGACCGCGCTGATAGCTGGGTAGGCTTGCACGGCGTGCCGCCGCTGTTCCTGGCGCGGTCGACGATGAATTTGTCGCGCTGCGACGGCGGGCATAAATATTACCTGATGTATAATTCGAACCGTAGCTAGCGCCAGCAGCAGTACTGGCAGATGATGCACGGCCACCATAGCCTGAGCTATCCCAATGCGATGAACGCTGTCCGCCTCCCATACCCATGTCAGATTCATTGACAATGCTGGCGTCTGGCAGTTCACTGACAAAACGCGATGGAATTGCATTGACCCATTTGCCGTACATTTGACGGTTCGCCACGTAAGATATATACGCCTTTTTGCGCGCGCGCGTAATGCCAACATAAGCAAGGCGGCGCTCTTCTTCCAAACCTTTTAAGCCTGTTTCATCCATTGAACGCTGCGAAGGGAATAGACCTTCTTCCCAGCCCGGCAAGAACACATTGTCATACTCAAGACCTTTCGCGCCGTGCAGCGTGATCAGCGTTACCGCATCACTGGCATTGCCTTTGGCACGGTTTTCAAGGACAAGGGCGACATGCTCTAAAAACTCTTCTAGGGTTTCATATTCCTCCATGCCTGCGACCATTTCCTTAAGATTCTCAAGGCGGCCTTCTGCTTCGGGCGCTTTATCAGCTTTGAGCATCGCATTATAGCCAGATTCTTCTAAAATCAACGCACAAAGCTCATTATGTGGCATGACGGCGATTTGTTCGCGCCATAATGTGAAGCTATCAATCAACCCTTGCAATGTTGCGCGCACTTTGGGGCGTAGCTCATCACTTTGGCATAAATCAGAGATAGACTGAAAAAGGCTAATACCCGCGCCCCGTGCATGAGCATAGAGCATTTCAACAGTTGCCTTGCCAATGCCGCGCTTGGGCACATTAATAATGCGTTCCAAAGCAAGGTCATCATTCGGCTGCGTTGTAACGCGCAAATAGGCCAACGCATCGCGGATTTCAGCGCGTTCATAAAAACGCGGCCCACCGATCACACGGTAATTGATGCCAAGCGCAATAAGCCGTTCTTCAAAATTACGCATTTGAAAACCTGCGCGCACCAAAACGGCGATTTGGTTTAAATCTTGACCTTGGCGCTGTAAATCTTCGATTTTTTCGCCGATCCAGCGTGCTTCGGCATCGCCATCCCACAGGCCGCGCGTAATCAGCTTTTCGCCGTCGCCGCCATCACTCCATAGCGTTTTGCCAAGGCGGTTTTCATTATTGTTAATCACCGCTGAAGCCGCTGCCAAAATATGACCTGTTGAGCGATAATTTTGCTCAAGGCGGACAACCGCGGAATCAGGGAAATCTTTTTCAAATTTCAGAATGTTACCGACTTCCGCGCCGCGCCAACCGTAGATAGATTGATCATCATCGCCAACGCAGCAAACGTTTGCGCCGCCTTGCGCCAATAAGCGCAGCCATAGATATTGGGCAATGTTGGTATCCTGATATTCATCAACCATGATATAGCGAAATTGACGGTGTAATTCAGAAAGTACATCATTATTAGCCGCATCTTTGAAAATTGTAATCATGTGCAAAATCAAATCACCAAAATCACAAGCGTTTATTTCTTTTAGACGCTGCTGATAGGCGCGGTAAATTTCAATTAATCGTCCATCGGCAAATTCACCAGATTCCGATGGCGGTACTTGCGCCGGCCCTAAGGCTTGATCTTTCCAGCGCCCGATAATTGCGCCCGCGACTTTTGGTGTCCATTTTTTGACATCAATCTGCCGATCAATCATTAACTGTTTTAATAATCGGGTTTGGTCATCCATATCAATGATTGAAAAATTAGATGACAGGCCAACCAGATCCGCATGGCGGCGTAGCATCCGCGCATTCAAAGCATGAAACGTGCCAAGCCACCACCCATCAACAGGCGCGCCGCCCAGCATAGCGGAAACACGCTCGCGCATTTCTTGAGCGGCTTTATTGGTAAAGGTCACGGCAAGGATTTCCCCCGGAAAGGCAGAGCCGCTATGGAGGATATGTGCAAGGCGCGTCGTCAGTACGCGGGTTTTACCCGTGCCTGCGCCAGCGAGTACCAATAAGGAACGGCTGATTTCCTCTACCGCTTCACGCTGTACAGGGTTAAGGCCATCAAGAAAAGAGTTGTTTTGTGTCTGTGCTTGCATAGAAACAGAAATATCGCGTTTTAGGGGCGCTGACAAGCCTTGGCAAGCGCCAAGGGCAAGACTGCGCAGATATAATTCATAAAATTATATTTCACAGCCTTAGCGCCTAGTCAATTTTATCAGGGATGCCTTGCTGCTGGAAATCTTCTGTAAAGACGATATTAAAACAGTAATCACTGAACGTCACTTTGTCGCGCGTCACAATATGCTGAATTTCCAGGCCATCAAATTTTAAATCCTCTGGCTGAATGCCTGTGCCGAAGACTAAGAAATTTGTATATTCATATTCCCAAGGCAATGCGAAAGGCGGCAGTTTGGTTTTATCAATTTGTGCGCCTGTGCAGTCAATATTAATCGTGTCCTGTCCCCAACCTTGCGACATAATCATAACTTTACGTCCGCGTCCAAGCGCGACAGTATCATTACCTGAGCCACCATCAATAATAACGTTACCTTTAGTGTGCTTAATAACATCATCACCAGGGCCGCCTAAATAAACCTGGTCACCGGATAGCGGGGTTAATTTAGGGTCACATAAAAATTTATTGCCCAAAGTATCGCCGATCATGATATCAAAATATTCCTGCGCAGGGCAGTTTGTACCCGCACATTCATATGCGGGGCGGCCATTGGCATCTTTTGTTATTTTATAGAGCGCTGTAATTTGATCACCTGATGAATTTGGCACCTCATTACACATAGCACGGCCTTGGGTCAGGTTCAGATGCGATATGTTAAAAGGGTCTATCTCTATCGGCTCAAAGAAATGACGATCCGCTTCATAGCCTGCCTGTTTTACATCGACAAAATAGGTCGGCAGCTTACCTTTCGCCATTAAACGAATAATCAAAGAAATCGTCTCCTGCGCTTGGCGTGGCAAGTCACGTTTATATGCGCTATATTTATCAAAAGCTTGCGTGACAACGGCGCGCGCCTTCTCCATGTCAGGAACAAGGTCAGCCGGCGCGGCTTCCACAGGTGCTTCGCTTGCCTGTACAAGGTCATCAACATTTTGTTCAGGCAAAGCCTGTATCGTTGTGCCTGTCGATGGTTCGTAGCTTTGCACGTTAAGGAAAAAATAACCTGCACCAACAAGTACAGCAGCAATAAGAACGATAGCGAGGATGCGCATAATAAAAACCTATGATCACATATTATTATAAAAAAAGTTCAGGAACGAACCTATTACAAAGGAGTATAACTGACAGTTAAAGGACTGTCACGCCTTTCTATACGCGAGAAAATTTATTCGCCGACGACAACCTTGTTACGCCCTGTTTCTTTGGCTTTATATAGCGCTTTATCAGCGCGGCCAATAATAGATTCGCAGCTTTCATCGCCATGATATTGCGCAACGCCAACCGACATTGTGATGCGGCCAAGTTTATTGCCTGTATTACGGTTAATGACTTCTTTTTTCGCAACAGCTTCGCGCAGCGCATTGCCAACAACTTCGCCCGCTACTGAATTTGATTCAGGCAGAATAATCGCAAATTCTTCGCCGCCATAACGCGCCGCGAAATCTTTACCTTTAATACCATCAGTTAAGGTTTTTGCGACGAGGCGTAAAACTTGGTCGCCGACTTGGTGGCCATAGGTATCATTAAAGCTTTTGAAATGGTCAATATCAATCATCATCAAGGTAAAAACCTGATCTTCTTCATCGCTGCGGCGGCGAATATAATCAAGCTTATCATCAAAAGCTTTACGGTTTGAAAGCGCTGTGAGGCCATCGGTCATTGCTTCTTTACGAATAGATTCAAGGTCTCTTTGCAACGTTTCCATTTCACTGGAAGACTGATCAAGTTCATCTTCCAATAATTTATTCTGTTCAATCATGCGCTGTGTATCTTTGGTGACTTCACCAAGAATTCTTTTCAGCTCATCAATATCATCCGTATGTGCGATAGATGAATTTGCCCCGCTCAAGCTTTCGCCATATTGCTGGGTTGATACTTTGGCATCTTTTACCATGTCGGAAACTTGGCTTAATTTATCGGAGATTTTATCGCCAGCATGGCGCACAAGTTCATTATTTTTGACATCAGAGAGGTATTTTTCATGCAAGTCTATGCATAAATCATCCGTGATATCCGTACCTTCTTTGAGTGAACCGTCAATCGCGCTCACGACATCGTCATTTTGGCGCGCATAATAGACGTACCACAACTCAAAGTTATGTGGAGACATAGGGATGTTCAGCTTTTTAAGGCGGGCAAGCACCTTCATCGCATAGTCATGCGCAAGCTCATAATTATCATTATATTCCACGAGTCATTTACCCATAACTGTTACTGTGAAGCCAAATACATTAAAATTATACACGTTATCGTTTTAATAAAAAACGAAAAACGAAATTTATTACAATTAATATATGGATTTAATGATTAAGCAAAGCCTGGGCCTGCTGGTGCGCTAGGTGATGATGCGACCATTTGTAAATTCTGTGGTCTGAGAACCGCATGTTGCTGATATTGGCGCTGCATGGCGAGGTAATTTTTATCTTCGTCCATATTCAGGCTCATTTCAAGAATCTCGTCTGGTGTTTGGCCGTTCATGACCATTTCTTGGTACATGCGGTCATAATCTGCGCGTCCAGCATAAAAAGGCGTTGTAAATTCACCTTCATCTGCCTGCTCGCTTGGAATAAAGGCTGGGGCTTGCATACCGCCATCAACAAAGCTGTTTTGTGCAACAGCTTGCAGCGATGTCGCGCTGCCGCCATCACTCTTATATGTAGGCGCTTCTGATTTCGCATCCGCTTTGCTGCCTTTGCCAAAATCTTCCGGGGCAGTAAATGATGAATTATCGGCCATTTTCGAACGCAGCATGTTTGCCATTTTGGCCCCAGCAACCACAGTCGCCGCAACACCTAAAGCGGGGTTGATTACAGCTGCGGCGCCAACTATAGCGTAGGACAACCCTTCGCCCATGGCGAATCCTGTAAGTTCACGACCTTTTGATGTTTGCATTTCCGCGCCATTAAATTCAGCGCGCTGTTTCATTTGATCGGCAAATTCACGCATTTGCGCCATTTCTTTGCCTGTGGATTGCGCAATGCCCATAGAGCTTTTCATCTCAGCCTGAAAATCAATATTCCCAGTATTCTTATGCGCAGAAAAAACAGGGCCTGCTGCGGCCTGTAAATCTGGTGCTGATTGAAAGTAATTCTGGCTCAACGCTTATCTCCTAAATTCTCATATCGTGGATCACTTTTGATCCGTAATCGTTAATACAGCATATGCGATAAAGATTAACAATATATGAAAACTAACATCTATATACATAAAAATTATATTCCATATATACAGCAAATGCAAATCTTTAATGCATAACCTTATATATTATTTAGCCAGAAAAACTCCGGCGAAAATTTATAGCCTCAGCAAGCGATTGTTTTGAAAGGATAAAATCGTTCACCCCAGCCAAATCATCAATCGTCCTTGCAACGCGCAAAACGCGGTAATAGCCGCGCGCAGACATTTTTGTTTTTTCTGCAAATTGATTCACCATTTGCTGCGTTGGCGCATCTAGCTGACATATTTTTTCGATATGTTCTGTTTTCAAACGGCTGTTTAATGGCGCATCTGTGCCCAATATTTCTGCGCGCTGGTTTTGCATGGTGCGCGCCGCAATCACGCGTGCACGTATATCATTAGACGATTCAGCCTTACGCGCCGATGTAATATCCGCTAAGGACACGGCAGGAACTTCGATTTGCAAGTCTATACGGTCCATAAACGGCCCTGATATTTTGCTTTGATAATCCTGACCGCAGCGCGGCACGCGGGCACATTCACGCTCTGCATCCCCCATATAGCCGCAGCGGCAAGGGTTCATCGCGGCAATTAATTGAAATTCAGCAGGAAAAACCGCATGGGCATTAGCGCGTGCGACCAATGTCTGCCCTGTTTCCAACGGCTGACGCAAGGCTTCTAAAACAGGGCGCTGAAATTCGGGCAGCTCATCTAAAAACAGCACGCCGTGATGGGCTAAGGAAATCTCCCCTGGGCGTACTTTCTGACCGCCGCCAACAAGTGAAGGCTGGGACGCGGAATGATGCGGGTCGCGATAAGGGCGCGTGCGCATAATGCCGCCATCTGGCAGCGCCCCAACCAAGGAATGCACCATTGAAACTTCCAACGATTCGCGCGGGGTAAGGTCAGGTAATATACCCGGCAAGGCTGCTGCCATCATTGATTTACCTGCGCCTGGCGGACCCACCATTAATAAATTATGCCCACCTGCCGCGGCGATTTCTAAGGCGCGCTTGGCGTTTTCTTGACCTTTTATTTGCGCCATATCGGGGATAGCGCTTGCATGGCGCGCATCCTGCTCATCGCTGCTAGGTTTGTTATCCTTGACGCTCTGATAATCGCCAATAAGCTGCGTTCCTTTAAAGTGATTAATAAATTGCAGCAAAGTTTCTGCTGCGATAATTTCAACATCCCCCGCCCAGCGCGCTTCTTGCGCCGACATTAACGGACATATTAAGCCAA
>DELD01000012.1:96005-96388 GCA_002354205.1 Micavibrio sp. UBA2705 | reverse complement strand
TTAACGGACATATTAAGCCAAGATCCTGCCCATGCACATGCATTGCCGCAGGCAGTACGCCCGACACACCGCGCAGCCGCCCATCAAGCGACAATTCGCCCAAGGCAGCAAAGCTATGTAGATCTTCTTTGGGAATAACCTCCATTGCGGCAAGCAAGCCCAGCGCAATAGGTAAATCATAATGAGAGCCCTCTTTGGCAACATCGGCGGGCGCTAAATTCACGGTCATGCGTTTTGCGGGGAGCGAAAGCCCCAGCGCGTGCAGCGCCGCGCGAACGCGCTCTTTGCTTTCCGCCACCGCCTTATCAGGCAGACCGACAATTGTGAAAGCGGGTAGGCCGGAGGCTATTTGCACCTGCACATCAATATCGCGCACATCCATA
>DELD01000012.1:95430-95719 GCA_002354205.1 Micavibrio sp. UBA2705 | reverse complement strand
ACATCAATATCGCGCACATCCATACCTTGAAACGCGACCGTTTTAACTTCCGCTACCATAAAACCCCATAATCTTTTATTTTTTAAGATAATCATCAATAACGAAACATGTGCGCACACTCAACTAAAAAACGTGTCCTGTGGGTTGTATTCTTGCCTGCGGTTGTGAGGGCGCAAGTTTCATGGCATAATTTGCGTATAAAAATGAACACTAACCCATGAACAGGGAGACCAAAATGAGTTCCAATCCAAGCAATAGAACAATTGATGATTTACCGCAGCCGCTCGTT
>DELD01000012.1:91898-95144 GCA_002354205.1 Micavibrio sp. UBA2705 | reverse complement strand
ATTACCGCAGCCGCTCGTCGATCATTTCAAGCCGCGCCTGACAGATGCTTTTAATACTGTCGCTGAACAAAGCAAGCGGATCGAACAAGATCCTAGCCTTGCGCAAGACGCAGATTTCCTTCAAGAAATCACAGATACAATAGAAGACATCCAAACCCTTGCCCAAGAATTTATGCTGGTCAGCGGTGGCGACGAAGAAGGCTTTATGATTTTGGTTGAAAACGCCACACAAGGTCTTTTCCCACCACAGCCATAATTCTCGCCTTATATATATAAAGTATAATAAATACCCGCCTGCTATGATTAAGGCGGGGATTTTTATGCGTGAAGAAAATAAATGATAAAAAATTTCATTTTTATTGCGCTATTAAGATGTTGATAACCTTTATGGTCTAAAACTTAAAACAAGGAAGAAAACTTCTTGGATTAAAAAAACATTTAGGGTTTAGAACAATGAGACAAATAAAAGCCGTAGAAAGATTAAACGACCAACAAACAGCATTGCTGATGGCAAAACTGACTGTCCCTGTTGCAGTATCTGAGGTTCTTATTGAAGGCCGTAAATTAGAAGAAGACGAGCTTCTTGCCCTTCACCAGATTTTAAGCGAGATGGAGCCTGATACAGCCTTTCTTGCCATGGCTGCAAGCATTGCCGAGTTAGGCCATTTTGCAGGCATTCGTAAAACACCATTAATGGGAACATTAACCCTGCAATCACGCCAATATGTCAGTGAATATGCGCCGCTTTGGTTAGAAAATGCGCAAAGCACGACCCATGTCATGGATCAACATAATGTTTATGATTTACTCTCGACATTACCTGAAGATTTAGAAGCGCTTAATGAGATGCTCGGCATTGTTTTATCATCATCCGCCATTGATGATGCAACCAAACAGATTTTACGCGTGTTTCAAATTCAGTCCAATGCCCATAAACTAATTGCCGAGGCGCTGTTAGAGGAATTTGATACGCTCAGCGCCCGCGAAGATGCGCAGCTGCCAAGCATGGAAGAAATTGAAGAAGCTTATAAGGCCAATTATCACCAAAAACAAACACATGAAAATAATGTGATTAGCTTCCCAGCGCGCCACTAATTAAGCGCCATAAACAACGAAATTCATCATAGATACGGGTCAAGTTCTCCCCATATCTATATGCATACTCCCTGAAACTTTAAGCCCTTGAGAAGATTTCTTCTTAAGGGTGTTTTTTTGCTGATTATTGAAGCGCATTAGCGTTTTTTGATCGGCTCAGCTTCTTTGACTTCAGCGACTTCCATTGTCCAGCTTTCAATCAAAGCGCCATCAAGCCCTTTATCGCTAGGCACACGCGCAGCACGCATTTTGACTTGCATAATAATGGTGTGTTCACTCGCATTCTTACGCGCACGTTTACCTGTATAGCGGAAAGTAACCGTCACAGGGAAATCAAAAACCCAGCGATATATACCCGCCGATACACCTTTATTTTGCACAAGCGGCATTTCTTCAAACATCGCAACGCTGACTAGGCCGCTTTGCTTCATTGCGCGAACAATTTCAGAGCGATTAACTTGCTGAATATATTCCGCCAATGCAGGGCGGGTAAAAAGGCTTTGATATTTATTAATATGCGCTTGCGCTTCACGGTAATCAAAACTGAGCAAGTTGGTAACAACCGCCATTGCCCATTCTGACATTTGTGCATCCGTGCGGTGCGCTTTTGAAAGCAAATTGCCATCCGTCGTACCGGTAAGTTCTTTATCATATAAGAACATTAGTGAATTCTTATTTCCTGCAGTGGTCTGCCCGTCGGTGGCAAAGGGCGCTTCTAATGTTTCATGCGGTTTAAGATTATCATCGTTTTTGTTGAACAGGCCTTTGACCTTATCGGTTAAAGACTGGCTTTGTTGCTGGGCGTGCGCGGTATTCACATGCGTCAAAGCCAAGCTTGAAACGCAGCAACAAATTAACGCCATTGTTTTGATTGATTTACGCATGGTGTTTCCTATTTCTTTATATTCTTTAAACGGCTGTGCGCACGTCCTTTTGTTTCTTATTGCATTTTGGCGCTTTAAAGCCTTTCAGCTTGCCCATTACTTTGCCAATTTGCATGATATTTTCAATCCGCGCGTCGAGATGCGCCTTGGTTTTCGCATGATCCGCGCTGTCATCTTGTAGCCAGACATAAGTTGTCGAGGCCAATATGGCAGAAAGCAGGCCGCGCTTGGTATAGCGGTTATAGTCCGTTGATGTATCCCCCGCCCAGAGCCAGATACGATCCGCGCTATGCCACAGACCTTGCCCCGCTTTAAGGCCGCGATGGGGCATGCTCCAATATTTCATCGCGCCGGTGACCGCTTCTTTATGCGGCTCTAATATCTCAAGGCGAGTAAGGACGCCGCGGCGAATACGGTCGCGGATGCGCATATCTTCAATGTTTGTACTTTCTAGGGCGCGTAGCATTTGGCGGTCTGCCCAATCTGAAAAATGCTCAATAACGCTTGCTACGCCTTTGGGAAAAGCGGCTTTATAAACCTCTTTTTCATGACCGATTTTATCCAAAGCGCGGTATATTGTAATATCCTGCCAGCCATCAAACACGATGTCAGGTAAGGCTGCTTGTAAAATCTGATCTTTCATTTGGCACGTTGCGTTCATATCGAATTCTCCTGATATATAGTTTAGCATAAAGATACCAAAATCAGAAAGCGCGAAGTTCTGCATTTTATAACGCGCTTTATAACGCTTTGGCCTTTACCTTTTGCCAGTTCCGTATATTTTAATATTTCAATATCAAAATAAGGCTTTGTGATGGTCGAAAACAACGAGAATAAATCTAGCTTTGGTAAACGTTCCTTACGATATGGGCGCGTTTCAACGACAATGGCTGGCCTTGCCACGCGGCTTGCCGCTGATAAATTCTTAGGCTTAAAAATCAACCAATCCCAACATGCAGAGCAGCTGACCATGGCGCTGGGCAATTTAAAAGGCCCGCTGATGAAAGTCGGGCAGATTTTAGCTACCATCCCCGAAGCTCTGCCGCCCGAATATGCGCAGGCTTTCCAAAGCCTACAATCCGAGGCGCCGTCTATGGGCTGGCCTTTCGTCAAACGCCGCATGAAAACGGAGCTTGGTACATCATGGCAGGATAAATTCGCTGATTTTGAACATGAAGCCGCCGCCGCCGCATCACTGGGGCAGGTGCATCGCGCAACATTGCATGATGGGCGCAAAGTTGCATGTAAATTGCAATATCCCGATATG
>DELD01000012.1:90701-91626 GCA_002354205.1 Micavibrio sp. UBA2705 | reverse complement strand
GTAAATTGCAATATCCCGATATGCACAGCGCGATTGATGCTGATTTAAAACAGCTAAAAATGATTTTTTCGATCTATGAGCGCTACGATAAAGCGATCTCAACCAAACATGTTCATAGCGAACTCGCTGAGCGCCTGTATGAAGAGCTTGATTATGAATTAGAAGCTCAGCATATGAAGCTCTATGATTATATGCTGCGCGCTGAAGACAGCGTCCATATTCCTGAGGTTGTCGAATCGCATTCAACTGACCGCCTACTGACCGCCACATGGCAGGATGGTGGCAAGCTTATGAGTTATATTAACGATGATGTTGAGGTGCGCAATCAAATTGCACTCAACATGTTTAAGGCATGGTATGTGCCACTTTACCATTACGGCATTATTCACGGCGACCCGCATTTGGGGAATTATTCGATCCGCGACGACCATAGCATTAATTTAATGGATTTTGGCTGCGTGCGGATTTTCCCGCCGCGCTTCGTTCAAGGCTCAGTTGATCTTTACCACGCGCTGATGAATAACGACACCGCTCTTGCCGTTCATGCTTTTGAAAGCTGGGGCTTCCATGATCTCAGCAAAGAACATATTGAAACGTTGAGCATTTGGGCAGGATTCCTTTACGGCCCATTAATGGATGATAAAATCCGCCCCATTGGCGAAGTGACTAATGGCATTTACGGGCGCGAGACAGCGGAAAAAGTGCATCAGAAATTGCGCGAACTTGGCGGTATTACCATTCCGCGTGAATTTGTCTTTATGGATCGCGCCGCGCTGGGGCTTGGTTCAGTTTTTCTGCATTTAAAGGCAGAAATTAACTGGTATCAAACTTTCAATACAATGATTGATGGCTTTAACGCAGACAAGCTGCAAGCCAACCAAGATGAAGCTCTGGGCCGCTTCGCGATTGATAATAAATACGTGGC
>DELD01000012.1:44254-90428 GCA_002354205.1 Micavibrio sp. UBA2705 | reverse complement strand
TTTTTCAGAAATTTAGACCGCGATTGATAATAAATACGTGGCTTAATTTTAAATTTTCATTACAAATCTTGGCGCGGTAGTAATGCCCATAATTTGCCTTTGGATTTCATTGGCCCTGCGTATTTTTCGGCCCTTTCGCCATAGCCCCAGAACACATCGCCGCGCACTGGCCCGCGAATTGCGCCGCCTGTATCTTGACCGATCATTAATTGGCGCATAGCGGGGCGGCCTTGTTCAGGATGTGCAGCATCCAACCATAGCGGCAGGCCGTAAGGGTAATATGTGTGGTCAATAGCAAGGGAGCGCTCTGGCGTAAGGACAACGCTCTCACCGCCAATCGCGCCATCGCGGTCTAAATTTCTGAAAAAGACATAGGATGGATTTTTATTGAGCAAATCATCGCGCTTTTGCGGGTTATCTTCTAACCATTTGCGGATTGCTTGCATCGACATGTCTTCGCGCAGCACTTCGCCGTCTTCGATTAAGAACTTACCAATCGCGTTATACCGATGGCCATTTTGCCCTGCATAACCAATGAAGCGGTGCGAGCCATCAACCATATTAACGCGCCCTGAGCCTTGAATATGGAGGAAGAATACATCCGTCGGGTCATTTGCCCAAAGCAATACGTCGACATCAAGGCCTTTGGTTTCAATTTCCGCGCGATCAGCATAGGGGTAGAGGCGGCCATCTTTCACCGTGCCCGCAATGCGTCGGCCTTTTAAATCTTTACGGAATGCGCCGAGGTCAACCATCACCAAATCATCTGGCTTGGCGTAAATTGGGTGTTTGTATGTTTCTGTTTTTACGTTTGATCCACTCAGTGAAGTGACGTAATACCCCGTGAACAGGCCGTTTTCATCGTCGTCAGCCTTAATGCTATGGGCGGTGAAATATGTTTCGAAAAACAAGCGCGCATCTTGGTCATCAGTAATTTTTGCGCTTTGCATAGCGGCGCAAATCGCGCGCCACTGATCCCACGACCCAAAGCGTGGGTCTTCGCGCTCAAAATTGCCTTGTTTTTGTGATTTAGCAATCCGCGCACATGAATTTTCAAAGGCATGATAAGCCTTTTTATGTTCATCCGCTTCCCAGCCCTGTAAATCCCGAAAGGCAATTGGCTGCATCAATAAATTGGGGCGCATTGTCTGTGTTTCCTCTGTTTTATCATCACAGGCAGTGAAAATTAGCGTTGATGCAAGGGCGATGAAGGTGAGTAGGCATTTACGCATGACCATTTGTATTTTTGCTCTCTGATAAGGCCGCGAAGGCGCGGCATGAATTTCTGCCATTAGTATAAGGAATATAAAAAGCGGAGGCTATAAAAATACCCGCTAAAATGTCAGCGGGTATTTGTAAAATTTATGGTCGCGTTCAATACGCCCTTATTCTGATGTTTCAGGAATAGGCGTTTTGTGGTCTTCGACCTCATCATCGCGCGTTTCATAAAGCAGCCATGTAGGCTCTTTTGCTTTGATTTTACGGCCAAACACCCACACATCAACCATCTCGGTAATGCGCTCTGGGTCGCCTGATAAAATCTTATCGTCTTTATCGCGAATAACGCAGGTTTCATCAGCCGTGAAGCGGATAGACACATAGGCAATGCCGTCTTGTTTCTTCACTTCAACAATATCGGCCTTACGCACAGCGTGGATTTCGGTTGAGACGGTTTCTTTGTTTTTCTCGCGCTCGTTTATAGCGCTTTCAAAAGATTTGTAAACGCCCGGCGTGAGTAGCATCTCCAATGTGTCTTTTTCACCTTTGGCGAAAGCTTCGACGACCATAATGAAAGCATCTTTGGCATTTTCAACGAATTTCAGCGGGTCAAAATCACGCATGGATTTTGATAAATCTTCAATGCCTGAAATAACATCAACCGGCAAATCAAGCTTTTTCAAGGCGGCGTTTTCTTCAACCACAAAGGGCTGGCCATCAAGACCAACAATGTTTTTCGGCTTTTGCGCGGCATCCGTATAAGGATTAGGGCGCTGCTGTTCATCGCCATTGCGCGTTCCGAGAATATTGCGCAGCCAAATCACCAAAACGGCAGCAATAATGGCGTAAATCAGAATGTCAGTTTGCACGTGTCTAAATCCTTAATCATGGGTCATTTATAAATTCACTTATATAGTATAGTCCGTTCCATTAAAAAACCCAAGATTTGTTTGCGTTTTTCAGGGGCTTGTTTTGCACTTAAAAGGTCTAAACTTAATAAATAAAGCAAATTATGTTATACTATAAGTAAGTAATCATTCGTTAAAAGAAAGGAAAAGACGATGCATGTATTTTCCCTTGAACATAAACGGAATATTGGTGAACTTGACCGTGGGGTGCGCTTTTTATTGGCCATTGCCAATATTGCGTTGATTTTCGCGCCTGTTATATATGGCTTTATCCAGATAGTGCTTATCGTAACAGCGACGCTTTTATCATATAGCGTTTATACTGGTTATAGCTATATTTATGAATATTTTGGCATGAATAGCCGTATAAAGGATAAACCGCCGCGTTGATAAATGGTGACCACAACAGGGCGCATGTATAAGTATATATTCACTTGCACGGTATTGAGTTTGCCTAACGCCCATGCTAAACACAGTATATTATTACTAATAGCAGAGATGAGCGATAGAAAATATGTCAGATTCAACAGACCAAAACACAGAACGCAGCATGCCTGTGATGATCCACACGCAATATATCAAGGATATGTCCTTTGAAAATCCATTAGCGCCAAACAGTTTGCGCGCAGGTAAAACTTCACCTGAAATGGATATTGATATCAGTATGGAATCAAACCCAATCGAAGATAAAGAAATCAAAAACTTATTTGAGGTTGTTTTGAACTTGTCAGCGACCGCTAAACATGGCGATGAAGTTGCCTTTATTGCCGAAATTGCGTATGGCGTGACCGTATCTTTGGGCGATTTACCTGAAGATCAGCACCACCCATTTTTACTTATCGAAGTGCCGCGTCAAGCCTTCCCATTTGCCCGCCAAATTTTGGGCACAATCACACAGCAAGGCGGATATCCGCCATTATTGCTGAACCCTGTTGATTTCCAAGCGATGTATATGCAGCGCTTTGGCAAAAAGGCAGAAGACGCCGCGTAGACCTTTAAACGCGAAAATACAGAATAAAAAAAGGCGCGGTAAATAACCGTGCCTTTTTGTTATTTACCGATACAAAAATCATGAAAAATAACGTCGAGCAAGTCTTCGACATCGACGCGGCCTGTAATGCGCCCCAGCGCGCGCATGGCGAGGCGCATATCTTCGGCGGCAAGTTCGGGGAGGTCAATATTTAAGGCGCGGGTAATCGATGCTTCGGCCTCAATTAAGGCTTCACGATGGCGGGCGCGCGTAATTGTCGGCGCTTCGGTGCGGCCGAAAATTTTCTCAATGCGTTCCGTCAGGCGCTTTAACAGGCGGTCAATACCTTCGGCGCGTTTGACGGAAATACATATTGGCTGCTGATCGGCAATGGATGGCACAACGCCGTCAAAAAGGTCAATTTTATTGACGATGAACAAATCTTCCGCGCTGGCAAGCTGCAATGTGTTAAGGTCAAGGTCAGGCATTTCAGTACCGTTAAACATCAATAATTTAATATCCGCTTTTTTCGCGCGTTCAATGGCGCGGCGTATACCTTCACTTTCAACCATATCATGGCCATGTTTATCACTGGCGTCTAGTTGTTCGGGGCGCAGCCCTGCAGTATCCGCCAAAGTCACGGGATAGCCGCCTAAATCGAGATGGGTTTCAATAATATCGCGCGTTGTCCCTGCCATTTGTGAAACAATTGCGACATCGCGTTGGGCGAGGGCATTGAGCAATGATGATTTCCCTGCATTTGGCGCACCGATAATCACGACCTGCACCCCTTCGCGCAAGCGTTCACCGCGGCGGTTATCGTTCAAATGCTCTTTAATTTCCCCTGAAAGCGCGGCGAGTTTATCGCGCATTTTTGAAAAGGCCGTGTCTTCTAATTCTTCATCTTCGGCGAAGTCAATATCGGCTTCCATATAGGCGAGCATATTTTTCAACCGCTCTGCCCAGTCGATATAAACGGCGCTTAATTTGCCTTCTAATTGGGTCAGCGCCTGTTTATGTTGCGCGGCAGTTTCGGCGTGAATAAGGTCAGACACACCTTCAGCTTCAATAAGATCCATTTTATCATTTTGGAAAGCGCGGCGCGAAAATTCACCAGGCTCCGCCATACGGTGGCCTTCAATGCGTGATAACATTTCAAGCATTAAATTGCGCACGGCAAGCCCACCATGAATATGATATTCAACTACGTCTTCGCCGGTAAAGCTTTCAGGGCCTTTAAAGGTAATCACCATCGCTTGGTCAATCAAGCTTTGATCATCAAGATGATAAAGGCGGCGCAAATAGGTGCGGCGCGGCTTAAAATAATTCGCCGCCTTACCAGTAAGCTGCGCAAGGCCAGAAAAAGCCTGCGCACCAGATGCACGTATAACCGCAACGCCGCTTGTTCCCGCTGGCGTAGAAAGCGCATAAATTGTTTGTTTCACGAAAAAATATCCTGTTTCAAGGGCGCGTTAGAACTCTGCTTATATTTTAACAGTTTTGTCATTTTGCACAATCTAGTCTTTATCTTTATCGTCGTTTTTTGCTGCGCCTGCTTGCATACCCATTTGTGACCAAAAATTTTTCTGCATCTCACCAAAACCTTGCATGGTAGCAGGCATCCATGTGCGGATAAGCTCTTCTGCGCTCACCGCACGGATATTCTCTTCAAGGCGTTCTTGCAGTTGCTTCATTAACTTTTCTTGCATTGGCTGCACATCAGGCAAGCCTAAAAACTGGCGCGCTTCTTCGGGCGTACATTCAATATCAAATTTAACTTTCATGGCTTTGTCCTCTTGCTCATTGCTGTATTCCTTTTAGCACATTTTAAACAAGATTTCTTGCCCAATAACGCGCTTCGCACAGAATCTTTATGAAAAACAAGCAAACATCATCGCGGATTATTTTAACCGCAATACCGCTAAGCGTTACGAGCTGCTGCTCAACCAAGGGCTTACGCGGGGCGAAGAGGACGCTCTTTATAAGGCTGTTTTAAAAAACTTTCTAAAGGATCCAAGTTATATTCAGCAGGCCTGTCCGTTAAATATTTCTCTGTAAATGGCTGCAGACGCATAATACTCTGCGTAAAAATTATCTTGCATTCTTACGCTCAACTATATACATTATGGAAATTAATAAGGGAGGCAGCTTATGACATTATCATCTTTTTTTGCGAAAGATGCGTCTAAAACAGTTAAGGCGCTACGCTATAGCGCCTACTCAGCGCTTGCGCTTTATGGGGCATCTCTCGCCTTTGATTATGCGACAGAAACTGAATATACCGACGCGCAAAAAGAAACATTATCCGCGGTATTTCAAGATAGTCTGGACGTTGGGGCGATTAGTTTCCGCAAATCAAAATTAACTGATTATATGATTGAATCAATCGGTTCTGAAGCTTTTGCGCTAGGCAATGCGATGCATATGCATACCCGTTATGAAGAAAATGATCCGTTAAATATCACGCCTTGGCATTTTATCCATGAAAATGCACATATTTGGCAGCATCAACATTGCGATACACAAGCGCCGACCCTTTTATATGCGCTTGCCCATGATATGCTCAATGCACATTTTGGCGAAGACAACCCTGATGAGCGCCAGCACGTGCCTTATTCATATCGCCTAACGGAAGATCGTGATTTATCAGATTATAACCGCGAACAGCAAGCAAGCTTAATCGCAGATTATTTCCGCATTTTAGATGGCGGTTATCCGATATATTTAGATATTAATCAAAATTATAAGCGTGACATGCACTTATATGAATCAACCTTGAAAAACTTCTTAGATAACCCAAGCTATATTCAAAATAAATGCGAAAACATTTTAGGTTTTAACCCAGAAGCTGGGCTTTAACCTATTGGTTCATGGATTGGAAGAACTCATCATTGCTCTTGGAATCGCGCATTTTGCCGAGTAAGAATTCAACCGCATCAATTGTACCCATTGGGTTAAGAATACGGCGCAAGACCCACATTTTCTGAAGGTCAGCTTGGCTCACCAAAAGCTCTTCTTTACGTGTGCCTGATTTCTGAATATCAATCGCAGGGAAGACGCGTTTATCAGCAATCTTACGATCCATAACAATCTCGGCGTTACCAGTCCCTTTGAATTCTTCAAAGATAACTTCATCCATACGCGAACCTGTATCAACAAGCGCTGTTGCAATAATGGTTAATGAACCGCCTTGTTCAATGTTACGCGCCGCGCCAAAGAAACGCTTTGGACGTTGAAGCGCATTTGCGTCAACACCGCCAGTAAGAACTTTACCTGATGACGGAACAACCGTGTTATATGCACGGGCAAGACGCGTAATAGAGTCAAGCAAGATCACAACGTCGCGTTTGTGTTCCACAAGGCGCTTGGCTTTTTCCATGACCATTTCTGCGACCTGTACGTGACGCGATGCAGGTTCATCAAATGTCGATGAAACAACTTCGCCGCGTACGCTCCGCGCCATGTCGGTGACTTCTTCTGGGCGTTCATCAATCAGAAGAACGATCAAATATGCTTCAGGGTGGTTTTCCGCAATTGACGTTGCAATATTTTGCAGCATCACAGTTTTACCTGTACGTGGCGGCGCAACCAAAAGCGCACGCTGACCAAAACCAAGCGGCGCAACAAGTTCAATTACGCGCTGCGTAAAGGCTTTTTTCGTTGGGTCGGCAATTTCTAATTTAATTTTACGATCAGGATAAAGCGGCGTTAGGTTATCAAAGTTAATACGATGACGCAGTTTTTCTGGCAATTCACCGTTAATTGAACCAACGCGGAGCAAAGCAAAATAGCGCTCTGAATCTTTCGGAGCGCGAATTTCGCCCTCAACAATATCACCTGTACGCAGGCCAAAGCGGCGTACTTGTGATGGGGATACATAAATATCATCTGGGCCAGGAAGGTAGTTTTCTTCAGGTGACCTTAAGAAGCCAAAGCCATCTTGTAAAACCTCCAAGACGCCTGTGCCTGATATGGGAACATTTTCTTCCGCTAATTGTTTCAAAATCGCGAACATCATGTCCTGTTTGCGCATTGAGCCGCAATTTTCAATTTCAAGCTCTTCTGCAAACGCTAGCAGTTCAGCCGGGGAACGGGTTTTTAGTTCTTGTAAGTTCATGACACTAACTTCATTTATGATCGTTGTTTAAATAATAAGGGGGAGGTTGGTTTTTGTTGAGATGTGTTGAAAGCCTAATTTTCTACTCAATTAAAATTTTAGAGGGGTCTGTTTAATAAACTCTTAAAACATTGTATTTTACCCCAACCCTCTGACCAACACTGCAAAAGTGTTATTTTTAAAAACGCAATTTTGGGGGTTTTCTTAATAGACATTTACAGAATTAACAAATTAAGTTTGTAGAGTCAAGCGTAAATATCTATAATTAAAAAAGCTTTTGTCTTCACAGCTAAGGAATCACACAATGCGCCTGTTTAAAATTTTGTCTTTTGTTCTTTTGTTATCTATAAGCGCTGCGCCATATGCGCAGGCCGAGAAAGACACACCGAAAAAAATACTAAAGGACAGCCTGTACAAATCTTTGAACAAAATCAGCAAAGAAAAAAAATACCCTTTAGTAATGCAAAATATTCAAACGCGCCTCAATGCACCTTATTCATCGCGTGATGATTTGAATGTTGTGATGTTCTGGCTGCGCGATCATTATTTATATGATAATGGCGATCCAAAATTCGGTTTAAGCTATATTCAGTTTTTAGAAAGCCTCGCGCGCAGCATGAAGCAATCTAGCCCCGAACAATCACATGAACTTAAAATGAACAGCATTATTCATTATTTTGTCACTGAGTATTTCTTACAATCTGACCTTGCCGTTTGTGTCGATCAAACAGCCGGCGCGAACACGCGCGAACAGCTTGATAAAATGCGTCAAAACTATCAGCGTGCCTTTATGGCGCTGAAACCTGAAGATAAAGAGCACGCCTATAAAACAATCTTCTCTAGCATTGATGAAAGCAAAGGCCGCCACGCCTATAGCGATGTGTGCAAAAGCGGGGTTGTGCATATGCAAAAAGTTCTTGAAAGCGGTAAATATCAAGAAGGCTTGAGCACAAAAAACGGCGATAAATATATTGATGATAACGTGCCTGTTGACGTTGTTGACGCCACAACATGGGAAAAGCGTAATAACGCTTTATATAACACGCTACAGAACAATTTACTGGCGCTGCAATAATATTTCTTTATCAGTCAGGCTTTTTAAGAAAAATCGAAATCGACCATCACTGGCACATGGTCTGATGGCTTAACAAGATCGCGTGCGTCGCTCACGATTATGTGTGATTTAAGGCGCGGCTTGAGATCAGGCGTGACCCAAATGTGGTCAAGACGACGGCCACGATTTGATTTGCGCCAATCGCGGTTACGATAAGACCACCATGTATAACATTTTTCATCTTCTGGGACGAAATGACGTAGCGCATCAACCCAATCAATGCTGCTCTGCATAGCCGTCAGAGCCTCTACCTCAATCGGGGTATGCGATACTGTTTTTAAAAGCTGTTTATGCGACCAGACATCATGTTCTAGCGGCGCAATATTGAAATCACCCAGCGCGACCATTGCCGTGTCATCGCTGTGATTATGTGTGAACCACGCATCAAGCTCGGCGATAAAGTCTAATTTATGGGCGAATTTTTCGTTAATGGCGCGGTCAGGCTCATCACCGCCTGCAGGAATGTAAATACAGTGAATTTCAATAGGCTTGGCAAAACCTTCTGCCATGAAGCGCGCTGAGATATGACGGCCATCTGCACGGTCAACACGGCTGTATATTTCAGGCTGCGATATTGGCATTTTTGAAATAATCGCCACGCCATTATAACCTTTAATGCCGCTAATATGAATATGGTTATAACCAAGGCTTTCAAAGGCTTCAAAAGGAAATTTATCATCAGGCGTTTTTGTTTCTTGTAAACAGACGATATCAGGTTGATATTCGTTCATCATATCTTGCACAATGGGTGCGCGTAGGCGGACAGAATTAATGTTCCAAGAGCAGATACGCATTGATTTTTATTTCCTTTATTTCACAGTTTTTTTATTGAGCTTAAATATCAAAATTTTTCAGCCAGCTATCCATATCACGCCCTGGGCGATAGGCTTCTGGCAGGGTTTTATCAAATTTATAAAATTCTAGCATTTGGTCAACAACATGTTCTTGGTCTTTGGGCAGCTCCACACGCTGGAGCAAGAAAAAACGCTGCAAATAATCAGTGCGCAGCTCAGTTGTTGATGTCACCATCGGCCAGTAAGGGCACTCGGCTTCACGTTTTCTTTTATAGGCGGCGTAACGCTGATTAAACGGCCCATCTGAACCGGCGGCCTGTTTTAAAATGCGCAATGTAAATACTTGCGCTAATTCAAGTTTGCGCGCCTGCACATTGGCAATGCGCGATTCTAAGCCTTGGCGCGAATTGGGGTTACCAAAACCATTAAAGATAGACAAAAACCCTGTATCCGTATCTGGCGGCAACAGCGCCAATTTTGCGGCAAGTCGCTCTTCTTTTTCGATTAAAGGCTGCGCCTGCATATCCCAATGACGCACGACCTTATCCATCAATTTAGCCATGATTTTCCCTATCCTGTTTTAATATTATTATTATTTTATTATTTATAGATACGCTTTATACAGCTTCGTCACCGGTCTCACCAGTACGAATACGCACAGCATGTGAAACGTCATAAACGAAAATTTTGCCATCGCCAATGCGTCCTGTATTCGCCGCATTTTGTATCGCTTCGACCACATTATCAACCGCATCATCTTCAATCACGACTTCAATTTTGACTTTCGGCAAGAATGATACGGTGTACTCTGCGCCGCGAAAAACCTCTGTTTGACCTTTTTGACGGCCAAAACCTTTGACTTCCGTAACGGTCAGACCTTCAATGCCTTGCGCGGTTAGCGCTTCGCGTACATCGTCTAATTTAAACGGTTTTATCACCGCCATAACCATTTTCATTATTATAATCCCTTTGCGTAAGCCAGCTATAATGCGTGCTGTAAAATTAAAAAGAAACTTCTTGTATCATCCTATGGACAATCTATATTTAACCCCAATATAGCCTTATATAAGGCATAAAGGAAAGTAAGATTTTATGAGCGCGCAGCAACGCCCCACAGATGGGGAAAATGGGGAAATCATCCAAACAGATGTCATTATTATTGGCGGCGGCCCTGCTGGGCTTACCATGGCAGCCTTATTAGGCGCGCAGGATATTGACGCGATTTGCATTGACCGCGATGCCCCCGACTTTCAACAAAGCGCAGACTATGACCTACGCACAACCGCTATCTCTTATGGTTCATCCCAAGTATTAGAAGCGACGGGCATATGGCAGGGCCTGTTAAAAAACGCCTGCCCGATTAAAGATATTGATATTTTAGATAGCGGCTCATCGGTGCTTTTAAAGTTTTTAACCGATGATATCGATCAAGATGCCTTTGGCTGGATTATAAATAACCGCGATTTGCGCAAAGCACTATATGAGCGCATTGAAAGCCAGCAAAGCGTGCGCCATATTGCCCCTGATGGCGCCATTGATTTTACCGCTTATGATGATTACATCGCCGTAAAGCTGCATAGCGGTAAAACAATTCATGGCAAATTATTAATCGGCGCAGATGGGCGCAACTCATTTGTCCGTAAACACGCCGAGATTCCGACCCGCAAATGGCCTTATAATCAACAAGCCGTAATTTGCACCGTTGCGCATGAAAATCCACATAATTTTGTCGCCGTTGAGCATTTCAAGGCCGAAGGCCCTTTCGCCGTGTTGCCAATGAGCGATGATGAAGATGGCGGGCATCGTTCATCCCTTGTCTGGACGGAGCATTTTAATGGCAGCCGCCACGCCAAAGAAAACAGCATTATGGCGTTAAGTGACGATGCATTTAATATCGCGCTCAATCAACGCTTCCCCGATTTTTACGGCAAAGTTAGCCTTGCATCACAGCGCCGCGCTTTCCCTTTAGGGTTAGAACATGCGGTTGATTATATTGCGCCGCGCCTATGTTTAATTGCTGATGCGGCGCATGGTATTCATCCCATTGCCGGACAAGGTCTTAACCTTGGTATGCGCGATATTGCAGCGCTGGGTGAGATATTGGCTGACGCTAAAAAATCTGGCCTAGATTTAGGCGCTACAGAAAATTTAGAGCTTTATCAGCGCCGCCGTCGATTTGATAATATGGCGATGGCTGCAGTCACCGATGCTTTGGTCAAAATATTCGGCGTATCATTCCCGCCATTTAAAGCCGCGCGCAAACTTGGCCTGATGGGGGTAGAACGTTTTAGCCCTGTAAAAAAATTCTTTATGCAGCAAGCGATGGGAACATCTGGCTTGCTGCCAAATTTAATTAAAAAAGATGAAAAATAATGCGTTATCCCCTTTTATTCTGTTCGCTGCTCGCCTTGAATTTGAACGCTTATTCCGCAAAATCTTATGCTGATTTTGATTATGGACATACCTGCCCAACCGTCGAAGCCGCGCTTGAGCGCCTTGCCTTAGAACGTGAAGATGCCGCAAGAAAGGCGCTGACAACCGGTAAACACATTGTAATGAATAGTTCTTTACCCAATACACCAGTGCCGGGTAATTTTCAGGGCTATTGGTCGCTGCCCAATTGTGATGCACCAAAAGTCACAACGATTTACACAAAATATTTTTCTTATTCTTTGATTTATGGCGCAGAGGCATGCTTACAAAAAGTGCATGACGTAAAGCAAGGCGCAGATTTCACGCAAATTACTGTACCCAGTGATAATACGATTAATAAACCACTTGATGATAAGCGTTATATTGCAGGATTCACCGCGCGTAATACTTTGGCAGATTTGGATAAAAGCTGGGATGAAAACACGCCTGAACAATCCGCAAAATTTGAATTTCAGCTCTGCAGTGCGCCAGATGCCGAGCATTATAAAACACATGCGCCAGGCTTAAAACTTATTCGCTATATGGATCATGCGCTTGAGATTTGTAATCAACGCGAAGATCTAGCCTTTAAAGACAATGAAGATTGCCACCATTTATTATTTGTCATGGCAGATGATACGGTCGATTTTGAACTGACCGCAGAAGAGATAGAAAAAGCGCTGCAAATGCTTAATTATTTGGCTTTCGTCAACCATGAAGGCGCGGCAGAAGACTTATTGAAAGACTCGATGGCTGTTTCTGACATAAAGGCTAAAAAACTGGCACAAATCGCGATTAAAATGCTCGATAAAGATGGCGATGGCACATTAAAGCGCACAGAGCTTGATAATTTTTACAAAAAACTACCGCAAAACGAAACAAGCTGGCCTTATTTTGAGAAAAAGTTTCAAAGTTTAAGCAATATTTTCCCAAGCTTTGCCAAACAAGATTAAGCGCGTTAGCGTTAAAACGGTTTCGCAATCACAAGAATAACGATCACCACCATTAATGCGGTGGGAATTTCATTCCATATTTTATAGAATTTGGCTGATTTTGTGTTGGCATCGGCAGCAAAGACTTTAACCCATTTTGAAAACACGCCATGAATGCCGCTCATAATGAAGACGAGCAAGAATTTTGCATGGAACCATCCCGCTTGCATTAAATACTCGCTATTGGCACTGAGCATCAAAAGCGCCGCTAACCACGCGACAATCATCGCTGGGGTCATGATGAACTTTAAAAGGCGGCGTTCCATGATTTTGAATGTCTCGGATTGCTCAGAGCCTTTTTCCGCCGCCACGTGATACACAAATAAACGCGGCAAATATAACATGCCCGCCATCCATGATATCACAGCAATAACATGGAGCGCTTTAACCCACGCATAATAGCTAGAAATAAATTCAATCATGTGTTTTGTTCCAAATCAGTTTGTCTTTTAACGTTTCATCATAGCTATCTAAATCAATCAAGCTTTCTTCGGCAATGATCGTTTCAGATAATGCGGTCATTAAGTCATTATGATTACTGACCGTTTGCGCACGTTCATATAAAGGTACGCCAAATTCTTTCGCGTGGTCAGCGTAAAGCTGATCAAACATCACCATGGTAACCGGGTCTTCCGCCGCATAGCTTACAGGAAAAATCAAAACGGGCACATTATCGGCGGCGGCTTCTTTTAATGCGTCATCAAGCACAGGGCCAATGGTCGATGATAATGTTGGCGCTGGTTGGTAACACACACGATAATCATGATCACCGCCAATCGCTTCGATGATTAGCTTTGCCGTGTTCTCAACGGATTGTGAATAAGGGTCGCCCGCTTTTTTAAGGCGCGGCGGATGATAACGCGCAACAAAAATAACCCGCGGCTTTTCTAATTTGGCGCGGCGCGCTTTATCAGAAACGCGGTACATTGAGGGCGATATTTGTGAGCCTGCCGCGGCGGCAAAGCCTTTTAAATGGTAAAATTCATCAAAGACTTGGGTCTTCACCTTTAAATTTTCTTCTTCTGCAGTGATAAGCCAGTCTTTAACCATCGCATAGGTGGTCTTTAATGATTTTTGCGGAAACATCGGCAGCAAAATGACACGATCAGCGCCATAGTTTTTAATGTCCTCCATCACCTCATCAGAAAAGGGGTGCCAATACACCATTGAAACATAGCAGCGATAATGTACATCTTCGGTTTTTGATGCGTTTAAGACGCGCTCTAAACTAATGGCCTGCGCTTTGGTGTTTTGCAGCAATGGCGATTGAAAGCCCAAACGGCGATATGTCTCGCGCATAGTTGTAAAACGCTGCGTCAGGGCGGTAAAAAAAGCGCCAAGAGTGCGCAATCCAATAGGCAATGGCAGGTTTTGCGGATCTTTATAGTAATTATACAAATAAGGCAAAATGGCGGATTTGCTATCTGGGCCTCCTGTGCTTAATAAAACTACTGCGATACGTTCCGTCATTTTTACTGTAACTTTTTGTTTTTTCTAATCTTCACGAATAAGCGATAAGACGCGTTCAACATGGGCGATGGGCGTTTCTTTGTGTATGCCATGGCCTAAGTTGAAGATATAGGGCTTATCCTTAAGTGTAAACAAAATCTCTCGCACTTGGCGATCAAGCATTTCACCGCCTGCATATAATATACCAGGGTCAAGATTACCTTGGACGGGCATGACGCTTTGTAATTCATCACGGATGAATGGCAGCGGCAAAGTAAAATCACAGCCCAGCGCATCAATGCCGGTTTTATGCATGTAATCTTTCAAATAATAGCCTGCCGCTTTCGGAAAGCCTATCACGGGAATATCTGGGTGCGCCGTTTTGACAGTCGCAATAATTTTTCTGTTTGCTTCAATAATATATTTTTCAAACGCTTCACCGCCTACTGCGCCCGCCCAGCTTTCAAACAGTTGGACAACTTCTGCACCAGCATCAATTTGCGCAATTAAATATTGCGCTGTGGCCTCGACCAATAAATTTATTAACGCTTCAAATTCTTCTGGCTGCCCGTAGAGAAACTTTTTAAATTTCATGAAGTCTTTCGTACCGCTGCCTTCGATCATATAGGTTGCGACCGTGAAGGGTGAACCTGCAAAACCAATCAGCGTTGTATCTTTGAAACCTTCCTTATCAAGCTGAGAGCGAATCAGTTTTATCGCCTCATAAACCGGAGCCATGTGGCTATGTAGGTTTTCTAGGCTAAGGGTTTTGAAATCTATCGGGTCAAGGACAGGGCCCTTATTGGGTACGAAATTGACCGTTTGCCCTAATGCATCGGGGATAACCAAGATATCGCAAAACAAAATAGCTGCATCAAAACCAAACCTTCTGATAGGCTGCATAGTGACTTCGCAAGCATATTCAGGGGTGTAGCACATGGTCAGGAAATCGCCCGCCTTTTGCCGCAAAGCCCTATATTCCGGTAGGTATCGACCAGCTTGCCGCATAAACCAAACGGGTGGCTTATCGGCGTTAATTTTTTTCAATGTGTTCAGTATGTTTTTTGTCATGTCAGCCAAGATATAAGATTACTATAAAAAAGAATATATATATTTTAATAGGTATTAGTTGTTATTGGTACTGTGAGTCATGGGGATTAAATTTTACCCACTTTTTTGTCCACAAAGGGTAAAGCACGGTGAGCTTTTATTTTACGCGGAGTCCGGTTTATTTTCAGAATCTTTATGCGCAAATCAAAATATCACTTATGCCATGAGGAAAAGTTAATGAATGGTTAAGACCGCAAATGGGGGTAACTATTGTCCACATGGTTATACCCAGTTTTATCCAATACTTGCCCACAATTTTACCCACAGCGGTTTATCTAGGGATTCTTTGATTGCGCTAAATGTGAAGACGTTATATTTTTAAGACCTTATATTAACATTTAAAGTGCCGTGGGTCAGATGTTCCAAGAAGTTTACGAGAAATTAGAAAATAAGCAAAAGAATGAAGTACTCAATTTTATTGCGGGTTCTTTCGGTACGGAATGCCTTGATGCGCAAAACTGCACAGTGATTCGCTGCCCGATAGATTTCTACCCAGCGCATTATTTATATGAGGTCAGTGATAATCAAGCGATGCCGCCAATTTGCCGCTTTTATGTGATTGATGAAGAGAATAAAGATTTACAGGCTTTAGAATATTCAAGCGAGCGTATTTATAGTGTTAATGAAGCGCTGGGCATTTATTTGACGATTGATAATGTTAAAGAATACATCAAATTCTTTTTTAAATTTGCGCGCGGGCGTCATGGGCGCTTTGTTATATTGGACAGCGTTGATGATATTCACTGGCAAGAAGAACCACCGCTTGCTGCGCGCCGCGCAATATCGTCGATGATTACGCCGATTGAAATATTGCACATTAAAGACAATAATAGTTTTGAATGTGCTGCGTGCTTTATTTTTAAAGATTCGCTTGTGAAGGCGAAAATTAAAGTACATCAAAATGGCCAAGTTGAAATATCGGATGAGGAAATACTCGTTGAAGATATGCCAATTATTGATGATAGCTTTGGGCAATAGCCATTATCTTCTTAAACTTGTCTCCCTTAATTCATCGTATTTATAAAAGCCGCTATTTTAAGAATCATTTTTTGATTTTGCGCTAATCCCTTACATTTACCCTTGTTATTTTTCATAATGTTTTAACATATTGCAAAAAAAGGGAAATTTTTCTCATTTTTAGCCTTTTTTCGCGTTTTTTTCTTCATTTTGGTAGGAAAGAATTAACACTCTCCACGCATAATTAAGACATAGAGCCGTCTTAAGCGGCCTTGTGGGTAAGTAAATGTAGTGTATTGGCGATAAGCCAAATAAAGAAAAGAAAGAAATGGTTGGGTTCCATGTCGATTGAAAATGAAAATACAAGTATTGAAATAGTCATCTCTCCGAAAAAGGATTGCGTTGTGTCATATAGCTTAAATAATGACCAGCCAGTGCGTTCTACGCATATTGGTAATCAGCCGCTTTTCTATATGGACTTTGAAGAAAGCCTTGATGAGGATGAAAACTTCATGGAATCTTTTTCTGAAGAGCTTAGCGAGTTTAATGCTGACTTTTTGAATATAGAAAAACAAATTAGCAAATATGACGAGATGTCAAAACGCTTTAGTAAAAATCCACTCTGGCGCACAGAAGCTTTAATTGAAAATATTAAAAGCATCACAGGGCCTAGTGAGAATAATCTCAATATCGCGTCGATCATTGAAACAATGAATAAAAGCCGTATTTTTGCCGCGCATTATGACTTTGCATGTGAAAAAGGCGTTTCTATTATTACTTCTGATGTTGTTAGCAACGCAGAATTTAACAGAGACACCAATACAATTATTCTAAATTCGCAAATTAGCGCAGATGATGCGGTTTTGTTATTAGCGAAAGAATTAAGAACGTTCTGGCAAAAAGAAAGCGGTACATTAATTAATCCGTTAAACTTTCACCCAGACCAAGCGATTGTGATTAATCGTGCACAAATTGCCGATTTAAATGTTTTTATGGTTCGCGTTGCCTGGGAATTGCAACTGGCTGACGAAAAATCAGTTTGGACATATATTGAGCACTCTTCACTTGCCGATATTGGCCGCGCATATGCCCGCGAAGCCTGCGCTGACTTTAGAACAATGAATAATGGCGAAGCTGCGCAAGCTGCATTTGAAGCATGGTTTTTATCAGAACGCTGCCGTAAAACGGACAAAGTTTTGATCCAGCAAATGCTTTCGGAATATACGGGTTATGTATTCGGTGAAGATTCTGCCGCGTCGAAAACCATAGCATTTGAACTGCTTTCTAAGCTTGGTGAGCAAAGCTACGGCAAAAATTACCTTGAGCCCTATGCCAATGTTATCCTTAATGATCCAGTTTTCACTGAGGTAAGGGACCGTTCAAACGCGAACTTCCTATGGTTTATCAAGTTTGAGCGCTCATTTAAAGAAGCGGAACAGGAATTGCATTCTGAGGACGGGTTAATTAATTCGGGTTTACAGGATACAAATAATGACAAGCCACAACAAAATGTTTTCTTCATCAATGATGGGTCAGAGCAGCAGCAAGATAAAGTTGTTCAATTTAGACCAAGAACATGATTTAGGTTTAGAATATATGAGCGAGCCAGAAAATAGCGATATTGAGCATGATGTAAATGGAAATGAAATTTCCAAAACATTTACGCAAAATTATGATCTTACAGATAATGTAAGCAGCTATGATGCGTCTTATGATTTATTATGTGATACGAAAAAAGTGATTGATTGCACGCTCATTCCCTCTATTGCCTTAGAAGAAATTACCAAAGATGTTCGTGGCTTTGAGCTTGATGAAGTTCTCGACTTACAAAAAAATATTCTTGATTATGATGATGCTGCTTATTGGGTCGCTGCGCTTGTCAATTTAAGCCCGACAGGTGCGCTTTTGCTTAAAAACGCGGTGCATTTTGATTGGCACATGTCTTTTGAAGATCTTGAAAATCTTGGTTGGAGCCTGAATACAGAACATTATATTGCGAGTATAAATAAAGCGCAGCTTGATATTAAATCATTATCGCGCTCGCCTTTCTTTATGAATACAATTGTATGTGATTTTATTCGGGCCTTGCGTGATGTGTGGCTCGAAGAAAAAGCTGAAATTGATTACCAAGATTATCACCCAGAAACAATTTTAAAAATGGAACGTATGCGCGCTGCTGACATCGAAGCGCTGACCTTGCAAGTTGCATGGGAACTCAGAAGCGCCGGTTATAGCGTTTTATGGCGTCATATTTTGGGTTCAGATAAAGGTGATATGGCGATGCTGTTCACACGCTTTCTTGAACATGACCCTGCATCATTATTTGATGGCAGCGCTTTATTGGTTGCATTTAAACAATGGTATGCAGATGAAGACCGCATTAGCACTTCAGACCGCATTGCGCTTGAAATTTGTGATGATATTTTATTTTCTGCCGCAGAAGATAAACGCATTTTTGCAAATAAACCGCTACCAAAAGAATTATTAGAAGAATTTTTTGCATTGCCAGAGGGGCGTTTATATATTGCGCCTGTTCTTAGTGAAATCATGAAGAATCCTTATTTTTCATCAATGCAAAACCCGATTAACGAAGCGCATCTTTATCACATTATTCGTGACCTAGAAGTTTGTTATGTTGGTAACGTGCCGTTTCGTGATCCACAGCTTGCCGATAAGATCTTTCCTGATTACACTAAAATTCTTAAATAATATAAATTTGAATTATATAAGAATGTGGTTACTTCATGGCAAAAAATACGGCTGTTATTGGCTATCCTATTGCGCATAGCAAATCCCCCATCATTCATAATTACTGGATGGATCAGCATCATATTGATGCGTCTTATGGCATTGTTGAAATTGCTCCAGAAAACTTTGCGCGCGATGTAAAAAAGCTTCTTGCGGATGAAAATATCGTGGGTTTTAATGTGACCGCCCCCTATAAACAAGATATTATCGCCTTTTGCGATGAAATTGATACTTCTGCGCAGCATATTCATGCTGTAAACACAGTGATTAAATCTCCCGAAGGCAAAATTATCGGAGCGAATACCGATGCTTATGGTTTTTGGCAGAACATTTTAGCGCGTTACCCTGATTTTTCAGTGCGCGGAGAAACGGTCTGCGTTTTAGGCGCTGGGGGCGCGGCGCGCGCTGTTGTCTATGCTTTGCGTAGTGAGGGAGCAGGGAAAATCATTATTTTTAACCGCAGTTTTGAAAACGCGCAAAAATTAGCGGCTGAATTCGGCGCGGAAGCCGCGCCTTGGGGTGAGCGCCAAGAGGGACTTGCAGATTGCAAGTTACTGGTGAACGCCACATCACTTGGGATGCTGGGGAAACCAAATTTAGATATGGACCTTTCATCCCTGCCCGCTGATGCGGTTGTGAATGACATTGTCTATGCGCCGCTACAAACTGAATTATTGCAAAATGCGGCTAATCGCGGTAATAAAACAGTTCAGGGAATTGGCATGTTATTATACCAAGCGCAGCGTGCGTTTGAATTTTGGTATGATGTTTTGCCTGATGTAGATGTAACGCTTACAAAAAGAGTTTTGAAATGAAAGTTATTGGCTTAACCGGCTCTATTGGTATGGGAAAATCAACAACGGCAAATATGTTTACACGCCTTGGCGTACCGGTGCATGATTCAGACCAAGAAGCGCGCGATGTTTTAGCGCTTGGTGGCGCGGCTGTGGGCGCGGTGTTACAAGAATTCCCGAGTTGTAGCGATAAGAAAAACCAAAACCAAATTGATCGCGCTGCTTTGCGCCAAATTGTTTTTGATGATGCCGATGCGCGCAAACGTTTAGAAGGCATTATTCATCCTTTTGTCTGGAAAGCGCAAAAAGATTTTATCAAAGCCGCGCGTAATAACGGGCTCGATTGTGTTGTGCTGGATATTCCGCTGCTTTTTGAAACAGGCGCAAATTTACGTGTTGATTTCACTTTGGTTGTCTCTGCCCCCTTCCATGAACAAAAGCGACGTGTGCTTGCGCGCCCGAATATGAGCGAAGAGATTTTTAACAAAGTTTTGGCAACGCAAATGCCAGACCAAGAAAAACGTCGCCTTGCAGATTTTGTCATTAATACGGGGCTGAATAAAGCGGATACATTTGACCAAGTCAAAACGACGTTGAAACAGATTAGAAATACGCCCAAGCCGTAACCGAGTGAAAAGCGAAGAGAGTTAAATATATGCGCGAAATTGTATTAGATACAGAAACAACCGGCTTTGACCCCGCTGATGGCGACCGTATTATCGAGATTGGCTGTATTGAATTGGTCAATCAAATCCCATCAGGGCGGACATATCATCAATATATTAACCCAGAGCGCGACGTGCCTGAAGATGCGGTTGAAATTCATGGCATTACGAGTGAGTATCTGCAAGATAAACCGGTCTTTGGTGAAATTGTCGGCGAATTTATGGATTTTATTAAAGATGCAAAGTTGGTGATTCACAATGCCGCATTTGATATCAAATTTATCAATTTTGAAATTGAACTTTTTGGGTTTAAGCCTATAAATATGCTGAGCGTCGAGGATACGTTAATACGTGCGCGCCGTATGTTTCCTGGCTCACCTGCAAATTTAGATGCATTATGTCGGCGTTTTCAGATTGATAATACAGGGCGCACATTACACGGCGCTTTGCTTGATGCGGAATTATTGGCAGAAGTTTATTTGGAATTAATGGGCGGCCGCCAACATGGCCTGTCTTTAGCAGATAAAACGGCACAACAAAATAATGATGATGGCGATGAATCTGTCGAACTTATTAAAGCGCGCCCTTATAGAGCGCCGCGTATATTTAAAGCATCAGATGAAGAGTTGAACGCCCATAAAGAGATTTGCGCAGGTCTTAAAGACCCGCTCTGGCAGAAAATAAAGGAAGCTTAAAATGAATAAGAAATTTTTAGTCGTTGTCATTAGTTCTTTGTTATGTGTTTTGGGTGTCTATGGCGCATTTTTTGCGCAAAACGGCGCGGATGACAAGCCTTATAAATCACCGCGCGAAATTGCAGGATCGACCATAGGCGGATCGTTTGAATTGATTGATGAAAACGGCGCAGTTTTTACGGATCAAGATTTCACCCGCCCTTACCGCCTTATCTATTTTGGTTTTACCTACTGCCCAGCTATTTGCCCGACAGAGTTGGCGAAAATTACACGTGCGTTTAAAGCGCTGCCGCCAGAGCAGCAAGAAAAACTCGACCTCGCCTTCATTACAATTGACCCTGAGCGTGACCGCCCAGAAGTGTTGAGAGAGTATACTGACTTATTTCACCCTCGCCTTATTGGTCTAACCGGCTCGCAGTTACAAATTGACGCTGTGTTGGAAAGCTATAAAGTCTTTGCCAGTAAGGTAAAAGACGAAACCATGTCTGAGTATACGATGGATCATAGCTCATATATCTATTTGTTCACAAAAGAAAACCAACTGCGCGCTATGTATCGCATCGATGATGATGCCGAATTTATTGGGCAAGATTTAGGGCATTTACTACGCTAATCCTAATGTCATGTAGGCTATGCCGGCCTTGCTCCTAAGTCTATTGTGGATAGGCGTGCGTGGCTTACGGCGCATACAGTGCGATGCAGCATAGCTGCCCCCTATTCAGAGGCTTTTATATATATTAAAATCCCTATCAGTATTTATAACGGAAGCGATTCGCTTTGGGGATATTTTAAGAGAGGAATAATTATGCGTAATTTATCATTATCATGCGCGGCTTTTGCATTAATTGGCGCGGGCTTAGCTACAACGCAAGATGCACAAGCTGCAGGTTTCTACATTCAAGAACAATCAACATATCATCAAGGTATGTCATTTGCGGGCGCTGCGGCTGACCCGGTTGATGCATCAACCGCGTTTTATAATCCTGCAGGTCTTGCGCATCTTGACCGCGCACAGGTACAAATCGGTACAAATCTTTTGATCCCAAATTCAAAAATTAAGGATACAGGCTCTACAGCGACGACGGCGGGCGGTTTTAATGGCGCGCTAAGCGGCGGCGATAGCACAAACCCTTATGACCCAACAGTCGTACCAAATATTTATGCGGCCTACCCTGTGTCAGAAGATAAATCATGGTGGCTTGGCTTTGCGCTAACGGCGCCATTTGGTCTGACGAATGAATATAATGATGATTATTTCGGCCGTTATGATTCAACGCAATCTAATTTGAAAGTCTTGGATTTTGCGCCGACATTATCATGGAAAATGAATGATAAACTTTCATTCGGCGTTGGTATTGATGTGCAATATGCAGATGCGCAACTAGAAAACGCTTTACCAACACCAAGCGCAGCTGGCCCTTCAGTCTCAACAGATGGCCGCCAAGACTTATCAGGCGATGATGTTTCGCTTGGTTATAATGCTGGTCTATTATGGACACCTACTGATGATTGGCGCGTTGGCTTACATTACCGTAACGGCGTGGCGCATGACTTAGAAGGCCGCGTTGTTATTGTTGCGCCAAATGGCGGAGCGATTAATACAATCCCTGGTGGCGCAGAGCTTGATTTGCCAAATATCGCAACTGCGGCTGCGGCATATGACATTACAGATAAGCTTACCGTTCAAGGTCACTTGATTTGGTTTGGTTGGTCTGAATTTGATGATATTCCTGTGCGTTTGATTAACAACACGACATCATCAACAGCGCAGAATTATAAAGATACTGTCGCGGCGGCGTTAGGCTTTAAATACAAGCTTGATGATCAATGGGAATTAAAAGCAGGTTTCCAATATGATGAAACGCCAACTGAAGATGGCTACCGCTCAACACGTACGCCAGATGGCGACCGTAACTGGTATTCATTAGGTGCGACATATAAGTTAAACGACAAAGTGTCTTTTGACATTGCTGGTACATATATTGATATTAGCGAGGAGAAAATTGACCTGACCAAAAACTTTAACTATGGCGGTGGCCAGACAGCATCCGTTGACATTAACGGTGAAACAGAAGGCGACGTTGCCATTGTTTCATTCGGTGTGAATTACAAGTTTTAGTATCTCGCGTAGAATTCAGTAAACGAATAAACAGAAAAACGCAGCTATGTATTTAGCTGCGTTTTTTGTTGTCTTATTTGCAGGCGTAGAGCTTGGTGTTATCAATTTTTACGAAGATAACGCCTATTTCGCAAGCGCAAGGATTGTCTGTGCGGTGAGCGTGATATTGTTATAGCCAGTGGTTTTGCATTTGGCTTCAACATCATTAATGCGTCCAATGGCCTGCACAAGGCGCGGTTTTGACCAGTTTTGCACTTGGCGCGAAAATTGGTCTTGTACCTTAAAAAATAATGGTGGCTTAAGCTTTTTAGTCGCTTCAAAGATTGTCCCGCCAGCAAGGACGCGTTCTTTGGTGATCAAAAGCCGCCTTAAATGGCGCTGAATGGCGCGGTGAATGGCGATGGGCTCAGTGCCCTCGGCGACAAGTCGATCAAAAGCGCTCAGCGCTTTGTCTTTTTGCCCATCACAAAGGGCGTAAATTAAATCATCGTAATTTACATTGCCGCCGTCGCTGATAATTGTTGCAGCAAGCTCATAATTTAAGGGCTGCGGGGCTGCGAAATCAGCGTTAAAAGCCCCAAGATAAAGCGCAATTTTTTCAAGCTCCGCATACATAAAGTTACGGTTACCGGTAAGATTTTGTGAAAGATAAGTCACGGCATCACGATCAGGGTTTATACCATAGGAAGAGAGTTTTTCGCGAATAACCCCTGCAATATCGCGGTCACTTTCCATGTAACATGGAATGGCGGCGGCGTTTTTATCTTTTTCGCAGCATAGGCGCAGCGAAGAACGTGCATCAAGCTCGCCACCTTCGATTAAAACAAGACTTTCTTGTGATGGGGTTTTTAAGTAGGCTTTGAGCGCGTTCGTAAATGTGTTCCCCGCATCGCGTATAATGATCAAGCGGTCGCCACCCATCATTGATATTGCCTGCGCTTCATCCATTAGGCGTGCAGGATCTTCGATTACCTGGCTAGCATCAAGCTTAATAACATTAAAAGGGTCGTTGAGATCTGGACAAACTGTCTTGCCGATTGTCTCGAGACGCTCAGATAACAGGCCGCGCTCCGGGCCATAAAGTAAAATAACCCGCGCTTGTGCATTGGGCGATTTCACAAAATTATTAATCTCTCTGGCGGCTATTTTCATTATATGTTCTGGCCTTGTATATGGCTTATTTTACTTGTTCTATCTTGGTATCTTGCGCGTTGAGGGCGAGGCTGACCTGACGCTCAATTTGCGCGGCAAGATTTTTTAAGCCATTTTCACGTGCGTAGTTCTGTGATACGCGCGTGGTAAACTGGCTTTCTAAAATATTATAACTAGTTGTTGACCATATTTTTTTCTTCAATAAGAGTTTGTTATCGCTTATCCGCGTGAACGCCATTTCGGTGCTTAATTTTAAATTGGCAATTGTCGCATCCGATTCTTTGGTAATATCAAGACTGCGCCGCGCTTCTGTAATGCTTGTCAGGCTGAGTGTATAAAGCGGCGTTAAAGGGCTGGCGCTATTATGCAGGCGGTCAATTAAGGCGTTGCGTAAAAATTGACCTTCGCGGTCATTAATCAGGCCAATATCAATACGGCGCATTAATTCTTCGGTGTTTGGTTGGTTTACGCTAGTGCCAATATTGCCGTAAATAGGCTGAAAACCGCATGACGTGAGCAGTAATAGTGATGCAAAAATTCCTGAAAAGTAGAGTCTTATTTGATATGGTTTTTTTGCATTTTTCATTACATTTAATCCTTAATTTGCCTTGATTTATGCGACAACGACATTAACCACGCGCCCTGGGACAACAATGACCTTGCGGATGGTTTTGCCTTCTATCGCACGTTGAACGGCAGGCTCACTTAATGCGCTATCCTCGGCATCGCTTTTTTCGATGTCTTTGGGTAGTTTAATGGTCGCACGCAGCTTGCCGTTGACTTGCACAGCAATATTCACGGTGTCTTCGACAATTAAACTTTCATCAGTGAGCGGCCATGGCGCGTCATATAAGTTTTCTGTATGGCCAAAATCTTGCCAAAGCTGTTCTGTGACATGCGGGATCATCGGGTTCATAACGCGGATGAGATATTCAAGCGCTTCTTTTAGCGCCCAGTTATCATCATCATTGACTGCTTTGAAACCAGTAATCGCATTATAAAGTTCGCGGCAACGCGCCACAGCTTTATTCATGTGAAAATTGGTGATATCTGCTTTAATTTCATGCGCCGTTTTATGGGTCAAAGCGCGCAGCGTTTTCGAGTCATCTGAGAGCCCTTTTGGTGCATCTGCAGTTAAATTAGGACGGGCGGCAATAAAGTCATGCACGGTGCGATGCAATTTATTGATAAAGCGCCATGCGCCTTCAAGACCCGCTTCTGACCATTCAAGGTCACGGTCTGGCGGCGAATCAGAAAGGATAAAGAGCCGCGCAGCATCGGCGCCGTAGCTATCCATGATTTCTTGGGGGTCAATCACGTTCTTTTTGGATTTAGACATTTTAATCACTGCGCCTTCGGTGACTTTCTCACCTGTGCTTGCGTGTTTAAAGCTGCCATCATCTTGTTTGATAACGTCATTTGGGAAAACCCATTTGCCGCTTTGGTCTTTATAAGTGGCGTGGTTCACCATGCCTTGCGTGTAGAGCGCTTTAAACGGTTCTTTGACATCAGTATAGCCGCAAGCAGAAAGCGCACGCATGAAGAAACGCGCGTAAAGCAAATGCATCACCGCATGTTCAACGCCGCCAATATATTGGTCAACAGGTAGCCAGTAATCGGCTTTATCTTTGGCAAAGCCTTTATTTGTGTTTTGCGCATCGCAGTAGCGTGCAAAGTACCAGCTTGATTCAAAGAATGTGTCAAATGTGTCGGTTTCGCGCTGTGCATCCTTGCCACATTCAGGGCATTTTGTGTGCTTCCATGTTGGGTGGTTTGCCAGTGGGCTGCCGGCTTGTTCAAAGCTAACATCCTCTGGCAGGGTTACTGGTAGCTGATCTTCAGGTACAGCGACAACGCCGCAATCTGCGCAGTGGATCATCGGTATTGGGCAGCCCCAATAACGCTGGCGGGATACGCCCCAATCACGAATACGGTACTGGGTCTTGCCTTGTCCCATATTTTTTTCTTCGATTTTTGATATGACCAGCGATTTCGCCTCTTCAATTTCTAGGCCGTCTAAAAATGCAGAATTAGCAAGCTTGCCTTCGCCTGAATAGGCTTTATCTTCAAGCTTAAAGCCCTGCGCGTCTTCCCCTTCTGGAATAACAACAGGCTTAATATCTAGGCCGTATTTCGTGGCAAATTCAAAATCACGCTGATCATGGGCAGGCACACCGAAAATTGCACCCGTGCCGTAATCCATCAAAATGAAATTGGCGATGTAGAGCGGCAGAGTTAAGCCTTCGACAAAAGGGTGATTAACGGTATATCCGGTATCAAAGCCGAGTTTATCGGCCTTCTCAATGGCCGCTTCTGATGTACCGAGCGCTTGACATTGCTGTATAAAAGCCGCAAAGCCGTCTTTATCACCGGCAAGCTTCTCAGCCAGTGGGTGGTCAGGTGCAATGCCAACAAAAGACGCGCCGAAAATAGTGTCAGGGCGGGTAGTGAAGACTTCTACATCCTCATCATAGTTATTAATATCCCATTTAAACTGCAGGCCTTGTGATTTGCCTATCCAGTTATCTTGCATGGTGCGGACTTTTTCAGGCCAGCCGCCAAGGTCATCAAGGCCTTCAAGTAACTCATCAGCATAGGCAGAGATTTTCAAGAACCATTGATTTAATGTGCGGCGTTCAACCGGCGCACCAGAGCGCCAACCGCAGCCATCAACCACTTGTTCATTGGCGAGGACTGTATTTTCAACAGGATCCCAATTGACGACAGATTCTTTTCTGTAAGCAAGGTCGTTTTTAAAGAAATCGAGGAACATTTTTTGTTCATGGCGGTAATAATCAGGTGAACAGGTCGCAACCTCACGTGACCAGTCAAAGGATAGCCCCATTGCTTTTAACTGTTCGCGCATAACGGCGATGTTTGCATAGGTCCATTCCGCAGGGTGGCGGCCATTTTCAATGGCTGCGTTCTCAGCGGGTAGGCCAAATGCGTCCCAGCCCATCGGGTGGACAACATTATAGCCTTCGGCTTTACGGAAGCGTGCCACAACGTCGCCTAATGTGTAATTACGGACGTGACCAACATGGATTTTGCCTGATGGGTAAGGGAACATTTCAAGGACATAGTATTTTTCTTTGCCCTCGACGTGATCTTCTGTAATGAAGGCCTCTTTGTCTGCCCATAGGCTTTGCCATTTTTTTTCAGTTTCCTGAATGTTGTAACGATCCATAATTTTTCTATGCTCTTATATGTTTCTTTATCTGTCGTCTAGCTTATTGTACTGCCTAGTTGTCATCGCCGCTTGCAATGCGCAACTGGCGCGCACGGGTGAGTACAGCATCTTCCATTTTTCGTGCCGTGTCGTCAGTTACTCTTGTATCGCTCCAGCCTTGCGCCGTTCTTAGCTGACGGAAAACGCGCACGCGAATGCCGTCGGCTTTTAACTGTTCGCTTAGAATGAAAACGTTTAGCTTTAAGCGTTCATTTTGTGCGTTTTGGTCAATATACCAATCCGTGATAATCACGCCGCCAAATGGGTCAACGCTAGCAAGTGGCATGAAAGACACTGTATCAAGCGCCGCGCGCCATAAATAGCTGTTTACACCAATCGCAGAGCCTTGGTTTTTGGCTTTGTCGTCTTTGCCAAATAAGCCGATGCCTTTACCGCCAAAAATGCCATCAGGCTCTTCATAAATATTATCATCGCCAGTAACGGAGCGGTCATATCCGGTTGGGTATTTCGCTTCGCCTTTTTCAAGGACGCTACAGCCGCCAACAAAGCCCGCAAATAATACGGTTGTCGCTAAAAGTGATAATGTTTTTAAATTGCGCATGATATGTATTTCTTTTTATCTTTGAAGTTACAGTTTTCCTAGATTCTCAATAGCATGGCACGGGGCTGTTCTCAACCTTTTTAGCGGGTGAAGGGGAAAAGAATCCGCTGTTTATTCTGTTCAACAGGGTATCATGCTCTGGTTTATCGGTTGCAAAGCTTGTTTTTGGGGCGGTTTAAATATATATGAATAGAAAAGCTTATTAATAATCAAAGTGTATTTTATGTTCAAAAATTCTTTTAAAACGTTGTTTTTCATCGGCGCTGTTATGGCGGGAAGCGTCTGTCAATGGGGTGCTTTGTCGCAGGCCTATGCGGCGGAATCTGCACAAAGCGCTATGCCTGAAATTGCAAAAGCGGAAGCTTATCTCAACGCGATGAAACGCCTTAAAGCGCGGTTTGTGATGACGGCGAATGATGGTTCACAGCTGAAAGGTCATTTTTATTTAAACAGGCCGGGGAAGCTACGGTTTAATTTTGACCCGCCAGTGAAAGATTTTATAGTGGCTGATGGGCGGTTTATTTATTTCTATGATGATGCATTAGGAGAGCAAAGCAACGCACCGATTGGCACGACTTTGGCAGATTTCTTGCTACGTGAGCATATCTCGCTTGCTGGGGATGTAAACGTTGAGCGGATTATGCGCGCCGCTGGCTTGGTGCAAATTAGCTTGAGCCAAAAAGACGACCCTGGGGCGGGACAGTTGATTCTTGGTTTTGATGAGGAGTCATTTGCGCTGCAAAAATGGCGCGTTATCGATTCATTGGGGAATATCACGGAAGTTGTTTTGCTTGATGCTGACCTTGACCCTGTGTTTGAAGAGGGTCTGTTTTATTATCTAAAACCGAAAAGCGTCGGCGAAGAATATAATGAATAAGTTGCATATGCCGCGTTTTCAAGCAGAGCTTTTATCTGTTGAGCGCCTTGATGATGAGATTTATGAATTGCGGCTAACGCCGCCAAAAGGCATAAGCGCGGGAGATGTTTTTTCTTTCAGTGCGGGGCAATATTGTGCAATGGGCTTTTCGCCAGAGCATACGGATATGCGTTCATATTCCATTGCTTGCGCACCAGATTCAGATTATTTGGAATTCCACATTCGCCATACTGGACAAGGCTTTAGCGCCGCTATTTGTGATGAAAAAAATATAGGCCAAATATTGCATTTAACGCAGGCCGCAGGGGATGTATGCTTTATTAATGATGCGGCGCGGGACATCGTTATGTTTGCTGGCGGGACAGGATACGCGCCGATGCGTGCGATTTTACAGCGCCTTGCGGCAGAAGATTTTAACCGCCGTATCGATATATTTATTGGTGGGCGTGATTTAGGTGCATTGTATATGCGCGAAGAGCTTGCTACCTACGGGGAGGTGCTATCTGGTCTGCGTGCATATTTCTGTGCGGATGTGCTGGGTGAAGCGTCTGAGGATTCCGTTATACAGGCCAGCCTTACGGCGCTTGCTGCGCAGCATTTGGATGATAACCTTGCAGATAAACGTATATATATTTCAGGACCGCCGGCGATGGTTATAGACATTCGCGATTTTGCATTGAATAATAAAGCAGATGCAGAATTGCTGCATTTTGATGAAGATAACCTTGCGCGGTTTTTAGGGCAGAATTTGAAAAGATAAGAAGCGAAATAAGCAATCGATATGGCATCACAGTTAACAGCATTAGAAACTTTAATGAAACAGCTAGCGGCTTTGCCGGGCTTAGGGCGTAGATCTGCGCGGCGTACAGCCTTGCACTTGTTGCTTAATAAGGACGCGGCGCTTGCGCCATTATTAAGCGCATTGCAGCAAGCACGCGATTCTATTGTTGAATGTGATTTTTGCGGCAATATTGATGAAGTTTCACCTTGCGGGATTTGTATGGACGACAAGCGCAGCGAAGCCTTGCTTTGTGTTGTTGAATCCGTGTCTGATATTTGGGCGATTGAACGTACACAAAGTTTTAAGGGGCGTTACCATGTGATTGGCGGCGTGCTTTCGCCATTAGAGGGGGTATCGCCAGAGGACTTAAACATTCCAAGCTTGCTGATGCGGCTTAAAGCAGGCGGGGTTGATGAAGTCATTCTCGCTATGGGCGCCACAGTAGATGGGCAAACGACAGCGCATTACCTCGCAGATGAAATAAATGCTGTGCAATCTGGCTTGACGATATCGCGCCTCGCACATGGCGTGCCAATAGGCGGGGAACTTGATTACCTTGATGAAGGCACAATCTCCACCGCGCTAAAGTCACGCGCAGCAATGTGATTAGTTATTGCTACACTTTTTCTGATATATAAATAACGCCATTACCGCCAGCCGTTATTGCGGCAAGATACGCATTTTGCGCGGTGTCATTTGGACCAATAGCAAGGTCGAAATAGGTACCAGCGGGCAAGAAGTGGTCACCATCAGTGGCGGTAACGTCGCTTGCGCCTATTTTGATGTAGCTGTCTTCTGTACCATAAATGCCAATTACGTCAGTATCTGCACTAAAGGCAGCAATATTTTTTGCACTAGTCGCAGTAGTGCTAATTTTATGCGCTGCGTTATCTTTGAGCCTTAATGTTGGTATCGGGTTGCCGTTTGTGTCTTGGGGGAGAAGTGAGGTCATATTCTGGCCTTTCTTTGCTGTGAAATGAAAATGATTTGTTTTGGTCATAAAAAATGCCGCAAGCGTTTTACAGCGTTGCGGCAGATGCAGTGGTGGTGTTTATGAGTGTATAATGTTCTTATTTTGTTCTTTTGTCAATATGTTTTTTTGTGTAATAAGAGCGCCGCTTTTTTAATGGCCAGAGCAGCGCGGTTGCTACGGTAAAGAAAAACAGGTTAAAAATGTTATAAGCCACGCCGCTTAGGCCGCTATCAAGTAACAGCAGAATTAGCGGCGACGCGATGAATATAAATTTATAAGCTGGACTTATTTGACCTTTTGTCTGGCTGTGTAGGCGAATGACACGCTCTATGACATAGGCAAGTGCCAATAAAGGCAGCACACCGAGAAAAAATCCAGCCATATCAAGGCGTGTAAGCAGCGGCGGCAAAGAAAGGCTTTGTGTCAGGGGAGACGCAGAAAAACTCGAAATAACGCCAGCGCTAAAGCATATAGCAGCCATTCTTCTGCGATGCTTTAGATTGAGAAACTTCTCATTAAAGATATCGTATAAAATATCTTTAAATTGAAATCTTTCATCTCTGTTACCGCATAAGCAGCCAGCGAGAGATGTTTTATGCGCAGTGTCTTTGTATACCACAGGGCGCTCCGCTTCTTAACTGGCGTGCGAAAGGCGATGAATGATATCGTCTAGCTGATCATAATTTGCAAAGTTGATTTTAACTTGCCCAGCTTGCCCTGATTTCACGTCAATTATAACGTCCATGCCAAGCTTGTTACTGATTTCTTCTTCCAAAGCGAGGGTATCAGCAGATTTTTTCTGTTTCTTAGCGGCTGTGGGCTTATCTTTCTTTTTATCGTAATCTGCCTTTGTTTCTTTGGCAAGGCGCTCGGTCTCGCGCACAGAAAGCCCTTGATTTATAACGGTTTTTGCAAGTGCGTGGGGGTTCTCCGCAGTGATTAAGGCGCGGGCATGACCAGCGCTAAGGCTGCCATCATTAACGAAAGCCTGTACGTTTTCTGGCAAGTTTAACAGGCGCAAGGTATTCGCGATATGCGAGCGGCTTTTGCCGATAACAGCAGAAAGCTTGCCTTGGGTATGGCTAAACTGATCCATTAGACGCTGGTAGCCCTCGGCTTCTTCAAGCGGGTTAAGGTCCTCGCGCTGCAAATTTTCGATAAGCGCGATTTCTAATGCTTGGTCATCTTCCATTTGTGCGATGATGACAGGTACATTGTGCAGCTGTGCAATTTGCGCAGCGCGCCAACGGCGCTCACCTGCTATAATTTCATAAACTTCATCACTGGCATCGATAGAACGCACCAAAATCGGCTGTAAAATACCATGTGTGGCGATTGATTCGGCTAATTGTTTAAGATTCTCGCCATCAAAAACGCGTCGCGGCTGGAACTGTCCGGCTTGAAGCAGCTCTATGGGCAGTTCTGTTCGCGTCATGCCTGCTGCATGTGCAAACTCTTCGCCCTGCGGGTATACATTTTCTTCATCATCGAATAATGCGGATAGCCCGCGCCCTAAGCCGCGCTTGTTAGGGGATAAAGTTTCTTCTTCATCCATAATGATATTCCTTTTCTTAAACGTAAACTATGCTGTTTTGTGATGCGTTTATTTAGGCAACATTCTGTGTGTTTGCCGCCATAAACTTTTTCTCTCGGCGCAAAATTTCGCCAGCGAGCTGAATATAAGCATGCGCTCCTGGGCTCTTCATGTCATAAATAATTGCAGGCAAACCAAAAGACGGCGCTTCAGATAGGCGCACATTGCGTGGTATTACGGTTTTATAAACGGTTTCACCAAAATACTTACGCACATCATCAGCAACCATGGCTGACAAGTTGTTGCGGCGGTCATACATCGTCAAGAGCACGCCGTGTATGTTTAGGTTGGGGTTATATGTACGTTTCACGCGCTCAATCGTTTTTGTAAGCTGTGAAAGCCCTTCAAGCGCATAAAACTCGCATTGCAAGGGTACAATGACTGAATCCACAGCGACAAAAGCGTTTAATGTCAGAAGGTTTAGCGATGGCGGGCAGTCAACTATGACGTAATCATAAGGTAATGGCTGCCTCAGCGTTTCGCGCAAGCGAAACTCGCGGCGCTCTGCAGTGACAAGCTCAATCTCTGCACCCGATAGATGGATAGATGATGGCAAAACATAAAGACCCGGTACTTTGGTTGCTACGCCTGCATCAGCAGGGTTCGCGTTTTCGAACAGCAAATCATAAGAACTCTTACGGATGGCGCTACGGCGCACACCAAGCCCTGTCGAAGCGTTACCTTGTGGGTCAAGGTCAATAAGCAGAACTGACTTGCCAACGGCGCACAGCGCGGTTGCAAGGTTAATGGCCGTTGTTGTTTTGCCGACGCCGCCTTTTTGGTTTGCCACGGCAAGCAAGCGTGGAATTTTTAATGTCGCGTTCTTGCCTTTAATTTTAGGGCGACGCATAAAAACTTTCGGTAGTGTGCTTTTCTTGACCATTGATACACCATTTCGTTTATCGAGTTTTGTGACAGCGCTCCATACAAATTTTTTTGTATTTTAGCCTGCTTTATCGTGATGAATTAATGCTATTGAATCAAATTTAAGGGGTGTTGGTCAAGCGTTAGGGAGTCTTGCGCACAGTTTATGCACAATGATAATTGCGCTTTCATCGCTGGTTTTTGATGCGGTTTCTTGATATTCGAAACTGTATTTTTCTTTTGCTTCGGCAATTTCTTGCGCGGCGTTACGTCCTTTGGGGAAAATTAAAACCAGATCAGGGTTTTCTTCTGCCCATTTAAGACACCATGAAAGCAACAGCGATAGATCAGCAAGGGCGCGGGCTGTGACAACATCAGGCGCAGGAAGGTCTATGGCTTCTATGCGGGCATTGACGACCGTTGCAGGGCTCTTTGTTTCACGTGAAACACTTGAGAGAAAACTGCATTTTTTGCGATCAGATTCAATAAGGCTTACCTCAACATCAGGCGCAGCAATAGCAAGCACCATACCCGGAAAACCGCCGCCACTGCCTAAATCATATAAAGTCTTTGTGTCTTTTGGCAGTAAAGGCAAAATTTGCAGCGAATCAACGAAGTGACGGTTAAGCGAATCATTCAAGGTAGAAGGACTTACAATGTTGACGGCTTTTTGCCATTTGTGGAGCATCGCATCATAGCTGTGTAATTTTGCATCTGTTTCACGTGAAACATTAACATGTGCAGCCGCCAAGTAGGAGTCGCTGTGGTTTACCATTACGCGGCCTCTTTACGCTTTAAATAGCGCAATATTGCGATAATTGCGGTTGGCGTAATGCCCGGTAAGCGCGATGCCGCGCCGATCGTTGCTGGGCGGGCTTGGCTAAGTATTTGGACGATCTCATTTGATAATGAGCCAACGGAGCTGTAATCAAAACCCTCTGGGATATGTAGCGATTCATCCTTCTTGAAGGCTGTAATATCGGCATCTTGGCGCGATAGATAGCCTGCATAGGTGGCGTCTATTTCAATTTGTTCGCGCATATCTGCTGAGATCGTCTCTATTTCAGGCCATATAGAGATAAGATCAGCCCAGCTAATATTAGGATAGGCAAGCAATTCAGACGCGCTGCGAACCTTGCCGTCCTGTTTGATTGTTATGTTGTGTTTCACAAGCGCGGTCGGTGATATTTTTAGCGCTTCATTCATCATGGCGCGCGCGCTATCAAGCGCCGCTTTTTTTGCGCTCCAAACGGCCTGACGCGCTGGCGATATACAGCCAATGTCTATACCGCGTGGGGTGAGACGCTGATCTGCATTGTCGGCGCGTAGGCGTAGACGGTATTCGGCGCGGCTTGTGAACATTCTATATGGTTCTGGCGCGCCGCGGGTGATTAAATCGTCAATCATGACACCGATATACGCTTCAGCGCGGTCGAGTATAAAAGGGGCGCTCTGAGTTGTGGTTGATAGCGCTGCATTAATGCCGGCCATTAAACCCTGTGCGCCAGCTTCTTCATAACCTGTCGTGCCGTTAATTTGCCCAGCAAGATATAAACCTTTAATGCGTGAAGATTCTAATGTCGGTTTTAAGTCGCGCGGGTCACAGTAATCATATTCAACAGCGTAGCCATATTCGAAGACTTCTACATCTTCAAGGCCTTTAATGCTGCGGATAAATTCATCTTGCACATCTATCGGGAGAGATGTTGAAATGCCGTTTGGATAGACCGTGTCGTCATCAAGCCCTTCAGGTTCTAAAAATATTTGATGGCGGTCTTTATCAGCGAAACGCATGATTTTGTCTTCGATTGATGGGCAGTAACGAGGCCCTTTGCTTTCAATCTGCCCTGAATATATTGGGGCGCGGTCTATATTATCGCGTATCGTTTTATGCGTTACTTCACTTGTATAAGTAATATAGCATTTAATTTGTGGTGTGGTAATTTCTGTGTTCATAAAAGAAAACGGAATAGCAGGCGTGTCGCCAGGCTGTGCTTCGCAGGCATCCCAATGAATTGTCTTACCGTTTAGCCGTGCAGGTGTACCTGTTTTTAAGCGTCCTAACGGCATGCCAAGTTTTTCAAGTGTTTCTCCAAGTTTGACGGCAGGTTTTTCACCTATGCGCCCTGCTGGGCTTTGCTGTAGCCCGCGGTGGATGATGCCGCGTAAGAAAGTACCTGTCGTAAGAACAACAGATTTACCGCGGATCGCATCGCCGCTTTCAGTGATTATGCCGGTAATTTTATTATCTTCAATGATTAAGTCGTCTACGCTGGCTTCAATAAGATCCAAATTTTCTTGTGCTTTGATAAGTTCTTGGACAGCTTCGCGGTATAATTTACGGTCAGCTTGGGCGCGTGGCCCTCTCACGGCAGCGCCTTTTGATGCGTTGAGCATACGAAATTGAATGCCGCCCTTATCAATTGCGCGCCCCATTATTCCGTCAAGCGCATCAATTTCACGCACGAGATGCCCTTTACCCAAGCCGCCAATTGCAGGGTTACAGGACATGACACCAATCGTGTCAAGCTTATGGGTGACGAGCGCTGTTTGTGCGCCTGTGCGCGCCGCTGCCGCTGCGGCTTCAGTGCCAGCATGACCGCCGCCAATAACAATTACATCATATTTTTTGTTCATCATGGTTGTTTATATACGTTAATTAATATGAAAAAGCCAGAAAATTTTAGCTTTCTGGCTTTAAAAATCAGCATTTTTAGCGCGGTTAATATTCGCCGCCATGGTCTCCGACAAGAATCTCCCGTTTACCGACATGATTAGCAGGGCCAACAACGCCTTGACGTTCCATTTCTTCGATGATGCGTGCGGCGCGGTTATAACCAATTTGTAAATGTCTTTGGATATAGCTGGTTGAGGCGCGGCGTTCGCGCGCGACAATAGCAACAGCGTTATCATAAAGCTCATCGACTTCTGCGCCGCCTGCGCCTTCGCCGTCAAGGTCAAGGCTGCCTTCAAGTGCATCATCGGTGATTTCATCAAGGTAAGCAGGTGCGCCTTGTGATTTAATGTGCTTGACGACTTTTTCAACGTCGCGGTCACTTGCAAATGGGCCGTGGACACGGGTTATGCGCCCGCCCGCAGCCATATAAAGCATATCACCCATACCCAGTAACTGTTCTGCGCCGCCTTCACCAAGGATGGTGCGGCTGTCAATCTTTGACGTAACAGAGAAGCTTATACGTGTTGGGAAGTTGGCTTTAATCACGCCTGTAATAACGTCAACAGAAGGGCGCTGCGTTGCCATGATGAGGTGGATGCCTGCCGCGCGTGCCATTTGCGCTAGGCGCTGAATGGCGTTTTCAACATCTTTACCGGCAACGAGCATTAAATCAGCGAACTCATCAACCACGACGACGATATAGGGTAACTCTTCAAGCTCTAAGGGTTGATCCTCGTAAGTGGGGCGGCCAGTTTCTGCGTCAAACCCAGTTTGAACTTTGCGCAGCAGAACTTCACCTTTTTTGGTCGCTTCATTTATGCGCTTATTATAGCCGTCAATATTCCGTACGCCGAGTTTTGACATTGAACGATAGCGGTTTTCCATTTCTTGTACGACCCATTTAAGGGCGACAACGGCTTTGCCGGGTTCGGTCACGACGGGAGAAAGCAAATGCGGGATATCGTCATAGACAGATAATTCAAGCATTTTAGGGTCAATCATGATGAAGCGGCATTTTTCAGGGGGCAAGCGGAAAAGTAAAGACAGGATCATTGTATTTACGGCGACAGATTTACCTGAGCCTGTCGTACCGGCAACGAGCAAATGCGGCATTTTGCTTAAATCGGCGATCACGGCGTGTCCGCCAATGTCGTTACCGAGGATGAGTGGTAAATGGGCCGAGCTTTTGTTGTAATCACGGCTTTGTAAAAGGTCGCGCATATATACGGTCTCGCGCACTTTGTTGGGAAGCTCTATGCCGATGACGTTCCTGCCGGGGACAACAGCTGCGCGGACAGAAACAGCGGACATGGAGCGCGCAATATCATCAGAGAGGTTAATGACGCGTGATGATTTTGTACCTGGTGCGGGCTCAAGTTCATATAAAGTGACCACTGGGCCGGGATGAATGGCGCTGATTTCGCCTTTAACGTTGAAATCGCTTAAGACGTCTTGTAATAAAGCCGCGTTAGATTCAAGAAGCTTGGTGTCTGCTTCAACATTTGCGTTTTCTTTGGGGGTTTCGGAGAGTAAATCGATTGAGGGTAGTTCCCATTCGCTATTGCTGTCTAAGGTAAAAGAAATTTGACTTGATTGGCTTTGTTCTTTTTCCTGTTTTTTCGGGGTCATCACCTTGAATGACTTTTTAGGTTCAGGGGCTTGCGGCGTATTTGTTTCACGTGAAACAGTATCACTCTGGCGTGCGGCGGGCTCTGCGGCGCTTGGCTGTTCCTGTGCTGGTGCGCTTTGTGGTGCGGGCAAGGTTCTCTGCGCTGATTTTTCTGTACTGCGTGGGGGCGAAAAGGCCTTTAACTTTGGCAGGGCGAATTTTCGTGGTTGTGATTGTGCGGCGTTACGCTCAAAAGCCCCATGTTTTTGCAGCCAGTATTTGAAGGCGCTCGCGCCATAGATAATCAGCTGCGCTGTAAATATTATGAGGCTAAGGGCGCGGCTATATATGCGTGCCCATTCTTCTTTTTGTAGTCCTGTTGCGATCGCCGTCATTATGATAGCGCAGAGGAGGAAAATAAGCGGGATTGCGATATGGGCAATCGCCGCGAAGTTTGCAGGCAAAGCGCCTGAAATCGCATTTGTAACCAACATGCCTGCACTGCCGCCTAAATAGGGCTGATCCAATAATGTGCCAGCGGGAAAGAGGGTGAGGCCGATAGAAAGGCTTATCGTAGCAAATAGATAGGCCGTAATACGTAGAATAACATTGCGTATAGGCTTACGCTTAAACATACGCAGCCCCCAGATGACGGGAAGCGCGCCGAGAATAAGCGCGCCTAAGCCAAAGCTTTGCGCGAGCATGTCGGAAATGTTTGACCCAAAAGGGCCTGCGACATTGTGTATATCGGCGTTCTGACTTATCGCGGTGTTTACAGACGGGTCTGAATGGTTATAGGTCAATAAGGCGAGCAGCAAAAAGCCGCCAAAGAGCAATATGCCTAGCCCTGCGCTATCAATTATGCGCCGTGCGATAAAATTATGAAGCGAATCCGGTAGAATCTGTTTTTTACTTTTTGATTTTCGTTTTACTGGCATGTTCTTATCTGTATGACTGTGATGTTTGGCGATGGAATATTCTGGTCTAGCGCATATAGAACAAGCGCTGAGGTGTCCTGATTATAACAGAAATGGTGGCTATATACAATTACGTTAATCTTTTTTTAAGTGTTTGGCGTTAACTTGATCCGATTAGGAACATGGTTATTTATATTTTATAAAGTTATTGAATGAAAACAGCAGATTATCATATCTATGTGATTACAGAGCATTTTGATAAAGATCTTGATGCTTCTGTCCAGCGATGGGCGCTTTGTGGAAAGTCTATCTCGCGGCGGATTGCTTTGTATAAAGCGCGCCGCCGTGCGCTTTGTGATGGTTATAGCAAAATTGAAGTCGTGCGACGCGCCTATTTGGGTAATGGGCAGTTATCGCAGTCTAAAGTTATTTGGCAACATAGCGAAGATCAAAGTTCTTTTGCTTTGCGTTTGGCGCATAAGGCACGTTTTTGGCGTTTGAAAAAATATGTGAAATAGGCGGCGGCTTGCTGTGCTTTTTTCGTATCAGGGTTATAAAAAAACAGCGCCATGAGGCGCTGTTTTTATGTTTGTAGATATTGAAGCTGGTTTATTCGCCCTTACTCCACCAGCCCTTTTTCTTTTTCTTAGGGGCTTGATTGATAACTTCATGATCTTGATGCGCGGTTGATGGCGCAGCGTCATCATTTGCAGAGGCGCTCGATGCCTTGTCTTCTTTTGGCGTAGAATCGGCAGTTTCTTCTTTTGCTTTTGACGTTTTACGTGCTGGTTTTTTCTTTTCCTCTACGTCTTTTTTGTCTTCGGCTTGCGATGAAGGCTGCGTATCAGCGTCGTCAGCTTTTTTCTTTGCTGGCGCTCTACGGCGGCTTGGTTTAGGCTGCTCTTCTTTTGTGCTTTCCGTGCTTTCAGTGCTTTGTGGCGCTGGCGCAGTAGAATCATTCGTTTCGTTTTCGTCTCTGCTGCGTGCAGGACGACGGCGACGGCGTGAGGGACGTTTGTTTTCGCCTTCACTATCATCTGACTTAGCCGTATCACTGTCTTGATCACTATCCTGCTGCGGCGATTCTTGAGCTGCGTCGTCACGATTGTTTTGTTGTCTGTTACGGTTGTTATTGCGATTGCGTCCGCTATTGCGGCGACCACGGCCACGCTTATTGTCGCCATCTTCATCGTCTGAAGCTGCGGTAGAATCGTTGGTTTCTTCTGCGGATACCTCGGTTGTCGCACTGCTTTCAAGTGGCGGCGCATCCTTTATTGGCTCAATCAAATATTGTCTTGCCGGCATATGTTCGTCAACATTGATAATGCATTTAAAGCCATAGCGCGATTCAATGTCAGCCAATAATGCGCGTTTATTATTGAGGATATAAATCGCCACTTTGTTTGAAACCGTGAGCAAGATGCGCCCTGAACGTTTAAGCGTACCTTCTTCTTCCAGTGCGCGTAGGGCTTGGATTGCAGCGGCATCAACAGTATGTACAGTGCCTGTACCATTACAATGGGTACATGGTTCATATTGCGCTTCTGCTAGGCTTGGGTTCAAGCGCTGACGTGAAAGCTCCATAAGGCCGAAATTAGAAATACGGCCGACTTGGATACGTGCACGGTCACCAGATAAAGCTTCGCGCATTTTGCGCTCTACTTTGGCGTTGTTTCGGTAGTTCTCCATATCAATAAAGTCAATAACCACAAGGCCGCCAAGGTCACGCAGACGCAATTGGCGTGCGACTTCTTCAGCTGCTTCCTGGTTGGTTTTTAACGCTGTTTCTTCGATATGGCGTTCTTTTGTTGAGCGCCCTGAGTTCACATCAATAGAAACGAGCGCTTCTGTTGGGTGAATAACCAGTGAGCCGCCAGATCTTAATTTAACGGTTGGTGTACCAATTTCGTTGATTTGGCCTTCGATCTGATAGCGCGTGAAAAGCGGAATTTGCTCTTCTTTATATTCCTGTACGCGCTTGGCGTGTGAAGGAATAAGCATTTTCATGAAGTTTTTGGTTTCTTTATAACCATCAGCGCCAGCAACAAGGACTTCTTCAATGTCGCGGGTGTAAATATCACGAATAGAACGCTTTGTTAGGCTGCCTTCTTCGTAAATAAGGGCAGGGGCCGTTGATTCTAAGGTTGTTTCGCGGATTTTATTCCAAAGACGAATTAAGTAATCAAGGTCGCGTTTAATTTCAGTTTTTGTGCGTGATGTACCTGCGGTACGCATAATAACGGACATGCCATCAGGAACACTGAGGTCTGAAAGTATTTCGCGCATACGCTTACGTTCTTTGTAATTCGCGATTTTACGACTAACGCCACCAGCGCGTGGGCTGTTCGGCATAAGTACAGAATATCGACCAGGCAAAGACAAATACGTTGTCACTGCCGCGCCTTTATTGCCGCGCTCTTCTTTCGATGCTTGAATAAGCATGATTTGACCACGCTTAATGACTTCTTGAATTTTATAGTGTTTTTTTAGTGTTGGGCGCTGGACTTGATCACCTTCAATACCGTCACCGCCTAGCGTTTCGACCTTGCGTGAGCTTGGCGCGCCGCGCTTGTTGCGGCTGTTGTTATTGTAACGCCCGCGCCCGCCACGTTGGTTACGGCCACCTCTATTACGGTTGTTATTATAACGGCCGCGTGAGCCTTGGCGTTTGTTTTGTTGGTCATCGCTATTCGCGTCATCACCTGAATCGACGTTGCCGTTTACTTTTTGATCGAGGACTTCGTCAGGAATCTCAACCGCTTCGCTTGGTTTTATGACGTTGCCAATGTTATCGTCATTTACTTCAGGCGTTTTATCAGCTTTTTCTTCTTTTTTCTTAGCTCTTCTTTTGCTGACTTTTTTGTCTGAATCTGTTTTTTCGACGATTTCATCTTTTTTACTTGAAGCTGCCTTACGTGTTGGGCGGCGGCCGCGCTTTTTTGGTTTTTCTTCTTCTGTATCCGCAGTTTTTTCTTCTGCGGATTCTACAGTTGCATCATTATCATCTGATGCTTTTTCTGTATCGTCAGCTTTAGCGGCATCCTCGTCTTTTTTTGGCTTTGCGCGACTTCTTGTGCGGCGCGCTTTTTTGGGTTTTTCGTCCGTTTTCTCAGCGGTTTCTACCTTGTCATCGGCGCTGTCTTCTGTGTCTTCATCAGGCAAGTCGCGCGCTGATTCAATCGTGGTTGCCTCTTCTGGAGGCGTATCATCATCATCGCTTTGTTCTTGCCCTTTATTGCGGCTAAACTCAGCTTCATCTTCTGCTTCTTCAGCGGCGCGGCGTGCTTCCATTTCCTCGCGCTGTGCTTCGATAAGTGCTTCGCGGTCAGAGACAGGGATTCTGAAATAATCAGGGTGAATTTCTGAGAAAGGGAGGAAGCCATGACGGTTACCACCATAATTAACAAAACAAGCTTGTAGGGAAGGCTCTACGCGGGTGACTTTTGCAAGGAATATGTTTCCTTTCAAAGGTTTGCGGTATGCACTTTCATAATCAAATTCTTCGAGGCGGTTTCCATCAACAACTGCAACGCGTGTTTCTTCTGCGTGGGTTGCGTCAATTAGCATTCTTTTTGCCATGTGTATTACTCCTGCGCGCAAGCAGACGGGACCTGATAGTGACGGAGTGGCAGGTTTGCCGCTTGCCGCGATTAAAAACTATTAAACAGACGTTTTGGAGGGGTTATAAACAGCGCATAGCACATAATGAATGCGGCGCATATTAGCGCGGCATTTTTCCGGGCGGTATTCTATTGGATTGGATTAATGGGGCCACAGTTTTCATTATATAACTTACGAATTCTTTATATCTCTTGTTCTTCAAAACGTTTTTCACTTTCTGCGGCTAGCGAAACCTTAATTAATACTAGCGTTTGTAAACTTTGTTCATCATATCAATTGTTACGAACAAATTCCTGTTTTCATAATTTACAAAATGCTTTTTACTTTGAGTAAATGCTAAAACCACAGAGTGTCACTACCAGAGAACAATACACAGAGATTTAGTTTTACACAACGAAATTATGTACGATTTGAAAAAATTCTTTTGCGGGCAAAGGGGGCTTAGTTGTATATTTAATGCTATGAAGCGTTTATTTTCAGCATCCCAACGGGATTTCTCATGTTTTATGACTATTTTTCAAAGTCTTGCCCTTGCAATATTTTGCGTTTTCTTATGCGCAAGTGATTCTTACGCGGCGAATGTGCAGAAGATTCGCCTGGGTGATCATCCTGATAAAACGCGTTTGGTCATCGAAGTTTCAGGTAAGCTTGATTATAACGCCTTTATTTTGCCAGCCCCGCAGCGCTTAGTTGTTGATTTTAAAGGGCGCAATTTAAGTTGTGCATCATTAGGTCATGTTGAAAATAATATGCTGAAATTTGCGCGGCATAGCAGCGATGGGCAGACATTACGTCTGGTCTTTGATGCCAAGAAAAATATCAAAATAAAAGCGAGTTTCTTTTTGCCGGCAATTGACGGTAAACCTAACCGTTTAGTCATAGACTTGGTTGGCGGGGCAGCAAAGCCTTCTATGCAATACACAGCGCAAAAACAGGATAAAAAACAAACAACACTTATACAGGCCGCACCGCCATATAAAGCACCAACCTTAGCAGAGCGCCCTGTGCGGCCTATTGTGGCGCGTAAGCATGTCGTTGTCTTAGATGCGGGGCATGGCGGTAAGGACCCTGGGGCGGTTGGCGCAGGTGGCTTGTATGAAAAAAAAGTTGTCTTGGCGACGGTGAAGCGTTTAAAAGCACTATTAGAGGCCTCTGGGCATTACGAAGTTGTCTTAACGCGCGACGATGACCGTTATATACGTCTGTCTGAGCGGGTACGGATAGCGCGCCGCCATAACGCGGACCTTTTTATGTCGGTTCATGCCGATTCTGTTGAAAAACACACCGTGCGCGGTGCTTCGGTTTATACGTTGTCAGAAAAAGCTACAGATGCGCAAACTGCTCGGCTTGCGGCGCGTGAAAATAAATCAGATGTCATTGCCGGCGTTGATTTATCAGATGAGGGGCAAGATGTCGCAGCAATATTAATTGACCTTGCACTGCGTGATACAAAGAACCAGTCGACATTTTTAGCGCAGGAATTGATAAATTCTTTTAAGGCGCATAGTATCGGCACACTGCGCACACCGTTGCATTCTGCAGGATTCGCCGTGCTTAAAGCGCCTGATATACCCTCTGTTTTAGTGGAAATCGGCTTTATGTCGAATAAATCGGAAGCGCGGCTCTTAAACACAGCAGCACATCAAGATAAGATAGCGAAGGCCTTAAAAAAGAGCATTGATTCGTATTTTGCCAAGCAAACCCATTATACTGACTAGGTCGTAGATCTGTGTTTTCATAAGGTCGAATGTGGGCGGTTTTTTTGTAATTAAAGGCTTTTTCTTTGTTTTTTCTGTTAATTATTCAAAAAGCCCTGTGCAAATATTCTTTTTGCGTGTATAAATAAATCTGGTTTCGCTCCGAAGGTGCGGAGGCTTATCTTTTACTTAAAACTCATCAAATTGAGGGTATTCATAATGAAAAAAATTCTTTCACTCGTTTTCGTTGCAGGCGCTTTAATGACAACTGCTGCGTGTTCTTCTAATGGCGACCAAGGTATGTACAGCAATGATGGCGCAGCGCCATACGCTTCTGAACGTACTGCTGGCGACAAAAAAGTTGAAGTTAAAACAGCTGAGCCAGTATTCGAAAGCCGTCTTGTTAAATAAGACAGTTTTTATGGTTTTTAAAAAGCCTCCCTTATTTGGGGGGCTTTTTTTATAGCTAATTGCTGCAAATATAAGGTGAAGTTAGAAAATAAAAGCGCGGGTTAGTCTTGTGTCGTAATAAATTTTGCGAAATCAGATTCGTTAGATTTTGGAATATGCACGGGGATTGTCTGCGCGCCCTTGTCACATAAGGTCAGAAAAATCGCGCGGCCCGCGCCTATTTCAATGTTTTCCATTAAACCGATGCCGAGTATTGGCGTTTCTAAGGCTTTGCCGTCTGACAAATCGTGTTCGACGCATTCGCGCTTTGTTTTCTCGCTCTCGTTTAAGGCTTCTATGGGCTTAACGCTACCATCGGCTTTGAGCCATTCAAAGCTAAAAACGGAATCTTTCCAGCTTTTCAAAACATCTGCGGCGCTGACATGGACGTTTAAATACTTGTCTTCCTTGCCTTGGATGATTTTATTATTAATAAATTTAAACTCTTGCTTTGGCATTGTACCTCACAAATAAAACGCTTTACCTTCTTCCTTTATATAAATAAAATACAAAGAAAACGTAAATATTCACAAATTTTGGACATAAAATGACCCAAAAAACAGTAAAACCAGACTACAATAAGCCAGAAACCATCAAAGTCGCAGCGTCAAGTGATAGTGTGAGCTGTGATGGCGGCGGCGGCCCTTTAGGCCATCCCCTAGTATATTACAGTTTTGAAAAACAAAATAGCGTTGAGTGCGGTTATTGTGACCGCGTATTTGTGAAGCCTTAATGTAAGGGCGGCAGCGCGCGAAAACTTGCAATATCTTTACTTTTCTGTCTTATAATATATATGAATAATAATTGATGCTTATCTAAGGTCGATTAAGAAATACTATAAACTCGCTCAGTTGAGGAGACGCTATATGACACGCTTATCACTATTTGATAGCCCGTTATTTTTGGGCTTTGATCATTTTGAACGGACATTTGACCAGTTGAAAAAATCAGCCAATGAAGGCTACCCCCCTTATAATATTGAACAGACAGGCGCGAATAGTTTGCGCATTACTTTGGCGGTTGCTGGGTTTACTATGGATGATTTGGATGTCAGCATTGACCAAAACCAACTGGTTATTCGCGGGCGGACGAGCGAGACGGAGAACGCGGAGCGCATATTCCTGCATCGTGGCATTGCTACGCGTCAGTTTCAGCGCAGTTTTGTGCTTGCAGATGGCATAGAAATTCTAGGCGCAAGCCTTGATAATGGCTTACTTCATGTTGATATGGAACAAATTGTCCCTGAATCGAATATGCGCAGTATTAAAATAACCAAGGGCGGCAACGGTAAAAATACTTTAACCGATAACACAATTGATGTAGAATCAACCAAGCCTAAGAAATCTTAGGTTGCCCCTTCCAAGATTCGCCTTTTGCCATATATCGTTAATTAATGCATTGTTTTTCTGGGTAATGAAATAAACTTCCTTTTCATTAACTTCAGCTTAATAAAGTTATAGCATTATCATATATAAGAGGGTTCTAAATCTATATTTTTACGCGTAACACTTTAGGAGTCATATCGTGCTAGACCGAAGCTCAAAAACAGACAAATCCATCCGTAATTTATCATCAAAAGATTTTCTTAATTTTGGCATGCACTCGATTGCATATTTAAAAGAAATTGAAGTTGAAGGCCGCATTGCTGTGGCGATTTGCGCGGCAGATGGCACACCGATTATGGTGGAGCACGATATGAACGCGGCTGCAGTATGCGCCCGCCATAATGACCTAGAGCCCGTGCATCTCAATTAAAACAGTTTGATTTTAGCGTAATAAAAAAGCCCAAACATTATGTCTGGGCTTTTATTTTACTTAAAAATTCGTATGTGGCGCTTTGCATGTGGCTAAAACGCTTCTGCATCCATCGCCATTAATGTTTCAGCGCCAGCCAATATGGTTTTGAAGCGTGCATCGCTATCGGGCAGCATTTTTGCAAAGAAGAAATGCGCTGTTTTGATTTTATTTTCGTAAAAATCTTTGTTGCTTGTGCTGTCATCTGCTAACTTCTCTAAGGCGGTTTTTGCCATTTGCGCCCACATATACCCCATGGCAACTAGGGCAAATTGGCGCAAATAATCGCTTGCGGCGGCGCCAGCCTCTAAGGGG
>DELD01000012.1:43729-43971 GCA_002354205.1 Micavibrio sp. UBA2705 | reverse complement strand
CGCTGGCGGCGGCCCCAGCCTCTAAGGGGTTTTTCAGGCCTTTTTGCGCGATAACTGCCGTGCTTTGCTGTAATTTCATAAAAGCTTTTGCCAAAGGGAAGACGCAGGCGCTTAACGCGGGGTCAGCTTGGTTGTCCTCGATAAAGGCGCTTACGGGGTGGAAGAAGCTGCGCAGTAAACGTCCCATATTCTGCGGCATTTTACGCCCAACAAGGTCAAGGGCTTGGATGCCGTTTGTACCT
>DELD01000012.1:0-43447 GCA_002354205.1 Micavibrio sp. UBA2705 | reverse complement strand
AGGGCTTGGATGCCGTTTGTACCTTCATAAATTTGCGCGATGCGGGCATCACGGACATATTGTTCAACGCCATATTCCCAAATATAGCCATGACCGCCATGCACCTGCACGGCGTTATTGGCAATCTCACTGCCCATATCGGTTTGGTAAGCTTTAAGAATCGGGGTAAGCAGCGCGACAAGGTCGTCGGCTTTGCGGCGTTCGATCGCATCGGGGTGCTTTTCTGCGCGGTCTAACATTGTGCCAACCCAGAGTGATAAGGCACGCGCACCTTCACAAAAGGCTTTACCGGTCAGCAGCATACGGCGAACATCTGGGTGAACGATAATCGGGTCAGCGACCTTATCTGGGGCTTTAACGCCATCAAGGGCGCGCATTTGTAGCCTGTCTTTGGCGTATGCGACGGCGTTTTGTTGCGCGACCTCGGCAATGCCGAGTCCCTGCATGGCCACGCCAAGCCTTGCAGCGTTCATCATGGTGAACATCGCTTTGAGGCCCTTATGCGGAGCGCCGACAAGCCAGCCTTGCGCGTTTTCAAAATTGATAACGCATGTAGATGATGCCTTAATGCCCATTTTGTGTTCTATGGACCCGCAAGTGACACCATTTTCCGCGCCTGAGACGTAGTCGCCATTCTGTTCTTTAGGTAAAAATTTAGGAACAACGAAAAGTGATATGCCTTGCACGCCTTCTGGCGCGTTGGGCAGCCGGGCAAGAACAAGGTGGATGATGTTTTCTGCTAAATCATGCTCCCCCGCAGAAATAAATATTTTTGTGCCGCTAATGGCATAAGAGCCGTCTTTGTCTGCATGGTCTTCGGCTTTTGTACGTACAAGGCCGAGATCCGTGCCGCAATGCGGCTCAGTTAGGCACATTGTTCCTGACCAGATGCCTTCGTTTAATTTTGGCAAATAAAGGTTTTTCTGCGCGTCATCGCCATGCAGGTGGATCGCGTCATAACAGCCCTGTGATAAACCTGGATACATGCCAAATGACATATTTGACGCGCAGATAAGCTCCTGCATTGCGCAATTGACAAAGGCGGGCATACCCATGCCACCATATTGAGGGTCAAGTGCTAAGCCGCACCAACCACCTTCGGTGAAGGTATTATAAGCGTCTTTAAAGCCTTTGGGGGTCGTTACTGCGCCATTATCAAATTGGCAGCCTTCCGCGTCCCCGCTTTGATTCAGCGGAAACAGAATTTCTTCGCACATTTTCGCGCCTTCTTCCAAAATTTGCATGACCAAATCAGGCGTAGCGTCTTCATAATCGGGAAGAGCCGTTATTGTATCTGCCTTGAGAAGGTCGTAGAGGACAAAACGAATATCATCAATTGGCGCTTTGTATACAGGCATGTGCAAAATCCTTATATGAAATTTAAATTTTATGAATAATATCAGATACTAAAATAGCAGTGTCTTCCTAAGAATGACTTAACAGTATAGCTGATTTTTGACCAATGCGTAACGCTGAGAGCGCATATATTTTCAAACCCCCGCCGCTACTAGTCTCGCCGCGCTTCGCCCTAAAGTAGAGTTGTGCTTGTTTAGCACGTGTTTTTGTGGTAGCATAAGGATACTTACAAAAAATAGGTGACTATTAAATAGCGGTATATGGGTGTTTGAATAGCGTCTTTAAATAAGGCGCTAGGGTTTTGTTATTAACCTTTTAAAACACAGGGATGTTCCATGGAAACGACAAATAAAAAAAATACAATTCGTACGTCAATTTATAGTAATAAGAGAATTATTGCCTCGATTACAACAGCAAAAGCATTTGGGCGCGTTAAGCCCGTCGAAAAAGCTGTTTAAATATAGATCAAGACAGATAAATATATAATTGCTAAAAAGCGCCTTTCGGGGCGCTTTTTTTGTGTATATGGAAGCTTGTATAAAATATGAGGCGTTATGCACGCGGCGGTGGGTTGTCATCCCAATCACTGGTGCGGTAGCGATATTGCAGAGCAATGACAAGGGTCTTGATCGGTTTTAATGCCCACAGCGTAATGCCAAGCCCTAAGCTGCCCCAAATTAAAACATGCAGCCAAATCGGCCAGCCAATTTTCATTTCAACGATAAGGGCAATCGGGACAAGTAAAAAGCCGAGAATAAAGATGAGAAATACCGCAGGGCCATCGGCGCTATCGCTGCGCGTGAGGTCTAGGCCACAAGTATCGCATTGTTCAACCAGATTATAATTGAATAAGCCGCGCTTAAAAATACTGGTTTTATCGCATTTCGGACAGCGACAAAACAGCGCCGTCTTAATGAGTTTTAAGACGGCGCTTGTTTCGCTTATTTGTGTTTTATCTTGTTTGGTCATGGACGTTAAAAAACCTTCTAGTGACCAGCAAGCTGTGTAAGCGCGCTTGGGTCGCCTATGCCGATTTTATTGCCCCACCAGTAAATGGCGATGAATAAGAACAGCCAGACAACATCAACGAAGTGCCAATACCATGCGGCGGCTTCGAAGCCGAAATGGCGCTCTTTGGTGAAATGCCCCTGCATAGAACGCAGCCAGCATACAGCAAGGAATATAGTGCCCACTAGGACGTGAAAACCGTGAAATCCTGTCGCCATATAAAAGGCTGATGGGTAAATGCCATCTTTAAAGCCAAATTCGGCGTGGTGGTACTCATAAGCTTGGAAAATGAGGAAGATAATGCCAAGCAGGACAGTAATGCCAAGCGCCTTGGTCATTTCGGCTTGCTTGCCTTCAATAATCGCGTGGTGCGCCCAAGTGACGGTCGTCCCTGAAAGCAGCAAGATCATTGTCATCATGAGTGGCAAATCAAACGGCTCAATAATGTGAACTTGTGGCGGCGGCCAGATGCCTGATGTGTATTCAACGCGCAGGAACTGCTTAACTTCGCCTGAGAATAAGGACGCATCAAAGAACGCCCAGAAAAACGCAACGAAGAACATGACTTCTGAGGCGATAAATAACAGCATACCATAACGAAAGCCGATAGCGGCGATTTCTGTGTGGGCTTTTTCAACGACAGATTCAACGATAACGTCTTTCCACCAAAAAAACATTACGGCGAGAATAGAAAGCACACCAAGAATAGGGCCAAATAAGCCGACTGGTGCGCCGCCGATTTTTACATCATGCATGTACATAACCATGCCTGTTGCAAATATGCCGCCTGCTACCGCGCCCATTAAAGGCCAAACGCTTGGGTTCACCAAATGGTAAGGATGGGGTTTGCCCGTTGTTGTGTATTCAATTTCTTCAGCCATTCTCGTTTATTCCTGCTTGTCGAAAAATTTATATTGTTATGCGTGTTTATAATAAAACAATTTGTCTAATAAAACCATAAAGATAATAAAATAACAATATGGCATTTGAATGGGTGTTTTCTAACGTTGGAAAATGGCGTGAAAATGCTACGTTTTCGCTTATTCCGCGTTATAAAACTCTTCCATGGCTTGATCGAGTACCTTAGATTCTGTGGGGTAGAAAGTGTAAGAGAGCGTAATGAGGCTCACATCTTTCATATGTGGATCATCGTCAAAAGACGGGTCAACATAAAATAAAACAGGCATTTGCACTTCTTGATGTGGCTGTAAAATTTGTTCGCCAAAGCAAAAACATTCAATTTTGTGGAAATACTTCCCTGCTTTTAAGGGGGTGACATTATATATGGCCGTGCCTGCGCTGGGTTTATCGTCATTGCTTTTGGCGACAAAATGCGTCAAGCCTTGCGCGCCAATATTGACTGTGGTGCTATGTTCGCCGGGGCGAAAATCCCAATATAAATTATTATTAATATTGCTGCTAAAATTAATGCGGATTGTACGCTCGCGAATTTGATCTACCGCAGGTGCTTTTTCAGATACTTGCGTGGTGCCGCCAAAACCTGTGACCTGACAAAATATGCTGTAAAGCGGAACAGAAGCATAGGCAAGACCAATCATTATGAAGACAGCGATGAAAACAGATAGCGCGAGTTTTTTGTTCTTTGCCGCTATTTGCGCCGCGCGCGTGTTTTTATCTGCGGCTTTGTTATCTGTACTTTTGTTCTGGCTCATTTTATATCTCTATTTTCTAGGTTAATTTTAAAGCATTTGTTTTTGCCAAAACCTTTATGCATTAGCGTGTCTAAAACATAAATCGAAACCAGCACATTAGAAAGCACCATTAAAATTTTACCGCCTGCGGCGGCGAATTGCCCAATGCCTACCGCGCCTGCAATTGTACCCCATAGAAATGATAAAATGCCGCCAATGACTAAAGAGCCAAGAATGACACGCCATGTAATTGGCCACCATAATGTGAGTGTTTGTTTGAGGCGAGAGGTAAGCATGTTTTAATCCTTGAAAAAAGTTACTTTATTTAGGGCTGGCTGATCTGTTTGGCGATGTCAATAAAGGCTTGGTTAACGCTGGGCTTACCGCCATCAGCAGAAAGTCGGATCGCCATATCAAGCGGCACAGCGCCTAAAAACGGGATGCCAATAGCGGCGGCTTGTTCCCGCGCGCCACCATGACCAAAAATTGGCGTGTTTTCACCGCATTTCGGGCAGGTGAAGACGGACATGTTTTCAATAATGCCGCTAATCGGAATATTGGTCTTCTTGTACATTTCGAGGCCTTTGCGTGCATCAATTAGCGCAAGGTCTTGCGGCGTTGAAACGATAATCGCGCTATCGGGCGGCATTTTCTGTGCCAGCGTTAATTGCGCGTCGCCTGTACCGGGCGGCATATCAATAATCAAGTAATCAAGCCCATCCCAGTCGACGTCGCGGAAAAGCTGAACAATGGCGCTTTGTACCATTGGGCCGCGCCATATAAGCGGGCTTTCTTCGCCGACGAGGAAGCCCATCGACATGATTTTTAAGCCATGCGCCTCAGGGGGGATGATTTTGCCGTTTGCGTTGGTATCTGGCTTGGTGTTTGAAAAATCAATGCCGGTAAGGCCGCTAAGGCGCGGCTGTGAAGGGCCATATATATCAGCGTCCAGCAAGCCAACTTTAAAGCCAAGGTCTTTGAGGGCGATGGCAAGGTTAAATGAGAGCGTTGATTTACCCACCCCGCCTTTGCCCGATGAAATCGCGATCATTTTTTTAACGTCTGGGCGCGCGAGTGGTGGCGCTGGGGGCGGCTTTGCGCTTTGCATTTTGGGGGCTGGTTTTAGGCCTGATTGTGTGGGCGGCACGCTTTGTTCCTCTGCCGCGGATTTTTCAGCCGTGAGGATGACTTGCGCGGCTGCAATGCCCTTTATTTCCTGCAGTTTTGATTCGGTCTTGAGGCGTATATGTTCAAAATCTGCGGCTTTTGACGGGTCAATTTCAAGAATACAAATAATCTTACCGTTTTCTAGCGTGATGCTGGATATACGCTTATTGGAAACAATATCCCCTTCACCACTAGGGTCGGCAATGGTTGCGAGCAATGTGCGCACGCTTTCTTCGCTTGGCTTTGCTGCTGATTTAGATGTAAATTTCCACATCTGTATATTGCCTTTCTTGATAAAAACGATATTGTTATCACTGCATAATTTTTAATAAGGTAGTTTTTTGTAAATTGCAATCTAGTTAAGGACCAATAAATATGTCGGATAATAACACGCCCCCTATAAATGGAAATGAAAATCCAGATATTCATATGATGGGTGATCATAAAAACCCGTGGGGTAATGGTAGCAATAGTGGCGGCAATGGTGGCGGCGGACGCCGTGGCGGTAGCGGCGGCCCATGGGGCGGTGGCTCTGGCGGCGGCGATGTGCCACCTGATTTAGAAGATTTGCTGAAAAAAGCAAAACAAAACCTTAATGACGTCTTGCCGGGTAATTTCGGCGGCGGCAAACTTGTGTTCTTAATTATTTTTGTTATTGCGGCTTTATGGGCGTTGACAGGGTTTTATACTTTGCAGCCTTCGCAGCATGGCGTTGTCACAACATTTGGTAAGTTTACACGCACGCAAGAGCAGGCGGGTTTGCAATATCGCTTGCCATGGCCTATTCAGGCTGCAACGGTCGTTGATGTTGAAAATGAACGCCGCATCCAAATTGGTCGTCAAGACGCAGCAAGACGCTACGGTTCAAAAGGCAATTCCGTTTCTGATATGAAATCTGAAAGCGCGATGCTGACGGGCGATGAAAACATTGTTGATATTGATTTCGTTGTTTTGTGGAAAATTTCGAGCGCGAAAGATTTCTTGTTTAAAATTCGTGATCCTGAATCAACAATTCGCATTGTCGCACAAAGCGCGATGCGTGAAATTATTGGCCGTACTGATATTCAGCCTGTATTGACCGATGCGCGTGGTAGCGTGCAACGTGATACGCGCGTATTAATGCAAAAAATGCTTGATGAATACGAAGCCGGCGTTGAAATTAACGGTGTCCAGTTGCAAAAAGTTGACCCGCCTGCGCCAGTCGTTGATGCATTTAACGAAGTGCAGCGTGCGCGTCAGGAAAAAGAGCAGTTTAAAAACCAAGCGGAAGCATACCGCAATGACATTATTCCGCGCGCACGTGGTGAGTCTGAAAAATTACGCCAAGCGGCGGCCGCTTACCAAGAAGAAGTCATTAACCGCGCCAAAGGTGATGCGGACCGTTTCCAGTCTGTCTATGCGGCTTATAAAGAGTCTAAAGAAGTGACTGCGAAGCGTATTTACCTTGAAACGCTGGAAGAAATTCTTCAAAGCACAAATAATATAGTTATTGATCCGAGTCAGAAGGGCTCTAACATTCTGCCTTACCTGCCCCTTGATAAAATGGGCAAGAAGTAAGCGAACACATAGAGTTATAGGAGTTTAAGTTCATGGGAAAATTAGGTATTAGCCTTGTCGGTATTCTGGCTGTTGTTGTATTGGCATTTTCAGCGTCAGTCTTTACGGTACAAGAAACGCAGCAAGTTCTTGTTTTGCAATTTGGTGATGTGAAAAGCCGCATTGATAAGCCGGGTTTACATTTCAAATTGCCAGTATTGCAACAATTGCGGGTTTTTGAAAAACGTATTTTGAATGTTGATCCGCCAGCCGAAGAAGTTTTGCTTGCTGACCAAAAGCGTTTGGTTGTTGATACTTTTGCGCGCTACCGTATTGCGGATATGCTGAAATATTACCAAACATTGTCAACGGAAACAGCGGCTGTGCAGCGTATGAATACAATCATTAATGCATCTTTGCGTGGCGTGCTAGGTACAACCACACTGATTGACGTGCTGTCTGTTGAGCGTGATAATTTGATGAAGAAAATTCAAAAAGAAGTGAATGAAGAAACAGATCGTTTCGGCATCGAAATTGTTGATGTGCGTATTATTCGCGCTGATTTACCTATACAGGTGACACAGTCAACCTATAACAGAATGCAGTCTGAACGTGAGCGTGAAGCAAAAGAAGCGCGCGCACAAGGTGAAGAACTTGCACTGAAAATTCGCTCTTTGGCAGATAAAGAACGTACGGTTCTTCTTTCAGAAGCGCGCCGCGATTCAGAAGTCGCACGCGGTAATGGCGATAAAGAGGCTATCCGTATTTATGCCGAAGCCTTTGGTCAGGACCCTGAATTTTATGAGTTTTACCGGACGATGGAAGCATATAAGAAGGCGCTGAAAAACGGTACAACTATGGTCTTGTCACCTGATAGTGATTTTTTCAAATATATTTCATCTGATGATGGAAAAAGAAAATAAACCCACTACTTATATTGCACGCTTATAAATAAAGGAGTTTATGATGATCAAATCAAAGCTGTACTTAGCCGTGGCTACGGCCTCACTGATACTTGTACCGCAATTGCCCAGCCATCAGGCCGTCGCGAAGAGCCCGCCAGTCAATGCGCAGGGGCAGGTTGAAAGCTTTGCTGATTTGTCTGAGCGTCTGTTGCCGAGCGTTGTGAACGTTGCGACAACACAAAAAATGGACATGGTTGAAAATATGCCGCAAATGCCTGACTTCCCGCCAGGCTCGCCATTTGAAGACTTCTTTGAAGAATTTATGGATCGTCACAAAGGCGCGCCCCATGATGCGCCAAGCTCACTTGGTTCTGGTTTCATTGTTGATGCGGAAAAGGGCTATGTCATCACGAATAATCACGTGATTGCCAATTCTGAAGAAATTCACGTGATTTTACATGATGATGTTTCTGTGGATGCCAAGTTAATTGGCGTTGATGAAAAAACCGACATTGCGGTGCTACAAATTGACCCTGAAGGCCATGATTTAAAAGCTGTACCTTTTGGCGATAGCGCAGTGATGCGCATTGGTGATTGGGTGCTGGCGATTGGTAACCCGTTTGGCCTTGGCGGCACCGTAACGGCGGGGATTATCTCCGCGCGCAGCCGTGATATTCAAGCGGGGCCTTATGATGATTTTATTCAAACTGATGCATCAATTAACCGCGGCAATAGCGGTGGGCCAATGTTTAACATGCATGGCGAAGTGATCGGCATTAATACGGCGATTTATTCTCCAACTGGCGGCTCGGTTGGTATTGGCTTTGCTATCCCTGCAAATCTTGCGAAACCTGTGATTGACCAATTATTAGAATTTGGCCGTACACGCCGCGGCTGGCTTGGCGTGCGCATACAGGGCGTGAGCGAAGAAATCGCAGAATCGCTCGGCCTTGATAATGCGCGCGGCGCTTTGGTTGCGTCCGTGAGCAAAGATAGCCCTGCGGAAGATGCAGGCTTTGAAGCGGGGGATATTATCCTACGTTTTAATGATCGTCCATTAGATGAAATGAAAGACCTGCCACGCATGGTCGCCGAAACACCGATTGAGAGCAAAGTTAAAGTCGTTTTATGGCGTGATGGCAAAGAAAAAACTGTCAAAGTAAAAATCGGCGAACTTGAAAAAGCAGAAGAAGAAGGCAAGTTAGAAGATGTTAAAGAAGCGCCCAGCCAAACAGACGGCGTTGACGTTGAAGATTTTGGTCTGACCTTAAACGCGATCACCCCTGCTCTGCGCGAACAGTTTGGTTATGATGATGCGCTAAAAGGTGTTTTCATTGCTGCCGCTACGCCAGACGGCATTGCTGCTGAGCAAGGCCTGTCAACAGGTGACGTTATTTTGGAGGTTGATCAAAAAGATGTCACAACGCCGAAACAGGTGGTTGATGCCATCGCGCGTTTGAAAAAAGACAAAAGCAAAGCGGCGTTGATGTTAATTGATACGCAAGGCCAAGGTCGTGTGCGCTTTGTCGCGCTAAAATTTGCTGAAAGCGACAAAAAAGAAGATTCTGAAAAAGAAAAGAAATAAACATGCCGGCGCAAAAAGAACCCATCACAGCACATAAAATTATTGTGGTGGGCTCACCAGGCGCAGGTAAAACGACATTTGCAAAGCGGCTTGCCCATGAAACGGGTTTGCCGCTTTTTTATATGGATGAAATGTTTTGGGCGCCCCATTGGGTGGAGCGCGGTAATGCAGAATTCACCGCGCGGCTAAACGACGCATTGGCGCAGGATAAATGGATTATAGACGGGAATTATATATCGTCGATGCAGCTGCGCTTGGCGCGCGCTGACGCTGTGTATTTTATTGATGTGCCGGCCTGGAAATGTACTTACCGCATTATAAAGAGATGGCTAAGGCGCGAAGGGCAGCAAGCGGAAGGTTGCCCGCAGCGCGTTGATTTAGCGTTTATTAAATATGTGGCATGGACATTCCCGCGCAGCGCACGCTTGCGCCTGTTGGCATTAATAAAGTCATTTGCGAGAAATGGACAAGTGCATCATATAAAGTGAGCTTTATTATCAGGCTTTACGTTATGTCCGTGACATTTTTACAACATTATCAAGCGCCCCAGACCTTATAATCAAAGGGGTAGTTCTGTGAGCGTTGCAAAAATGTCACGGTTTCAAAAATAAGTGATTTTTTTGCACCACTCCATATTGACGGTTTTGTAAAATAGGCGCTTAATCAAATACAGGATGAGATAAATCTTTGGTGATTCGTTTTTATGCGGCGCAGTTATTTTGTCTTAGGTTATAATTTCTTTTGGCTTTGTTCTAAGGTCTTGTATCAAGTAATAAAGCGCATAAGAAATTTTAATTGGTGTAAAAAAACTTTTTTGGAGGACTATTTAGTCATGAAAAAACTTCTTCTATCTACAGCGGCAATCGCTGGTCTCGTAGCAGCAGCTGCTCCAGCACAAGCTGAAGGTCTTAAATTAGACGTTAAAGGTTACACACGTGCATATGTTGCATATGTTGACCAAGACACATCAGTAAACGTTGATGAGCGTAGCATTGATATCCTACGTGATTCTGAACTTGCTTTCACAGGCGAAGTTACACTTGATAACGGCCTTACAGTTGGTGCGTATATCGAAGCTGACGTTGACACAGCTGACAACTTCACAATGGATGAAAACTACATCTACATGGCTGGCCACTGGGGTCGCGTAAATGTTGGTTCTGAAGACGGCGCTGCATACCTATTGCAAGTTGCTGCTCCTTCTGCTGACTCAGCTGTAGACGGCATTCGTCAAAACGTTCAAGGTGTTAACTACGGTCTTGCGACAATTGCAAACGCTCCTGGCGAACTTGACTATGATAACGACATTGCGAACAACTCTGAAAAAATCACTTACTTAACTCCAGTATTTTCTGGTTTCCAAGCTGGTTTGACATACACACCTGAAGTTTCTGGCACATCACGTACAGTTGTTGCACAAGAAAACTTAGCTGGTAACAACTACGGCGACAGCTACGAAGTAGCGTTCCGTTGGGAAGGTAACTTTGACGAGCTAGGTGTTACACTTGGTGCGGGTTTTGCAACTGCAGAACTAGAAGCAACTTCAACTACACTTGAAGACCAAGAAGCATGGGATGCTGGTATCGATTTTGACTTCGGTCCATTCGGTCTTGGTGTTGCTTACCTTACAGACGACCAAGGTCTTAAAAACAACGACATCGACACACTTGTTGTTGGCGCTGACTATGTAACTGGCCCATTCAAACTTGGTGCTTCTTACATGAACCAAGACCAAGAAAATGGTACTGGTGTTGCTGATACAGAAACAGACCGTTACACTGGCGGCGTTGTTTACACATTCGGCCCAGGTATGACTTTCCGTGGTTCAGTTTCTTACATCGAAACAGAACAAGCGAACCAAGAAGTAGAATCTACAAACGTTCTACTTGGTACACAAATCAAATTCTAAGTTTATTAGAAATGGTTTGATCCAACGGATCTTATTGAGAATGGTGCAGGGAAACTTGCACCATTCTTTTTTTATGCGTAATATCGCCCGCAGAGAGGCGCTTATTGTAAGGAGATATTTATGAGCATCGCTGCAAATTACCAGCAGATTAAAGATGATATTCAGCGTGCGGTTTTGCATTTTTATTGCGCGGAGGACCTTGCGTCTTTGCCCCGCTATACTGACTTTGCCGATGCCGAGGGCGCGTTTAAATGCCCCGTGATTATTGCCGTATCAAAAAAACAGTCGCCGGAGAATATTGACGAAGCTTTGGCGCTTGGCCTGCGTCATTTTGGCGAAAACCAGCTCCAAGAAGCGCAAGCGCATTGGGCAGAACGTAAAAAAGACTATCCTGATTTAACCTTGCATTTGATTGGCGCGCTGCAAAGCAATAAGGCTGCAGATGCTGTGGCGCTGTTTGATGTTATTCATAGTGTTGACCGCGAGAAAATTGCGCGGTGTTTAAAAACGGAAATGGATAAGCAAGGGCGTCATTTGCCATGCTACATTCAGGTGAATATCGGTGAAGAACCGCAAAAATCAGGTATTATGCCTGCTGATTTAGCTGATTTTGTAGAGTATTGTCAGCAAGATATCGGTCTTGATATAAAAGGGCTGATGTGTATTCCGCCGCGCGATGAAAGCGCCGGCATTTATTTTTCATTGTTAAAAAAATACGCGAAGGCGTATAATTTAAAAGAATTAAGCATGGGGATGAGTTCAGATTATGAACAAGCCGCTGTGCTCGGCGCGGATTATTTACGCATAGGGACGGCGCTTTTTGGTGAAAGATAGGTTTATTTTGCAGCGAATATCAAGATTTTGTGTCCTTATTGCATTTAGCTTTCTTACGCTAACGTTGTCTTGTGCTTTTTCTGTGCGCTCTGCGTTGGCTGCGCCGCAGCTTAGCTTAATCCGCGATAGCGAAATTGAAGCGTTTTTAAAAGAATGGAGCGCTGATGTCATTGCCGCAACAGGATTAGCGCCCAACAGTATTAATATTATTCTGGTCAATAGTGACGATATTAACGCCTTCGTTGCGGGCGGGCCGAATATATTTCTTTATACGGGGCTACTTTTACGCTCCGAATCCCCCGAAGAAGTGATTGGCGTTATCGCCCATGAACTTGGCCATATTGTCGGCGGGCATTTATCGCGCTCACGCGCAGCCATGGAAAACGCATCTTATGAAACCATGCTCGGCACGATACTCGGCGTTGGTGCGGCGATTTTAAGCGGGCATGGTGAAGCCATTACAGCTGTAAGCGGCGCGGCACAAAATTATGCGCTCAGTAAGTATTTGGCACATAGCCGCGTACAGGAATCAAGCGCCGACCAAGCAGCTTTGGGGTATTTAGAAGGCGCTAAAATTGATGCGCAGGGGCTTGTGAGTTTTCTTAAAAAGCTGCAGGATAATGAATTGCTGCCCGAAACGCAGCAATCAGAATATTACCGTACCCACCCGATAACGCGTAACCGTATATCGGCGCTAACAACGCGTCTGGCACAAAGCGGGGTTAAGCCTGTGCAGCCAAATTTGCATTGGAAAGACCAACATAACCGGATGAAGGCGAAACTCCTCGGCTTTCTTTCCCCGCAGCAGGTTAGCTGGACATATGATGACCATGACAATACTATCCCTGCGGTCATGGCTTATGCGGTTGCGGCCTATCAAAATAGTGATGAGAAAAAAGCCGTGCGCAAGGTGGAAGCGCTTGTCGGTTTAGAGCCTGATAACCCGTATTACCATGAACTTGCTGGGCAAATATATGCTGATTTTGGACGTTTGACAGAATCGCGCGCCGCTTACGCAAAGGCGCATAAACTTCGCCCGAAAGATGGACTGATTGCTATAGCTTATGCGCATATATTAATTGTGAATGACCAAAGCGGCGCTCCTGACCTTAAAGAGGCGATTAAGCTGCTGAGAGGGGCGATTGCCTCTGAGCCGCGCTCAACGCGCTTATATAGGCTTTTGGCAACCGCTTACGGGAAATTAAAGAACGACCCCTTGGCGAAGCTTTATTTAGCCGAAGAAGCTTACCTTAAACGCAATGCACCCGAAACGGGGCGCTTAGCTAGTTTAGCGATTCGTGGTTTAGCGGAAAATTCACAAGAATGGCATCGCGCAAAAGACTTAATCTTCTATGCAGAGCAGCATAAGGCCGCGAAAAAGCGCTGATTTTGGTGCGTTCTATACTATCTGTTAGCATCCTAACCTTTTGTAATCTATTGGTTTTGTTCTGGTTTCGCAGGGCTATAGGCGTTTTTTTATTCGCCCTCTAGTGCAACCCATATTTTTGTGATAAAATTCTAATATACAAAAAACATTACGAGTATATTTTTAGGAGTACGTTCCATGTCGCGTAGAGGCTATTGGGTTGAATGTATGCCCTTATGGGAGCAGGCAAATGAGAATGCGTCGCCAGATATGTATCGGGCTAGCGTACCGGCTTTGCCTGAAATGATAGAGCGCGCACCAAGTGCTTCATTGGCTATACAAAAACTAAGAGACAGACTAAAAGAGCTTAAAAAAGCGCATGAAGATAAAGGGCGCGTCGCATTACCGCGCCTTGAAAATCCGGTGCGTCCGCCCAAAAGACCTGATACGGTTCGTGGCTGGATGTCTGTTTATATTGAAATGCAAGATTAGAACGCGCTGATTATTTAGGGCGTTTTTTTGTGGCCTGCTTATGGTGCGCCGCCTGCGAATGGTTTAGAGGGGGGTGTTAATATCCTTGGATATCACCGTGACCTTCATGGTTTATCTGTGCTAAACTTCGTTACGAATCAATGTTTTACCATGCAGAATTAGAAAATTTTATTGCGCAGGAAAACATCATAATAATATTATAAATCAGGGGAATAACATGTCACAAATCTCTATCAAAACTCCGTTGCCGGGGCCGAAAGCAAAGGCGATTATTGATCAAGATCATCAATATTTATCAACCTCACGTTATCAAATGTATCCGTTTGTACTTGCGGGCGGTAAAGGCTGCTATGTCGAAGATGTTGACGGTAATGTTTTTATGGATATGCATGCAGGCATTGCAGTGACATCGACGGGGCATAACCACCCTGAAGTCAATGCAGCGATTGAGGCGCAAACGAAACGCTACCTGCATAATTGTGGCAATGTGTTTTATAATGATTCGCAAGGCCGATACGCGCAGCGTTTAGCGGAAGTCACACCGATACATAATTCTGAACAAAACCGTGTTTTCTTTTGTAACACGGGGGCGGAAGCATGGGATGGCGCGGTCAAGCTTGCGCGTTATGCGACAGGCCGCCAAAATGTGATCTGTTTTTATAATGGCTTTCACGGGCGCACATTAGGCGGTATTTCAGCAAATAGCTCTAAGGTCGTGCAGCGTCGCGGCTTTGGCCCTTTATTGCCAGGGATGCATTTTTCCTACTTCCCGCGTGAATTTGAATGCCCTTCAAACCCGCCATATCCAACAAGCGTTGAAGGATGTTTGGAATATTTAGAAGAAGTCTTATTCAAAAAAGTGGTCTCGCCTGATGAAGTCGCGGCGATTGCGTTCGAACCTGTGCAAGGCGAAGGCGGTTATATTGTGCCTCCAAAAGCCTTTATTGAAGGGTTGCGCCGTATTTGTGATAAGCATGGCATATTAATGATCGCAGATGAAGTGCAATGTGGCATGGGACGTACAGGCAAAATCTTTGCGATGGAACATTTTGATGTAAAAGCTGACATTGTGACGACAGCAAAGGGCATTGCGAGCGGGATGCCGATTGCAGCTTTTGTGGCTTCGGATAAAGTTATGGCGTGGCCAGAGGGGGCGCATGGTTCTACATATGGCGGCAACCCAGTGGCTGTTGCGGCGGCTGAAAAAACGATGGATTTATTACAAAGCAGCCTTTGTGCAAACGCCAAAGATGTTGGTGCATATTTCATGGATAAATTAAAGGTGCTGAAAGATAAATATGGCGAAGCGATCGGTGATGTCCGTGGCCTTGGGCTGATGATTGGCGTTGAGTTTGTTAAGCGCGATAATGGGCGCGTCGTCCATGATGGCGCGTTGCGTGATGCGGTGATCCAACAATCTTTCAAGCATGGTTTGTTGACCCTTGCTTGCGGTAATTCGACACTGCGCTTTTGTCCACCTTTGGTGATCACTAAGGAGGAAGTTGATATCGTTGTTGATATCATGGATGCTGTGTTTAGTGAGGTCATCTAACTTGTTATCTTGTTATTCTAGGGGTGGGGCTTTGCGCCGTCATTCTTAGTAGATGAAGCAGACGAAAATATAAAAAAAGCGCCGCTTGATAAGCGGCGCTTTTCTGTATTCGAATAGATTCTATGCGTAGAACTTACTCGGCGGCAAGGGTTTCACCGCCACTACCCTTTTTTTCTGCTTGTTCCGTATCAATCCAGCCAATATTGCCATCTTCACGGCGATAAACCATGCTGATTGAATCATTGCTCAAGTTACGGAACAGCCATGCTGGCTGGCCTGATAAATCCATGCGCATCACGGCTTCAGAAACAGAAAGTTTCTGAATGTTTGTGCTCATTTGCGCAATGATTAAAGGCTCTTCCGGCGCTTGATTATCTTGCTCATGGTCTTCATTTTCATTGACCGTGATGACGTAGTCTTGCGCTTTCAAAGCTTCGTTTTCAGGCGAATCTTCGATACGCTGACGGTGGTCACGCAGGCGGCGTTTGTAACGGCGCATTTGCTTTGCAATTTTCTCTGCGGCGTTATCAAAGGCCTTATAGGCTTCTTGCTCTGTTGCATATGCTTCGACATCGATATCGCGTCCAATGCCAAGCTTGATATGCGCTTTAATTGATGAGTTTCCTTCTGGTGATAAGGTTACCGAACCTGTAATGGCGCGGTTAAAGAACTTCGTGTTGAGCTCTTCTATTTTGTCATTAATATGCGTGCGAAGAGAATCGCCGATATTTATTTGTTTGCCTTGAATGTTAAGATTCATAATAGACTTGCCTATTGTTGTTTTAGGAAAAATTGACGTAGTTACCCTCATATTATCATGGATTTATTACTGATATATGAATTTTCTTGGCCAAATTTGCATTTTTTTTGCTAATTAATTATCATAAGAGCATGGTTTTTTCTTGCAAGAAAGTATAGTATACGTTTAGTATTTGTGGCATCAAATAATCTTTGGGTAGAGTTTTGCTGTAACGTTTAAGCTGGTATATTAGAAACGTGCAATTTAATTTTAATCTTATATTAGTGGTTTATTGATACAATTTTATATTATTTCTCGATTGTTTTGTTGAAGAGGTTTAATACGGGGGTGGCTTTTTAAAAGCTAGATTTATATGGATATTCAAGAAATTGAAAAGAACGCAGAAGTCGCAGTAGGGCTTCTTAAGGCCTTATCAAACGAGCGCAGGTTAATTATTATGTGCGCCTTATATAAGGGCGAGAAATGTGTTGGTCAGTTAGAAGAGATTGTCGGGCTTTCGCAATCTGCTTTGTCTCAGCACTTGGCGCGTTTGCGCCGTGACCGCCTTGTGGTGACACGACGTGATGCGCAAACTATTTATTATCGTTTAGATGATAAAGCGGTCAAAGCGGTTCTTAAATGCTTATATGATATTTATGCGCCGCAAGGTGAGCTTGAATATTATGAGGTGGCGGGAGACCTCGCGGCATCAGGGACGGGCGCTTAAGGCTTTTAGAAAATAAATGATTTATGTTTTAGGCGCTTAGATATTTTAAGCGCCTAAATTATTATATATGGCTTAAATCTTTTTCAATGTGTTTCCATACAGTATCAGCCGTGATGGCGTTAATGTCATTGGTGACAAATTTTTCGACGTTATGGCCTAATGGCGCATGTTTATTCGGGTCAGAACCTTGGGTGCTGAATAGCACATAACAAGGGCAGCCCGTGACGCTTATAATATGGGCTGGGCCGGTATCATTGGTGATACATAGCTTAGCGCCCTTACCAAGCGCGCCGATTTGGTTAATGGTCGTTTTATCGGTGAGATCAATCGCTTCAGCGCAAGCGGCTTTGATCTCGGCATTAATCGCCGCTTCGCTTTTTGTGCCAATCAGCACGGGCTGAATATCATGCTCAGCGAGGTGTTTGGCGATTGCGGCAAAGTTTTGTGCAGGCCAGCGTTTTTCTGGGCGGGTTGGCGCGCATCCTGCGACGATCAGGGCATAAGGCGCATCAAGGGCAAAGGCGCTGATATCATCTCGCATCCAATCAAGCTGATCAATCTCAACGTCGTGAATGCCAGCAAGGGCAAGTGTTTGGCTGTGCCCATCAAAGGCAGGGCCTTTTGTGCGTTCAGCTGAGGCATTGTAATGTGAACCTGCCTTGACTGTGCCAACCCATTCAGGGCGGTTCGCTGCGCGCAACAATTTAAAATATATGCGGCTGCGATCATTATTTTGCAAATCATAAACGCGTGTAAATCCAGAGCTGTTCAGACGGCGCGAAAGCTTGCCCCAGCCCATAATATTGAACCATTTGGGTTTTTCATCAACCCATATTTCATCGAAATAGCCGCAATCTTTACCAAATTTAGCAAAGGATTTTGTGGTGAGCAGAGTGATTTTTGCGGTTTTATGGTGGGCGCGTATCGCTTTCATTGGTCCTAATGCTTGGATGAAGTCACCAAGCGCAGAGAGTTTTATTACTAGTATATGTTCATTTTTATCCATGTTAGCAGTGCTTTTCTCTCTTGGCTAATATGCAGGCCAATGCGCCTTCAGGCCGCGTTATGCAAGGGCGCTTTAGATGCGCCGCTGTTCTTTGCGCCGCTTTTGCTTTGGTTTAACGCTAAAAGTTCAGCATAAACGGCTAATGTTTTTTCGGTCATGATTTCTTTGGTGAAGTTTTGCATGACATGCGCCATAGCACGCGTCGCAAGCACAGCGCGCTGCGAATTGTTTAGCGATAGCGCTTCTTTAATTGCGTTGGCAAGGGCGTGCGGATCAGCAGGCGGGATCAGCCAGCCTGTTTCGCCGCGCAAGATGGTTTCTTGTGCGCCGCCATGATCTGTCCCGATTATTGGCCTGCCCATGGCTTGCGCCTCAACAGGAATGCGGCCAAAACCTTCAGGGTCAGTCGATGCAGAGACAACAACAGTGGAAAGCATATAAGCGGCGGGCATGTCGTTACAATGGTCAACAATGCGGATTTGCGCTGAAAGGCCTTTTTCTTCCATAAGCTGTTCTAATTCTTTGCGGTATTCGGTGCGCCCTTGGTCGGAGCCGATAAGCACGGCATAAACGTCTTTATTTTTTATTTCTGCCATAGCTTCGATAAGGACGCTTTGCCCTTTCCATCGCGTTAAACGCCCAGGGAGCAAAATAACCGACGCGCTTTCGGGGATGCGCCATGTTTTATTCAGGGTAATCATACGCTCAGGCGAGACGACAGTGGGGTGAAACCTCTCTATCGGGATACCGCGATGGATAAGACGCATTGTATTATCGCTCAGGCCATATCCATCTTTGAGATAATTTTCGACATGGCGTGAAATCGCGATAACGCGCTCACCTTTTGCCATGGCGGAGTTATAAAATTGTTTTAGCTTTGATTTGTAATTATAAGGGGCGTGGCATGTTGTCATATAGCGGGCATTTGTGCCTTTACAGGCTTTATAGGCGCTCCATGCGGGCGCGCGCGAACGGACATGAACAATGTCCACATTATGCTGTTTGATCAGTTTTTTGATGCGGTTAATGTTCTGCCATAAGGTTAGCGGATTTTTTGAATGTACGGGCAGGTTAATATGCACCGCGCCATTGCGCGTAATTTCATGGATGCGGTTACCGCCATGAGACACAACAATCGCTTTACCGCCAGCGCCTTGGATGGCGTTTGCAACGTCAATGCAGCCTTGTTCTGCACCGCCAGGGCCAAGCTCTGGAATGATTTGCAGAATCACAGGCTGATGCTGTGGGCTGGTAACGGCAGTTTCTTTTACGGGTAATGCGTTCGTCATGTGTATCAGCGTCTTTGTATTTTAAATTTCTCAGTTTTTTGTTTATAGTATCTGGTGTTTCGCGCTCGCGCAGATTAATTTATACCATAAACAGGACATATATAACATGAGCCATCAACAAATTACCAACGCAAAAGGCCAGAAGATTGCCTATTTTTACCATCAAGGTGAAAAAGCCCTACCGACTTTGATTTTTTGTGGTGGTTTCAAATCCGACATGATGGGCAGCAAAGCAACGTATTTAGAAACGCAAGCCAAGGCGCGCGGCCAAAGTTATATACGTTTTGATTATACAGGGCATGGCTTTTCTGATGGCGCTTTTGTTGATGGCTGCATCGGGGATTGGTGCGCTGATGCGCTGTGTATTATTGACGAAGTCGCCAAAGGTGACATATTGCTTGCTGGCTCATCAATGGGCGGGTGGATTAGCCTGCTTTGTGCAATAAAGCGTCCTGCGCGTATTAAAGCAGTACTCGGCATTGCCGCCGCGCCTGATTTTACCCGTAATTTGTTAGACCATTTTAGCGCCGCACAGAAAGAAGAGCTGGCGAAAACAGGGCAAGTTTCCCTGCCGAATGATTATTCAGATGAGCCGTATATTTTTACCCAAAGGCTGATTGATGATGGCGCAGAGAACTTTGTTTTTCATGGTGATGCTAAGGTGGATATTGCCTGCCCCGTTTATTTAGTGCAAGGCATGGTCGATAAAGAAGTCACATGGCAAACGGCGTTGCAAATCAGCGCTCAGATTATCAGCGAAAATGTGATTGTTGAATTAATAAAAGATGGCGGGCATAGCGTGTCACGCCCCGAAGATCTCGCCCGTTTAGATAGCGCGGTCGTTCATTTAAACGCCGCTATTGCGGCATAATATTTTCTTCGCATTACGCCGTAAATCTACTCGCCGCTATTATATTGCTGGCTTGTGTTTTCGTGTAATTTACCGCCACTAAAGCGCGACGCCAAATTTTCTTTATTCAGCCATTTTTTAGGGGCTTTAGGAATATCGTTTAGATATTGTCTGAATGGGCCTCTATTTTGCTGTTTACATTGTATGACGTATAGTACCGCAGGCCCGGAAATAAGGGCGCAATATATCACCATATGGGTTTTCATCAAAAAAGACACAAGGGAGCGTGCGCTACTTTCGGCGAATGTTTCTTTTATTGTGTAGAATAAAGGCGGTATATAATTGTAAATATGATAGCCCAGAGACGTAAACGCAAAGTCTTGTCCGTGGGTGACGTAATAATCATGCGCGATAACAGCTGTTATAGGCAGTAATGCAAAAAATAGATAAACTGTAAATTTCATTGTATATACTCTTCAAATGGCCCCTCGAAAAGTTTATAACATACTAATATAACATAACACTAATGTATTAAATAATACTTAAATCTTTGGGCGCAGAAGAGCGGCAATAATAAAGCCGCCCCCACGACCAGAAAAGCCAAATTTACACTTGCCTTTGGTGAAAAGAACCGCTAGCTTACCGGCTCAAACCATTCCTAATTCTATGCTGCGGAGATGTGGCCGAGTGGTTTATGGCGCTCGCCTGGAAAGCGTGTTGGGGGCAACCCCTCGCAGGTTCGAATCCTGTCATCTCCGCCATTTAGTCTACCCCACGACCCCTATATGAGAATTTTCACCCTCACGCTCCGCACGTTGCGGTCTGTGGTTGGCGTTGCTCGCTTGACCCCTCAATAAGAATCACCAGTTTACCTCTATATATGCACATTTTCTCATCTGTGAAAATAGCGGGAGGTTGAGGGTTGTGGCCCTTAATGGATTGTGTTTTGAGGAAGAGGGCGTTATTGACTGATAAAGTCCAAACTCTCATGAATGCAGCGATTGATGTGGTTTTCACTATGGTTGCCATCATGGGCGATCTGCTTTATAGCAGCGCCGGAGAAATGTTCGTCGCGCCAAATGGTTCCACGGACGATGCGCTTGAGTTGATCCGCCGGAATATCAAAAGGGTCATTCTCTGTTCGTGTGTTACTGTTGATAATTAAAGCGCCTCTTTTTGCGCGGCAGCTTTGTTAAGGTTTATTTGAGAATGTGTTTCTAACTCTTGGTGGAGCTTTTCATCTTCTTTGCACTATTCTAGTTCTTCCCATTCTATTTATTGTGGGGTCTGTGTCGGCGAATATTAAGCGGCTTTTTTATGGAAATGCCTGTGTGATAATGTGCATTGTGTAAAAATATATTATAGGCAAACTTGCGCCAAGTTTACCTTAAAAGCCTATTTGTACCGTAGCTTCTTTAATAATCTGGGCGCTTTTTTGTAGGGCGGACATGTCGCTGCTGTTTAGCTCTGGGAATAAGGCGCTATGGATACCATCTTTAGATATGATGAGGGGCATCGACAAAGTTACGTTTGGAATGCCCGCTACCTCTTTCTGAAGAGCGCTACATGTAAGTACAGCGTTTTCCTCGTTAGCGATGGCTTGCGCGATACGAGCCATTGCGGCGCCAATGCCATGCCATGTCGCCCCTTTGCCTTGAATAATTCTATATGCGGCTTTGCGTACGCCATCATCGATATGGCTGCGCACATCATGCGTAATAGGTGCATTAACTTGTGCAGCGAAATTTTCTAGTGTCATGTTTCCGACACGCAGCCCTGACCAGTGCAAAACCTCGGAGTCTCCATGTTCGCCAATGACGTAACCATGCACTGAATGGCTTGATACGCCGAGGTGCTGCGCTATTAACGCGCGAAAACGTGCTGTGTCTAATATTGTTCCTGAGCCAATAACACGTGTATATGCGTGACCTGTCGTTTCGTGGGCAATATGAGCTGTCATATGGGTCATAATATCAACGGGGTTGCTTGCGACTATTAGTATGGCATTGGGGGCGACCTTTAGGATTGATGGTATGACGTCACGCAGCACATCGGCGTTTCTTTTTAGTAAATCTAGGCGTGTTTCACTACTTTGTTGATTTACGCCCGCCGTGATCATAACAATTTGCGCATTTAAAAGATCCTCATAGACACCAGACTTCACTTGCATGGCGTTAGAAAAAGGCGTTGCGTGCAGGATATCCTCTGCCTGAGCAGAGGATAAATTAATATCTCTATCAATGAGGATTATTTCTGAGCCTATACCACGTAAAACGCAGGCATAAGCACAAGAAGACCCGACGTTTCCACATCCTACGACGCCAATTTTCATGAGCTTATCCTCTTTTGTAATGCAGTGTCGTAGCCAAAAAATAAATAAAAGGCATTAAAAGCGGTAAGAAACGCCGCCGCCGATAATCCATGGGTTGAGGTCTACATCACCCGCTGAAAGCGCTGTCGTGCCAAGGTTTACTTTAGCGTCAATTTCGAGATCGATGTATTTTGCGTCAAAGTTAATGCCCCAATGGTCGTTTAACCAATAATCAAAGCCAGCCTGCACGGCATAGCCGAAACCGCCATGGACATCTAAATCGTTGAATCCTGTGCCATCATCTTCACCGTAAAAGTATGAATAGTTCAGGCCTGCGCCGACATAGGGGCTGAATTTATTATCTGGCGTGAAGTGGTACTGCAAGGTCAGTGTTGGCGGTAGAATCCATGTTTCACCAAGGTCGTTCGTGCCAGCGCTGACTTCGTGCTGGGCAGTCGCTGCGATTAATTCGGCGGCGACATTGTCTGTAAAGAAATAGGTGATATCAAATTCAGGTGTAATTGCATCACCTACATCTGTTTTCAGCCCTGTTACAGATTCGCGTCCTTCGCCGTCAGCGAAAACGCCGATAGCGCGTGCACGAATTTGGAATCTCTCTTTGGCAAGCCAATCCGTACCATCCTGCGCCAATGACGGCGTAGAAAATGCACAAAGTGAAGCTGTGCTCATAAGGGCAAGGCTAAGGGCTGTTTTGATCATCTTGTGTTATCCTTGAAATGTTTTGTTCTTGGTTTCTATAGCTTGATCTTATGGTTAGCTGCTTGACCAGTCTTTGATAAATGTCAATTTTATGGTGAAAAACTTACAGTTTGTCATCATCGTCATCTAGCAATATACGCTGCGCTGCGCCATCTAAATCATCATATTGACCAGATTTAAGGCTCCATATGAATGCGCCAAGGCCGATAAGGCCAAGAATTAATGCAATGGGAATCATATAAATTAAAATACTCATGAGCGTAACTTTAGCCGATATGAATTGGCAATCACAAGTAAAGAAGATCCCGACATGGCAATGGCTGCGATCATTGGCGTTACAAGCCCAGCAAAAGCGAGCGGCACGGCGATGCAGTTATAGGCAATCGCCAATGCAAAGTTTTGTTTCACCAGTTTTTGTGTTTTACATGCGGTATAATATGCATCGCTAACGGGGCTGAGCAGCTCTCCCATGAAAACGATATCGGCTGCATTCTGCGCCATGTCCACCGCGCTTCCTGGCGCCATAGATATATCAGCTGCAGCGAGTACGGGCGCATCATTTAGCCCATCGCCAACCATTAAGATACGGTTCCCTTTTTGCTTATAGCTTTCTAGAATATCGTGCTTATCCTTGGGTGTTTGTTCGCCGTAAAATTGTTCTATGTCGAGGGAGATTGCAGTATCGGTAACAATATCTTTTAAATCGCCCGAAAGCAGCGCAACCTTTAATGAATCGCGCTTTAACGTCGCGATTGCTTCCTGTGCATCGGGTTTTTCTTGGTCAAAAAAATAGAAACAGCACTCTGGCTTATCATTAATGTTGAGCCACAGCTCACTGGCATGTTTATATGGCGTGCTGTGCTGCTCTTGATCGCCGCACCATGCGCGGCTACCGAGGCGTAGATGCATGCCCTGATACTGCCCTTCCATACCTTTCCCAGCATGTTCTTTTGTGTTGTCTAAGGACAGTAAATCATCCCCCTGATAGGCAGCGCGTAGCGCTTGTGAAAGCGGGTGGTGGCTCTGTGCGGCTAATGATGCGCCATGCTGTAATGTTGATTGTTCATATGTGCCGATGAGTTGTGGTTTGCCGCGCGTCAATGTGCCTGTTTTATCAAAAAACACAGTGTTGATGTGGGCGAGGCGTTCAAGGGCATCACCTGATTTTACCAATATGCCGCGTTTCATTAATTGTCCTGTGGCTAAAACTTGCACTACGGGTACGGCAAGGCCAAGTGCACAGGGGCAAGTAATGATTAAAACGGTGACGGATATGAGTAATGCGTCTTGCCAAGGTGCGCCCCAAACAAAGAACCAGAGCAGAAAAGATAGCGCTGCAAGACTGTGTACGGCGGGTGTGTAGAGCTGCGCGGCCTTGTCGGCGAGCCTTACATATTGCGCTTGCCCTTGCTCTGCCCTCTCCATCAGGCGGACAATATCAGCCAGTAGAGAGTTCTCGGCGGCTTTGGATACGCTAATGGTCAGCGGGGCAGCTTGGTTGATTGTTCCCGCGAAAACCTGCGCGCCTAGCTGGGTTTCACGCGCTAAAGTTTCCCCTGTGATTAAGGATGTATCAATTGTGGACTGCCCCTCTTTGATGATCCCATCAACAGGGATTTTCTCCCCTGCGGCCACGCGAATATCCATGCCTTGTTTTAAGTCTCGGATAAGAACGCGGCGTATATTTGCGCCTTCAATCACATTGGCGAACCCTGAAAGACTTTGCATCAAATCTGTCGCGGCGCTGCGGGCATTACGCCGTGCGCGCAAATCAAGCGTGCGTCCAACGAGCAAGAAAAACATTAACATGACGGCAGAGTCAAAATAGACGTGTTCACCATGGTCAAGGGTTTCAAAGATGCTCATTCCTGTGGCGAGAATCAGCGCAAGCGATATGGGCACATCCATATTGGTTTGTTTTATTCTGAGGACTTGCCAAGCTGAACGGAAAAATGGGCGGCCTGAAAACAGGATTGTCGGAATGGCGATTAATGCAGAGACCCAATGCATAAGCTCACGCGTGGCAAAGCCCATGGTTTCACTATCTGTTGCCCATAGCCCGACGGAGAGCAGCATCAGATTACCCATTGCGAAGCCTGCGACGCCCATACAGAGTAATAAAAACTTACTCTCTTTCTCATAAGAATTCTTCTCGCCATCGCTATGATATGGCATGACGCCATAGCCGAGTTGTTCGACTTTTTGGACGAAAATATTGGCAAGCGCTATATCTCCATGCCAGATAATGTTTAAACGCCCCGTGGAAAAATTGAGTCTTACGGCGGTGACGTGGTCTTGTTCTTTAAGTGTTGATTCAATTTTTTGGATGCATAGGGCGCAATGTACGCCGCTGATGAGTACATCTAATGTATTTTGTCCATCTGCGTTTAGCTTCACAAGGGCTTCATAAGCCGTAAGTGGTGCGCCGTTATCAATGCTATTGTGAGCCATTTAACTTCTGCTTTTTGGCTTCGGCGATAACATCATTGTAATTAAGGCCAATTTCATATGCGTTTTCGGCAACAACGCCGGTATGGGTTGATAATGCTTTATAAACAAAGAAAGCATCAACGCTTGCGAAGATTACAAAAAAAGCGAGTAAGTAAAACAAAGCTCTACGCCCTGATTTTTTGTTTGCTTGCTGAAGTGTTTGTGCGTCTTTCATCATTCTTACCCATGTGGCTTTCTACTGATAAACATCGTTTTGTATTTTGCGCTAAGCCCGCTGTGAATATCTTTAATTATAAAGGTAATCACTATGGGCTCTTGTTTGCTTACAGGCGCTTGGATAAACACTTTGTTCTGTCCGACACTATCGGCAGCAACTGATATCTCCTGTGCATCGAGATTGCCCGCGCCGACCATGCTTATTTGCGCGCCTTCAAGCCCCTCTACGTCTAATCTATAACTATGATTGTTATGTGTTTTATTAAGGATCTTTATATCATAACCGTTACGGATGTTGCCACCAGAGAGCTGCACAAATAAAGGGTTACGGTCATGTAAGACGTTTAATTCTAACAATGGGCGGTTAATGAGAGCATAAAGCATAATGAAGCCGACAATGGTGATGACGACAGTGTAATAGATTGTCCGCGGACGTAAGATACGTAGCTTTGATACAGGAAGCCCTTTGTTCTTCTCTTCAAGGCGACGTTCTGTATCATAACGCACGAGGCCGCGCGGGAGATCAACTTTGTCCATAATATCATCACAGGCATCGGCGCATAGGCCGCAGGCAATACACTCCATTTGTAGGCCATCACGAATATCAATGCCGGTAGGACAAACATTGACGCAGGCGTAGCAATTGATGCAATCACCGAGATTTGACCAATCAGCGCCTTTCTTATGCTTGCCGCGCGGCTCACCGCGTTTCTCATCATAGCCAATAATGAGAGTGTCTTTATCAAACATCGCAGATTGAAAACGTGCATAGGGGCACATATAGGTACAAACTTGCTCGCGCGCAAAACCTGCCATTAGATAAGTCATAAAGGTTAGCCCGACGACAAAGCCAAGCACAGTCGGAGAGACATTGAAGTTCAAGAAATCTTGAACAATTGTTGGCGCATCATTGAAATAGAGAATAAAAGACCCTGCCGTACACCACGCAATGCCAAGCCATATGATATGGGTTATCGTGAGTTTGATAAATTTCTCTCTAGTCCATGGGCCTTCACGGAGTTTCTTGCGCTTATTACGGTCACCTTGCACGATGCGCTCAACCCAGATAAACAAATCAGTCCAAACGGTTTGAAAACATAAATAGCCGCACCAAACGCGACCTAATAATGATGTCAGAAAAAATAAGCCAATGGCGGCGAGAATAAGAATGCCTGCGAGGATATAAACTTCTTGTGGCCAAATCTCAATCCAAAACCAATAGGCACGCCCGCGTTCAAGGTCAATAAGTACGGCTTGATCGGGCGCTGTTGGCCCGCGGTCCCAGCGGATGAACGGTACAAGGTAATAAATCGCCAAACAGATAATCATTGCCACCCATTTAATGTTACGATAGCGGCCAGAAACACGTTTTGGGTATATACGCTTTTGTTTTTCAAAAAGCTGAATGTTTTCAGTGGCGTCAGGCTCCATACCTAAAACTCCTTATTGTATGGGTCGCGATAAGAGCAATGTTCACTCTTCAAGCAAAGGGCGTACGGCCTTTGCATTCGCATCAGCTACGCTCGCTTCACCGCCGCCTAGTTCGTGAACATAGACAGATAGTTGGCGGATTGTATTCTCATCGAGGCGGTTTTTCCATGCTGGCATCATGCCCGAACGCGCATTGAATATGCTTTCATATATATCAGCGCGGTTCCCGCCATAAAGCCAAATTGCATCAGCAAGGTTTGGTGCGCCAAATTCACGTAGGCCTTTGCCGTTTGCGCCATGGCAAGATGCGCAATTATTTTGAAAGATTGTGTGTCCTGCCATATTTTCAGTAGCGCTGGCGTTGTGTAAGGCAAGGACATAATCGATAGTTTGGTTAATCTCTTCGCGGTTTAAAATTTCATCTTTACCAAAGGCGGGCATTTGTGACAGGCGTGTATCATAGTTCCCTTCAACACGAATGCCGTGTTGCAAAGTGGTGTAAATATCACCAACCGTTCCGCCCCAAAGCCAATCATCATCATTTAGGTTTGGATAGCCTTTGCTACCCTCCGCGCCGCTGCCATGGCATGTCGCACAGTTATCTTTAAAAGCAGCTTTGCCGCCGGCATACGCAAAAGCATATAACGCAGAGTCGTTCATAATTGTGTTGAAATCCGTACCTTCGAAACTTTCCAAATAAACGGCTTGGCGTGCAATGATTTCGCTTTGGCTTTGTGTAAGCTCTTTAAATTGTGTGTACCCAGATGTGCCCTTGGTTGCGCCGCCCGCAACAGGCCACGCTGGGTAAGCGATCATATACCAAACACCCCATATACATGAGACTAAGAACACCCAGACCCACCAACGCGGCAGCGGGTTGTTTAGCTCTTTTAGCCCGTCCCATTCATGACCCGTTGTTTCGACGCCTGAGACTTTATCCATATCTTTGTTTATGTTGTCTTCACTCATTTTCATCATCCTTTAGCGGGATTTTTCCCTGCTGCTTGAAATAGTCTTTTGCTCCTGGTTGAAACAGCCAGATTAATATCAGGGCGAACAGCACAACAAAGAAAACGAGGCCGATTAAGCCAAATGACGCGCTTGCAAATAATTCTTTCATTCTTTTATACTCAGCTTTTTAAGCGAGCCCTCCGTTTATTATTTCAGTGCCCCAGGATCAACACCCTTTGTTGCGTCAAAATCAACCATTGTGCCTAGAACCTGTAAATAGGCGATCATCGCATCCATTTCGGAGACAAGCTGTGGTTGTTTATCAAAATCACGTGCTTGCACCTTTTCGCCATAACGCTCTTTTAGGCCAGAAATGTCTGTACGCGTCTCGCCAAGTGCCTGACGTAGAGCGTCTTTTTCGGCATTTTCAATCATGTCGTCTGTATAGGGTACGCCGACAACGCGTAGTGCTTTTAAATGATTGCCAAGGTCATGCAATTTAGCGCCGCGTTTCATTAGGTGGCTATATGTTGGCATGATGGACTCAGGAACTACAGCGCGTGGATCTTGCATATGGGCGACATGCCAATCATCTGAATATTTGCCGCCAACACGCGCAAGGTCAGGCCCTGTACGTTTTGATCCCCACTGGAATGGGTGGTCATACATGCTCTCTGCTGCCAGTGAATAATGTCCGTAACGCGTCACTTCATCGCGCAGCGCGCGAATCTGCTGTGAGTGGCAGTTATAGCAACCTTCACGTAGATAAATATTATAACCGGCCAGTTCAAGCGGCGTGTAGGGGCGCATGCCCTCAACAGGCTCAATCACGGTTTCTTGACGGAACAGAGGAACAATCTCAATAATACCGCCAATCAGAACTGTAATAATAATCGCTATTAATAATATCACCGAGTTTTTTTCTAAGAATTCGTGATTTTTTAAAGGGTTCATTTTTGTTGGCTCCTTAGACCTGTGCTGTGTTTACAGGCACAACTTTATCATTATGGCGCGTGTTTATTGCTTGGCGAGGATTCCCGTCTTTATCAAACTCATTCGGTGCAACATCTCCCTTAATTGTACGGTAGAAATTGTAGCACATGATGATTGCGCCTGAGAGGTACAAAATTCCGCCTAATGCACGAGTAATGTAATAAGGATGCATAGCAGCGACGGTTTCAACAAAAGAGTAATTGAGGAAGCCAAGTTCGTTATATGAACGCCACATTAATCCTTGCATAATGCCAGAAACCCACATTGCTACGATGTAAAGGACAATACCTAAAGTCGCGATCCAGAGGTGGATACGGACAAGTTTAAGGGAGTACAGCTCTTCACGATTCCATAACTTTGGCACAAGGTAGTATAAGCAGCCAAACGTGATGAACCCAACCCAACCAAGCGCGGCAGAATGCACGTGACCAATGGTCCAGTCTGTGTAATGTGACAAGGCGTTGACCGCACGGATCGACATAAGCGGCCCTTCAAAAGTGCTCATGCCATAAAAAGCGAGTGACACAATCATAAACTGTAATACAGGGTCATTACGTAGTTTATGCCACGCACCAGACAAAGTCATCATGCCGTTAATCATGCCGCCCCAACTCGGCATCCACAACATGATAGAAAAGGCCATACCAAGTGTCTGCGCCCAATCAGGCAGCGCAGTGTAATGCAAATGGTGCGGCCCTGCCCAAATGTAAATAAAGATCAGTGACCAAAAATGGATAATAGAAAGTCGGTAAGAGTAGACGGGACGCTCCGCGCGTTTGGGTATGAAGTAATACATCATGCCAAGGAAGCCCGCAGTAAGGAAGAAGCCAACTGCATTATGCCCATACCACCACTGGATCATGGCGCTTTGGACGCCAGAGGGCACTGAATAGCTTTTGGCGTAGCGCCAGTCAACAGGCAGGGATAGGTTATTGCCGATATGAAGTACGGCAACGGTAATAATAAAGGCTAAGAAAAACCAGTTCGCAACATAAAGGTGCGGCTCTTTACGTTTGACCACGGTCATCATGTAAACGCCGAGATATGCGAGCCAGACCAAAGTTAACCAAATATCCGCATACCATTCTGGCTCGGCATATTCTTTGGCTTGGGTTACGCCAGTCACATAACCAAACGCCGCCAAAACAATAAATAACTGATACCCCCAGAAGGTGAACCACGATAAACCGTCATTCCAAAGTCGTGCGCGGCAGGTGCGCTGAACGACATAATAGCTGGTTGCAAATAATGCATTACCCCCAAATGCAAAAACAACGCCAGATGTATGCAGTGGGCGTAGGCGGCCAAAGGTCAGATAAGGTTCTATATTTAAAGAGGGGAATGCCATTTGCAACGCAATAAAAACCCCAGCAAGCATACCTACGAGGCCCCAAAAACAAGTGGCGAGCGTAAAGTAACGTACAATATCGTAATTATAAGTTGGCGTTTGAGTGGGCATCGTATTTCCTACCTTCGTATTCATTTTACTTTTGTCCTTTTACGTCAGCATCATGCCAGCAATGGTAAAGAGCCATACACCGCTCCAGACCATCATAATTTGCGTTATGCGCTGCATTGCGCGTGGGTATTTTTGTTGTAAAAATTGCCCGCTAAATGCGAGCGTTATTAAAGCGGGCATTGTCCCTAAGCCAAATGAGGCCATCGCCAAGCCTGCCTGCGCGGCGCTAGGCGCCATGGTTGCTGCCATTAATGCAGAGACAATTAACCCGCAAGGCATCAAGCCAAGCAGGATGCCGGTAAAATATTGCGAGAGCAATGTTTGCTTCTTGCTGAGAGTATCAAAGCCGCGCATAAGCCACTTATAAGGCAGTGCAATTTTTATCCGGACAAGCCAAGGGAAAAACTGTCCCAGTTTAGGGAAGGCCGTCATAAAGAATAGAATACCTGAGAGCATCAATATGGGGGCGACGATAAAGCTGCGTATAGGCAAGAAAAGAAAAGCAATATTAACAAGCGAGGACAAGAGAAGAGCAAGAGTGATATACGTTGTAATTCGGCCCAGATGATAAGGGATGAGCGCGGAATCTTTAAGGCGACTAAACTGTCCCGATTGAGAGAGCACAAAAGGTCCACACATCGCCATGCAATGCGTAAAACCGCCAACAATGCCAGCTATAAATAAGCTGCCATATAGTCCATATGACAATGAAATATCATGGAAGCATCCGCTGATTTTATCTAAAAGCTCTATTGTCATGACACGCGTTTGGTTAAGTTTTTACTATCCTCTATAACTATGATCTATCAATGGGAATGAACTTGCCTTGACTATTGTCAAATGTTAGAAAATGGAAGAGAGGTTAAGGTGGTAACTTTATGTCGAGTACAGACCAAATAATTACAGTTTTAAAGTTGGAATATTTATTCAAAGGATGTAGCGATGACTTTATCGGGCAAATGGCTGCGCAAGGGCGCATCATCAGCGCGAATAAAGGGCAGGTTTTATTCGTGAGCCATGATGAAGCGGCATATTTTTATATTGTTGTCTCTGGTTGGGTGAAGTTGTTTCGTGAAACGTTAGATGGCGCGCAGGCCGTTGTTGATATTTTGCCTACGGGGCATATGTTTGGTGAAACAAGCCTTTTCGAAAATGGAGAGTATCCGTTTAGTGCTGAAGCGACCGAAAGCATGAAACTGCTTGCCGTGCCAATGGGGCTGCTGCAGCAGGAAATTGAAAACAACCCTAAAATGGCCCTTGCAATGTTAAGCGCCATGGCGCGATACCGCAAACATCAAGACCGCGAGATAGAACACCGTACATTGCAAAATGCACCGCAGCGCATTGGTTGTTTCCTGTTGCGGCTGGCAGACCAAAGCCATGAAGGCGCGGTTAAAATTCATTTGCCTTATGATAAAACATTGCTTGCTTCACGCCTTGGTATGCAGCCAGAAACCTTTTCACGCGCTTTGGCTAAGCTCAAAGAGAAAACTGGCATTAAGGTTAATGGGGCGACGATTGAAATGGATAGTTTAGATCAGTTGGTAAAATATTCATGCGCAGCCTGTAGTTCTGAGTTTCCATGTAACGATTTGCCGGCATGTCGCAAAGTGGAGTAAACATTTGCCGTTTAGCATTGATGTTACTCAATAAAGCCACTCCCAATCTATTTTTGCAGGGTTAGCGATATATTCAGCGGCATTTTCGATTACGTTTTCAATATAACTGAGATCAACAACCCACGTGCCATCGTCGCCTATTGTCTCGTTTGTCTGCGTAATCAAGGTTATTTCTTCGTTGAGGCATAGCGCTAAACTTTGACATGTAGGCACGTTTGCTAACACGACGCTAATATATCTTCGCTTTTGTGCATCGCGCGCGGCTGATAATATTTGTTTAAAAGGAAAGCGATTGTGATTTTCCGCTAAAGATTCGTTACATATTTCTACGTAGCGTTCCATCAAAGCCGTGGCGTAATTTATCTGACGATCATCCTTATCCATGTCGTTAATAATGACAAAAACAATTTATGTGCGACTTGACTTTCATCAAGTCCGTTTGCAGGGGAATGGATTATTCTGCATGAATGAGTGAAGTAAATGTAAAGATGAATAAGCTTCATGCGATAAGGCAGCGCATAAAAAAACCGTCCAAACAAATGTTTTGGGCGTGGATTGCCTACCAAACGATTAAAGGTACACTCACGACCTCCCTCGTTTGGGTTCCGCTTATTATTGCTTGGCTTAAAATGTCCTAATGTTATTACTCTTAATTATCTTTATCGTCTTGGGTATTGTGCCTTGTCAGAGCCTGTTGGCCAGCATGTAGTTAAGCTCTAAGAGCGCGCTTTTGGTGTGATAATCTACGGTATGAAAATATGCGGTAGATTTTAGATTCACTGATAAATCACTGTTCTTAATTTTTAGAAAATGTGGTGAGCCAATGGGCTAAGAGGCTCATGGTGAGTTTTGTTTAAATAACAGGCAAATATATATGAAATTACCCTGTTAAATAAGAAATAACAGTGATTGGTTCATCTAGAGAATGGTTCGTGCTAGACTGCTTGCTCCGCCATTTTCCTCTTCATCCGTCACCGCATTTTGCCGTGGAATGCAAATAATTTAGATGTCAGCCTCACAACATGTTATGCATTGATAGGGCTTTATATTTATAGAGAGCTCTAAGGAGCGAATGTGATGGAAAAAACTGATGTAACTTTAAAGTCTTGTGTTTGCGGTAAGCCACAGGGTTTTGCCCAATGTTGTGGGCGGTTTCTTTGTGGGCAGTGTCATGCCAGAACACCTGAACAGCTTATGCGCTCGCGCTTTACGGCTTATGCGCTGGGTGGTTATGGTGAATATTTACTGGCAACGTGGCTGCCTAGCGCTGCGTTAGGGCTATCCGCCGAAGAATTATCAAAGAAAACTTTAGACTGGCAGCGCCTTGATGTGATTTTTTCATCGCAGTGCGGTGACAATGGGGTGGTTGAATTTAAGGCATGGTTTTATAAAGAAGACGATTATGCTGAAATGGCGTTTATGCACGAAACATCAACATTTATACGTATGCAATCACGCTGGTTCTATGTTGGAGCGCAGGGTGCTTAGCCCATGGCTTTTAAGCGCGGCACCCTATGCTGTACCGCATCTTCTTTTAGGAGAAATCGTGCGTTCAGACATGTAATCGTGTAAATTATGCCTTGGTGCGGCTGTATCATATCTGGGGGGATATAGAATGTCGTAGAGTAAAGAAACTGCATCATGTAAGTGCCATCGCGGGGTGCTGCCTGTTAAAGGATAATGGAGACTATGTTCACAGTTGGATTTATGAAAATTATATAGCTTATAATTTATCTGTCGCTTCACAAAGACGCCCATATATTGAAATGCAACGCGCAGATTTAGATGAATTATTTCCGCAGACATGCGTCAAGACAGAAGCGCGGGATAAGCCCAATGTCATTATATTGATGGTGGAATCTTTATCATTATATCATAGCGCACTTTTTTCAGGCATCCATAACTGGACTCCACGTTTTGACGGTATCGCCGAACAAAATATCATGCTGGGTAACATGGTTTCAAATGGTTATAATACTGAAGATGCAGAAGTTGCACTATTAACAGGGGAGTTCCCTATTCCTGCACCGCAGGCGAGAAACCCTGACGGTAATGCTGATTTTGCTGGGTTTTATAATCATCGCTATGCTCTGCCCGTTCTGTTTCAAGAAGAAGGCTACCGTTCAGAGTTTATTGCTTCAGCAAGTCTGAGTTTTTCATCTACTGGTGAGTGGGCAGAAAGCTTGGGCTTTGATTATATAGAAGGCAGTGAGCACATATATTATAAAGACTGGCCGCGATTCGCTTTTAGCGCTGCCGCCGATGAGGCGCTTTATACGCGGGCATTAAGCCGCATCAAGGAAAATGCAAAGCAAAAGTTTTTCTTATTTGTTAAGACAGCATCGACGCACCACCCCTTTACAGATCCCGTTTCAGGTGTGCCGTCAGAAGAAAAAACTGTCAAATACGCAGATAAACAAATCGGTGCTTTTTATGACCATTTAATCAAGTCTGGTTTCTTTGAAAATGGTCTGTTAATTATTACGGGTGACCATAGAACAATGACTGCGCTAAACCGTAATGAGATAGAAGCTTTCGGTGTACGTAGGGCTGCGGCGCGTGTGCCTGCAATTATATCTTATGGCGGGCGGCGGCAATCTGTTTATACAGAGCTGAGCCAACATACTGACATTTATAACGGGTTAAAAAATTTGATAAGCGACCGTGTCTGTTTTTCCGCTTTAGCAGGGGACCCTTTTGTATCTACTCCTATTTTTCCTAAATATGTCCTGCATAAACAAGGTGGGCGAAGAGGAGAGATATCTGTTTTTAGCGGACAGAAAAATGCCGCGATAAAGCTAGATGGTGACCAGACCCGATATGTCACCGAGCCACACTTCCATGAAGCACAAAAGCTCATCACCTATATAAGCAGTAAAAGGATTAGCCGAGCGGAAGACCAATAACATTGTTTTTTTATGGCTATGCCATTAAATTATCAGAAGTTACGCTGTAAATATTTGCGCTTATATATTATATTAGATGTCATGAATAATTTATTCCTTAAAATTTGTGGGCAGTATTTGTTTTGTGCGGTGATGATTACCGTGCTGTATTATCTGTCGGGGCGGGCTGGCCTTTTACTGACTGTACCGCCATCGCAATCAGCGGTTATTTGGCCGCCGGCGGGCATTGCTTTGGCTGTGTTGATGCTAAAAGGTATCAAATATGCGCCGGCAATTTTCTTTGGCGCGATTGGGACCTCATTATATCACTATGACGTTATTGACGTGCAGGCGCTTGCTACGGCAGCGTCGATTGGCTTTGGCGCAGCGCTGCAGGCTGTGGTTGGCTGTTTGCTGGTGCGCCAATTTGTGCGTTTGCCGAGCGCGATAGAAGAGCTTAAGGATGCTCTGGCTATTATTATTCTTGGTGGGGTTATTGCTTGCTTGGTTAATGCGCTTTGGGGCAATTTCGTGCTTTATGCTGCGGGATTTGCAAGCCTAGAAAGTTTGCCAGTTAATATTTTCACGTGGTGGGCTGGAGATGTTTTCGGTGTGCTGATTTTTACGCCGATTTTCTTACTGCTGTTCACCCCCAAAGATGGTGATGTGAGTGTCAGCCGTATGCGCCGCATTACAATATCCACCATTTTGCTTATAGTTTTGGCGGCTGTGATGTATGTTTTTGTGGTCACAGAGCAATATGAATACCGTAAACGCCTAGAAGTGTTTAATAAAGATGCGGTTGATGTCGCTGGGATATTGCAGCGGGAAATGAATTCGTCGGTGGATGTGTTGCGCGCGAATGAACGCTTTATCAGCGCATCTGAATATATATCAGCGGAAGAGTTCAAACTGTTTACGGAGCGTTTTTTACGTGATGGGCGCGGTATATATGGCCTGTCATGGATTCCTAAAGTGGATGGCGCAAGCCGCGATGTTTTTGAACAAACGATTCGTTTGCAAGGCTACGATGGTTTTAATATTATGCGCCGCGTATCCATTGGTGAATTAGGTGTTTCTGAGCGGCGCGATATCTATTTCCCTATCGCTTATGTTGAGCCTTATGATAAAAATGCGCGCGCCCATGGCTTGGACGTTTATGGGCTTGACCCTGTAGTCGGTGCTGCTCGAATTACTTTGCTTGATCAAGCGCGTGATACGGGGGAGGTTGTCGCAACGCCGATATTTTCCATTGTGCAGGCTGAACAGCAAAATGGGTTTATCCTTTATTTCCCTGTGTATTCACAAGATGTACGCGCGGTCAGCCTTGCACAGCGCCGCGCAAGCCTTATTGGTTATTGTAACGGCATCTTTACCTTGCCGCAAATGATGGCGGCGACGCGGCGCAGCGCTGATGAGCATGGGATGGATGTGGTGCTGTTTGATGTCACGCAAGGTGAGGGCGCGGCGCAGGTTTTATATGATTCGCGTAGCCCAGATTTTAAAGAATTGCAAACGCCGCCAACGGTTTATGATTATCAACTGCGCACATCACGTGAATATCAGGTCGCAGGGCGGCGCTGGCGTTTAGATTTTATTCAAAAGCCGACCGCACATGAAAATGCGGGGTGGTTGATCTGGCTGGTGCTTTCTGGCGGGCTTGCCTGTGCGGGGTTTGTCAGCTTGTTTATGTTTATGGTGACGGCGCGTACGGATATTGTCGAACGCCTTGTTGAAAAGAAAACAAAAGAAACCGAAGATGCGCGCGCATTTCTTGAACTGATTATGCGTAACAACCCAGACTTTGTGTTTGTCAAAGATGAAAACTTGCGTATTGTTGAAGCCAATGCCGCCTTTATTAATGCCTATCCAGAAGACCAAAGAGATAGCGTGATTGGTAGCGGCAGTGATGAAGGGTTCTCGGTTGAAGACTATGCGGAGTTTACAGCGCTTGATCGCAAAGCCTTCCGTGAAGGGTCATCAGAGACAATCGAAAACATCACCTTCCCTGATGGGGCTGTGCGTAGTTTGCACACGCAAAAAATATGCTTTGAAAATGCCGATGGGCAGAAGTTCATTTTAGGGCTCTCACGTGATGTTACGGAACGCGAAAAGCTGATTGAAGAGCTTTCTGAAACCAATGCGGAGTTAGAAGAGTTCGCTTACCGGACATCGCATGATTTACGCTCTCCGCTGGTTTCTTCGACGAAATTACTGTCTATGGCTGGTGATGCGCTTGCAAAAAGCAATGCAGAGCAGGCTGAAAAATGTGTGGGCATGGCGCTGACATCTTTGCAGAAATTAGAAGTCTTGATTGACGATATTTTGGTGTTGACAGAAACCAAGAATGCGCAGGAAGCCGAGGTTGAAGTCAATATATCGGCTTTGGTTGATGACGCGGTGGAAAAGCTGCAATATATGGATGGCTTTGAGCAAGTCTCATTAGAAAAAGACATTGCCTATAACGACCTTATTAAGGTCAAGCGTGGACGTTTGGCGCTGATAATTGAAAACATGCTGTCCAATGCGGTTAAATATCGCGACCCAGAGCAAGGAGGCGCATATGTGCGTATATCAGCAAATGTGCAGCGCGGCGCGCTGGTGATTGCGGTGGAAGATAACGGTCTTGGCGTACCGAAAGAAAATCAAGCTGACTTATTTGGCATGTTTAAGCGTTTCCATCCTAAAGTGTCCTATGGGTCAGGTCTTGGCCTGTATATGATGAAGAAAAGCGCGGGGATTCTTGGTGGTGATTTGGTGTTTGAACAGCCTGAAAAAGGCTCTATTTTTAAACTGACCTTGCCGCTGCTCTAATGTGCGATAAGCTTTAATCATCCAGCGGGTAGGAGATATCAAGAATTTCAATTTCTTCTCTCCCATTATCGGTGCGGACTTTGACGATATCGCCAATTTCAGCCTTCATTAGGGCTTTGCCGACAGGGGAGAGCCAATTGATTTTTCCTTTTTCAAAATTAGCTTCATCGACATTAACCAGATGTACGGTTACTTCGCTATCATCTTCGCGGGCATAGGTGACTTTCGCGCCGAAGAAAACGCGTTTAAGGTTTTGCTGCTCACGCGGGTTGACGATCACGGTGTTTTCAAGCTTTTTTGTTAGGTAACGCACGCGGCGGTCAATCTCACGCAGGCGTTTTTTGTTGTAAATATAATCACCATTTTCAGAGCGGTCTCCATTACCCGCCGCCCATGACACAATATCAGTTATTCTTGGGCGTTCATCATGTAACAGCCAATAGAGCTCTTTTTCCAAAGTGGCATAGCCATTTGGGGTCATGTAATGTGGCTGCTGCGGTGTGCTAGGGTTGTTTTTTGTCATGGCTGGTTTATACAGTAACGTTAATATATGTTGCGATAGTTGATTTATATAAGAGGCCGCGACAGAATTAAACAGATATTTTGCAAAGGCGCATAAGATGATATTAGATAAATTTCCTGCGATTGATGATTTTTATCAAAATTACTGGGGTAAGCGCGCCTTTGTTGTACGCGGGGCAATTGAAAGCTCTGTTTTTGAAGGGCTCATTGATGGCGATGAGCTCGCGGCGCTTTCTTTGGAAGAAGATGTACGCTCGCGGATAATTTCTACGCTGCATGATGATGATGGCGATGAAGCACGCGGCGCATGGGATTGTAAGCACGGCCCGTTCTCGCCAGAGGATTTTGATGGTTTAGGCACGCGTGATTGGAGCTTGCTCGTCCAAAATGTCGAACAATACCACACCGAGACTGCGGCTTTGCTCAATGCGTTTAATTTTGCGCCGCGCTGGCTCATGGATGATATCATGATTAGCTATTCAGCCACTGGCGGCAGCGTAGGGCCGCATACAGACAGTTATCATGTGTTTTTGGTACAAGGGCAGGGTAGGCGGCGTTGGCGCGTAGGGCAAAGCGCGTTGCGCCAAGCGCAAATGATTAAAAATGATAAACATTTGGTTTTACAAGATGGTTTTGTGGGGGAAAGCTATGAGGTGGAAATGGGCGACGTTATTTATATTCCGCCGCATTTTGCTCATGAAGGTGTAACCCTTGAACCTGCGATGACGTTTTCTGTTGGTTTCTTGGGGCCAAAAATTTCAGAATTAATGGTTGAATATGGCCAGTATTTAGAACAGCAAGATGACGCTGCGAACCCACGCTATGTCGGGCAAAATTTAAATGCACAAAGCGCGGGGCGCTGCATTGACGGCGCGGCAGTGTCGACCATAAAAGATGCGCTGGGGGCGGCGCTTGAAGGTGCTGGTTTTGCGCAGTGGTTAGCGCAGTATTTCTCCTTACCGACCCATGCGGACCGCGATGATGTAAGCGCGCGCAGTGATGATGCTCTTGATAAGAATGAGCTAGAGAAAGTGCTGCAAAATGGCGCTAAATTTGCTTGTGCGCCTTTTGCGAAGGCGGCGCTGATTACGGACGGCACAAAGCAGATTCAAGATATGGCGCTTTATGGCGAGAAAGTCGCACTTGATGGCGCTATGCGGGCGCTGATTTCAGATCTTGAAAGCGGATCTGTATTGTCGTGGGATATGGCGGAAGCGCATGGTGGTTGGGCAAAGATCGGCGGCTTTGTTACGGCGCTGTATAACAAATATTATTTAGAAGAGGTCTGAGATGAGTAAAGTTCTAATTTGCGGTATAAAAAACTGCGATACAATGCAAAAGGCGCTTAAATGGCTCCGTGCGCATGATGTGGATTATGATTTTTATGATTATAAAGAATCTGGTTTGCATCGCGATGCTTTTGACCAAGCTTTGGCGGCGCATGGCTGGGAAAACGTGCTTAATAAGCGCGGCCTGACATGGCGTAAATTGCCAGATGAGGTAAAAGCTTCTATGAATGATGCGCAGGCGCTCGCCGTGGCGTTGGAGAATCCTTCAATCCTCAAACGTCCGCTTTTGGTTACGAGTGATGGCACGGTGACATTAGGCTTTTCGCCGGAGCGTTATGCAGCGCTTTTTAATCTTTAGGCTCGTCACTTGGTTTGCGGCGCTTGGCAAGGTTGAGGTGATCAATACCAACAGACTGCTTAAGCAAAACGCGGTCACGCGTTGAAACGCCAAGCAAATCAGCAATTTTCTTCACCGCATCTTCCTCTAAACCATCAAGGTGATTATCTGCAAAAGCAATGCGCCAAAGGAAGCGAATAATATCTTGGCGGCCATCTTGTTCTAAATGGTCGTTAATGACGCGGGTGAAGCTGTGCAAGTCAATGGCGTTTTCTTCAAAAACGGTGGCGCGTTTAAGGATATGCTCTGCTTTTTCATCATTTAAGTGGAAATGATCTTTCAAGGTCTCAATCGCGACGATGCGCTCTTCAGGGCTGAAACCATTATGGCTTAGTGAGACATGGACAAGTAAAGCCGCTGCGGCCATATGTAGCGGGCTATCTGGCCCTGTGTTCGGATGTTCTCTATCTTCGGCTTTGATTCCTAAGAATTTTATAATTTTGTCTAACATTATGGAGTGTTCCTTGTTGAGAATATAGTGGGATGGTGTAATGGTTTGTAATAGTGCCGCCTCCTTTGGCGGCCTTTAGGGAATTTAAAATTTACGGCTCAGTGAGAAATAAAAGCGCGGGCTGTCATCACGCTGTGTTTGCACTTCGCGCGTTAATGGGTAGGCGAGGATCATGCCGAGTGATGTTTTCTCGTTAATTGTGCCGCTAATACCGATGCCGGCAGAAGCAAGGCTTTCACGTTCAAGGTCTTTTGTTGTCGCATCGTCATTCCATACGCGGCCATAATCATAAAAACCATAAAGTTGGTAGCTGTCAAATACGGGGATTTGGTACGGGGTGCGCCATTGAAGTTCAACCTTACCAGCAAAACCTTCATCACCGACAATCTCAGAGCTATCAAAGCCGCGGCCAATATTCACACCACCCACACCAAATTCTTCAGAGCTTAATTGCGCGCCATTAGTGAGCTGACCTTTGACAGCGGCAAGAAGATTCCATTTTGTGGTTAGTCTTTGTAAGCGTTGAAGCTCCGCTTCGAATTTTGAAAATTCGGGATCGCCGAACTGACGGCTTAAATTTGCGTTATCTTTCTCGCTTGCGCCCATCACATTTATACCGCGCGAGTATTTCATACTGATTGAGTTTACACCCGCTTTAAAAAGAGTATCAAGAAAATCAATGTTTGTACCAAGGCGCAAGGCGCGAATACGGTCTTTGCGTGTTGGTTCAACATTGTTTTGGCTGTCGGCATCGCGCCAATCAAAGGCAAGGTCTGTATACCAATTATAATTACGTGTACGAATTAATGGATGCACAAGTTTAATTTCGCCGAATGTTGAATTGCCTTTAACGTCAAATTGTTCAAGGTCAAAACCCGGTTTGGTATTTGTCTTGCTTAAGAAGAATTTCAACCATGTCCCGTGTTTGTTGATGGGCTGCTCAAAATGGGCTGAGCCATAAAGAAGTTCAGGGTCAAAATCGTGACCTGGGGCATAGGCGCTCTGTATTGTGAAGCGCTCATTCAGGCCAAGCCATGAATTAAAGGACGAAGCGCCAACAAGTTGATGCGGGCCTATATAGCGGCTACCATGCGTGTCATAAGAAACAAGACCATCCCATTTCTTGCGCTCAATAATAAGGGTTAGGTCACTGGCTTTGGCGACCGTGTTAGACTGTGTCATAATCGCGCGCGCCTGTACGCCCGGCAGGTCGTTAATCAGTAATAAAACACGCTCAAGCTTTTTGATGTTTAAAGGCTGTACACCTTGGATTTTTTCTGCGTATTGGCGAATACGTTTAAGCTCTACGCCTTTGCTGTCGCCTTGTAGGGTGACGTTGCTGATAAAGCCTTCGACCACTTCAAGTTTAATGATGCTTGCTTTTTTATCGATGGTCTGCACGGGAACAACAACGCGTGAAATCGCATAATTATCGTCACGATAAAGCTTGGTCAGTCGCGCTGCGATAGCGTAGATATCAGCCAAACTGAGTGTTGTGCCAAGCTTATCGGCGTAGAATGACTTTAAATAGTCCTGCGTGTAGACGCTTGCGCCAGAAATTTTTAGTTCTTTGAGTGTCAGCATAATATTTTCCGCGCCAGCGGGTGCTTTTTCTACGTCGGCTTCACGGGCTTCGATTGGCGAGCCGACTTGCAAAGCAACATCGGGGGTGCGAAACTGATCGTTAATGCGGCTTGGGTCAGCAATGTCCTGCGCGGCTTGCGGTACTTGCGCGTGGGCTGGCATATTTGCGCCCAATGCACAGATCATCAGCGAAGCCATCGCGCATAAAGTTAACTTACGCATTGTATTTGGCTGCACTGGGTCCGATTTGAATTGAGACATTTGAAACCTAGACTGTCTTCATGAAATATAAGAAGAGCTAAAATTATTCATACTTTATAGATTGCATGATAAATAATTAAACAAGATAAATCACGTGTTTTTTAAAAATTGATTAAGCGGAGTTTTTATTAAAAACTTTGACTATTTTCCAGAATTATATTACTTTGTCTTTAATCGAAACAGATTGAAACTTATCACAGGAGGCTTTTATGAGCTTAGATATGGAAGACTGGTTAGACGAACAGCGTGAAAAAGCTGAATTAGTGCGCCGCTTTGGTAGTGCGATTAATGAAGCAAAAACGCCAGAAGAACGCGCGAAGATTATTGCAGATAGTCAGCAGCGCAAAGCAGATAACAGCGCTGCGGATTATATAGACCTTGCGTGTAGCAAGTAAATATAAGACCTTCGTTTATGAATAAAGATAAGATGTTAGAATTTCTTTCCCCCGCTCAGGGGCTTTTTTTTGCCGAAATTTTGGCGCTTTTTAGAGGGGGGGTGAGAGGGTGGAAAACCATCATAGCGGCGCAAATTATCCCTTATGGTGCAGCCAAGCTAATATTAGCGGCACCCATATCAAAGATGTGGTCAGTGTGCCCTTAATCGCTTGATAAGCGATCCACGCCCAGAACAAATTCTTCGACGGTTTCTTAAACTTTTTTATATTTTTAAGCTTTTCTAACATGATGGATGTTTTATCAGATTTCTGTTTATAAAAGCAAGTCACCCGCATATAAAAAAGCCCCTTATTGCTAAGGGGCTTTTTTGAATGTCTATCAAGAGCGCGCTTATGCGGCTTTGTTCATGCGCAATGTCTTTTGTGACATAGTGCTTTGCATTTTCTTTTTCTTCTTGCCTGAGAAGCCTGGCTTATCCATTGGCTTCTTTCTTTTTACAGGTCTGTCGCCAAAGCTTTGGAAACCATCTTCATGCGAGCGTGATTTACCGCCGCCTAGTGAACGATCATCGCGCTTCTTAAATGAAGGCTTACCAGATTTACGGTCATCAAAGCTGCGCTCATCACTGCGTTTTGATGGCTTGCGTCCTTCGAAGCTGCGCTCGTCATCACGTTTAAATGGCTTACGGCCTTCAAACGAACCGCGGTCATCGCGTTTTTTGAAG
>DELD01000014.1 GCA_002354205.1 Micavibrio sp. UBA2705 | reverse complement strand
GTTTTATATTCGTAAGGATTGTGCGCCGCGTTACATTTATGATAACGTTTTTTTTATAAAATTAAATATTTTTAAAAAATATATGGGGGGCTTGGATGAGCCAAATAAGCGCGATGATCGAAAATGAAGCACCATTATGGGTACCAGCAGCGGAAAATGTTGAACGCTCCCAAATGCATAAATTTAAAACGCATATAGAAAACAAGTATAAGCTCGCGCTGTCCGATTACCCCGCTTTTCATAAATGGTCTGTCGATAATGCTGAAATTTTTTGGTCAGAATATTGGGATTATGCGGGCATACTTGGCGAAAAAACAGGCCCTGTCCTGATTAACCAGAATGATTTAGAACGCGCAAAGTTCTTCCCCGAAGCGCAAATTAACTACGCGGAAAATATGCTCAAGCGCCGTGATGATGCGCCGGCGCTGATATTTAAAACCGAACAAGGGGCGCAGCGCGTACAAAGCTTTGCTGATGTCTACGCCGCAGTCTCAAAAATTCAGCAAGCTATGATTGACGCGGGCATTGAAAAGGGCGACCGCATCGCCGCTTATATGCCCAATATGCCAGAGACGATTTATGTCGCGCTTGCCGCCGCTGCGCTCGGCGCAATATTTTCTTCGGCCTCCCCTGACTTTGGCGTTGGCGGCGTGACCGACCGTTTTGGGCAAACCGCGCCCAAATTAATGTTCACCGTTGACCATTATTATTATGGCGGCAAAATATTAGATCAGCGCGAAAAATTGGCACAGATTATTCCCGCCCTACCATCATTACAAAAGACCATCATCGTTCCCTATATGGATGGCGATCAAGATATAGCAGACCTGCCGAACACTGTAACGCTTGATGCGTTTACCGCCGCCTATGATGTGTGTGATATTATATATAGCCGCGTTGATTTTAATCATCCGCTTTATATCATGTTCTCATCAGGCACAACGGGCGCGCCTAAATGTATCGTCCATGGCCATGGCGGCACATTATTGCAGCATGTTAAAGAACTATCACTGCATTGTGATATGGGTAAAGACGACCGCGTCTTTTATTTTACGACTTGCGGGTGGATGATGTGGAATTGGCTGATCTCGGCACTCGCCGTTGAGGCCACTGTGCTTTTATATGACGGCTCGCCCTTCCATGATGATGGGCATATTTTGTGGGAGTTTACATCCAAAAATAAATGTAATTTATTTGGTACATCCGCCAAATATATCGAAGCGCTCAAAACCAACCATATATATCCTAATCAGCAATATGATTTATCTGATTTGCGTATCGTCACCTCCACAGGCTCGCCGCTTGTCCATGAAGGTTTTGATTTTGTCTATGACCATATTAAAAGCGATGTTCATTTGGCGTCAATTTATGGCGGCACGGATGTTGTCTCCGCCAGCTTTGGCATTGGTAATCCAATATCACCCGTTTATAGGGGGGAGTTACAAGGCTCTGCCTTGGCGGTTGATGTGCAGATTTTCGATGATACGGGTAAGGCTATGGCAGAAGGCGCGGGCGCAGGGGAACTTGTCTGCCTTAACGCGCACCCATCAATGCCTGTCGGTTTTTGGAATGATCCCGATGGCGCAAAATATCACAAAGCCTATTTCGCCCAGTATGATAATGTCTGGCATCATGGTGATTGGGTTGAAAAAACGCAGCATCACGGCTTAATCGTCCATGGACGCTCAGACGCAACGCTAAACCCTGGCGGCGTGCGCATTGGTACGGCTGAAATTTACCGCCAAGTTGAAAAAATAGAAGACGTCGCGGAGAGCATCTGCGTCGGCCAAAATTGGCAAGGCGATGTCCGCGTTATCCTTTTCGTTGTCATGAAAGCGGGCAAAACCCTTGATGAAGACCTTATAAAAACAATCCGTAATCAAATCCGCAGCGGCGCATCACCGCGCCACATGCCCGCCAAAGTGATTGCGGTTAAAGACATCCCACGTACCAGAAGCGGCAAAATCACCGAAATCGCTGTGCGCGACATTATTCACGGCCGTGACGTTAAAAACGTTGAAGCCCTAGCCAATCCAGAGAGCTTAGAGCTTTATAAAGATATAGCAGAATTGGCGGTTTAATCGTGTTGCAGTGATAGCTTTGCCACACGATAACTAGGGCCCCTAAATTCGGTGTGCGTATTGATTTCTATATTTTGTACAGGATGCCCGCACGCGCTAAGTTTATCTGCATAATTTTGATAAGCTTTATTGCTTTGTATGTCTTCTGGAGTGACACCTGCGCTACCGCTAGAAAGGAATACTTCTTTAACGGCGCCTAAGAAATTAGAGAAGCTATCGCAGCGACGTGTATCACGTAATTCAACATAAAGCGGTTGTTTGTTTGCGATTGCTGACGCGGCGGTCTTTTCTAATTTGGCTGCTTCAGAAAATGTTTCTGTTAAAAAGAATTGAACACGGGCAAAGCGCAGTTCTTCTCTTTTGTTTAATTTTTCTGCTGCAATCTGTGCTCTTTCTTGTGCTTCTGGTAGGTAATCTTGAATGGTCATAATTAATTCCTCCTCAATAAGGTTAGCAAGTTATACGATATAAGTTTACATAATGCAAGCTTTTTTGGGGGGGGGGAGTGTTTCATATTCCGCCAATATATGTGTCCTTAATCACGATATTCCCCGCGAAGATTAATTGGTCGAGTATATAGTCTTGCGCGGCGGCCTCTATTATGTCGAGGGTGAGGAAATCGGCGCGATAGCCTGTTTCTAATCGCCCTGTTTTGACGCCGAGTGCCTGCGCCCCGCCATTAAGGGCGGCGGTGTAGAGATAATTGCCGACATGTGGCTGGTCATCCGTGCGGGCAATGGCACGGCGGCGATGGGTGAGGCGCTGTCCGTATTCGAGGAGACGGAGTTCTTCAAGCATGTTAATCATGATATGGCTATCACTTCCAATACCCCATGCGCCGCCTGCCTTTATATAATCTTCCAAGTTAAATAGACCGTCCCCTAAATTCGCTTCGGTGATGGGGCAGAGCCCCGCGATTGCGCCGCTTTGGGCGAGGGCTTTGGTTTCATCGGCGTCCATATGAGTGGCGTGGACTAAACACCAGTTTTGGTTGACGGGCGCGTTTTCTAAAAGCCATGCGACAGGGCGCTTGCCGCACCAATTAATGCAGTCGTCAACTTCCTTCACCTGTTCGGCGATATGGATATGGATCGGCATAGTGGGGTCTATTTCATTTAAGCCTGCTAATGTGTCGCGGATTATTTCGGGTGATACGGCGCGAAGGGAGTGAAAAGCTGCGCCGATTTTAACGCGTGGCGTGTCTTTATATTGTTTATGTAACTGACAGATGAGGGCAAGGTAACTTTGCGCGTCATGTAAAAAGCGTTTTTGGCCATCTTCGGGTGGTTTCGCGCCAAAGCCGCTATAGGCATAAAGTACAGGCAGCAATGTAATGCCAATACCTGCATTTTGCGCGGCGCGGATCATGGCGTGGGAAAGTGCGGCAGGGTCATTATAAGGCGTGCCATCTGGCGCGTGGTGAATATAGTGAAATTCGCCGACATGGCCATAGCCTGCTTTGCGCATTTCTTTATATAGCGCGGTGGCGATGCGTTCGAGTTCTGACGCGTCTAATGTTTGAGCAAAATCATACATCAGGGCGCGCCATGTCCAAAAGCTATCCTGCGCAGCGGTAGAAAATTCGCTCTGCCCTGCAAAGGCACGCTGAAAGGCGTGGGAATGTAAATTTGGCATGGCGGGGATGATTATATCTTCGCGGAGAACACCGACAGCGGCGCTGCTGATTTCGGCATTGCTTTGGACATCATGGAAATGCCCAGTATCATCGATTGTCAGTAAAACATTATCCGCCCATCCATTGGGCAGTAACGCGGCCTTTGCCAAATATCGTTGCATAGGATAAACTCCATCAAAGTTGAGCTTAACTATAAGGGAAAATTATGTGGGAATCTATATGGGTCAATGCACATATTGCAACAATGGTCGGCAATGGCGATTACGGCATCATTGAAAATGGCGCGATTGCGGTCGCGAAAGGTAAAATCGTTTGGATCGGCCGTCATAATGATTTACCTGAACACGATGCCCAGACCATCCATGATGTTAAAGGAAAATGGATCACCCCCGGCCTGATTGATTGCCACAGCCATATGGTGTTTGGCGGTAGCCGCGCAGGTGAATTTGAACAGCGCCTTAAAGGCGCAAGCTATGAAGAGATTGCGCGCGCTGGCGGCGGCATTATTTCAACGGTTAAGGCAACACGCGAAGCCAGTAGTGAGACGCTGTATAAAGCAGCCGAAAAGCGCCTTGTCGCCCTGATGAAAGAAGGCGTAACTGGCGTTGAGATTAAATCAGGTTACGGCCTAGACCTCGCCAATGAAGCCAAAATGCTGAAAGTCGCAACGCGGCTGAGCGAAGAACATAATATTCGTATTCAACGTACATTTTTAGGCGCACACGCGCTGCCGCCTGAATATCAAAATAATCCTGATGGTTATATTGATGAAATATGCGCGGAAACATTGCCGACTTTGGCAGAAATGGGTTTGGTTGATGCGGTGGATGCGTTTTGTGAAAATATCGGCTTTACGCCCGCGCAGACGGAGCGCGTTTTTGCGAAGGCGAAAGAATTATCACTGCCGGTAAAAATTCACGCCGAACAATTATCAGATCAACAAGGCGCAGCGCTTTGCGCGAAATATCACGGCCTATCGGCGGATCATTTGGAACACTTAACCGAAGACGGTATTCGCGCTATGGCGCGTGGCGGCACGGCGGCGGTGTTATTGCCGGGGGCATATTACTTCCTGCGCGAAACCAAAAAGCCGCCGCTTGATTTGCTGCGCCAATATGCTATCCCAATGGCGATTGCGACGGATTTAAACCCTGGCAGTTCGCCTGCCCATTCATTACTGTTAATGCTCAACATGGCCTGCACCTTATTTCACATGACCCCAGAAGAAGCGCTTTCTGGAGTGACCAAACATGCGGCGGCGGCGCTGGGCTGGCGTGATTGCGGGCGGCTTAAAAAAGGCTATCGCGCTGACTTCGCGATATGGGATATAGAACAGCCTGCGGATTTAGCGTATCGGTTTGGTTGCAACCCTTGTACCAGCGTGGTGCGTGACGGCGTCGAGCACGCCGTTTAAACAGGTAATGAGTTTTGCTGCGCTATCAGGGACATATTTATATCCCTCTTCATCCATATAAAGGCTGCGGACAATTTCCATTTGCAGCGCATGGACGTTATGCGCAGGGTCGCCATAATGGCGCGTAATATAACCGCCAATAAACCGCCCATTTAACACATGGCTAAAAGGTGATTTTTTAATCACTTCCATGGCGGCATTTTCAATATCAGGTGCGCAGCTTGCGCCCTTCGCCGTACCAAGGTTTAAATCAGGTAAATCACCATCAAACAACAGCGGTATATGCTGACGGATCGAATGGGCATCCCATAAAATTGCATAGCCGTGAATGGCTTTGACCCTTGCGATTTGCGCCGCAATTTCATCATGATAAGGCTGCCAATATGTTTTCAGGCGCTGGGCAATCTCATTATCATCTGGCGCTAATCCATCTTGATAAATGGGCTCTTCACGAAATGTAAAATCAGGGCAAAGCGGCACCTTTGCTTGACCGGGGTAAAGCGCCTGATTATCTGGCGGGCGGTTTAAATCAATCACATAACGTGAATAATTGGCGCGGATAAATGTTGCGCCATTGACGCGCACGTAATCATTATACAGTCTATCAACATGCCAATCCGTATCACATAAATCATGCCCAGCAGGGGTGAGTTTCGCTTTAATCGCGTCAGGCACGTGGGTTCCCGAATGCGGCGAGGATATAATCAGCGGGCTATCCCCTGTGTGCAGCGTGAATATATCCATGGCTTATTGCTCTGCAAATGAGGGCAGGATATTCTGGCTATAGCGTATTAAATCATCACCTTCGATAATTTTACGCGCGGCGTCTATATCAGGGGCAAAGAAACGGTCTTCGGTTAAATTTGTTACGTGAGTGCGGACAAGCGCGATGACTTCTTCTAACTTCGCGGATGTTTTTAGTGGGCGGTGAAATTCAAGCCCCTGCACTGCCGAGAGCAGTTCAATGCCGACAATTACGGCGGCGTTCTCACTCATTTTGACCAAACGCCTTGCGCCGTGGGTTGCCATGCTGACATGGTCTTCTTGCCCTGCTGACGTTGGGATGGAATCGACCACCGCAGGATATGCATTTTGCTTGTTTTCACTAGTCAGCGCGGCGGCGGTAACATGGGCAATCATAAAGCCTGAATTGACCCCTGCATCTTCGATTAAAAAGGCCGGTAAATTGCTTTGATTATCATCAATTAACATCGCGGTGCGGCGCTCTGATATGCTGCCAATTTCGGCGATTGCAACGGCAAGAGCATCGGCAACCATGCCGACAGGCTCAGCGTGGAAATTACCGCCAGAGAGAATTTCGCCGCTTTCTTGAAAAACGAGAGGATTATCGGTCACGGCGTTAGATTCGACCTCTAAAACTTCGGCGGCATGGCGGATGGTGCTTAAACACGCGCCCATGACCTGCGGAATACAGCGCAGGCAATAAGGGTCCTGCACGCGTTCGCAATCTTTATGCGATTCGCGCACTTCGCTATTATCCAATAGGGCGCGATATGTTGCCGCGACGTCAATTTGCGGCTTTTGCCCACGTACGGCGTGGATCTCAGCGCGAAACGGCGCGGGGCTGCCTTTGGCGGCTTCGACGCTTAATGCGCCAGCAACAACAGCGCCGGCAAAACAGTTTTCTGTGGCAAATAAGCCGCGCAGTGCAAGGGCAGTGGAAACCTGCGTGCCGTTAATTAAGGCGAGCCCCTCTTTCGGGGCGAGGGTCATAGGCGTTAAACCTGCTAATTCTAAACCTTGCTTGGCAGATAGCACCGCGCCGTTGACGCGCACATGACCGTATCCCAATAACACGGCGCTCATATGGGCAAGCGGGGCAAGGTCGCCTGATGCGCCGACTGAACCTTTGGCAGGAATACAAGGATAAATTTCTTTGTTTAATAATGTAATCAGCGCATCAATAAGCTCAGGGCGCACACCTGAAAAACCCTGCGCCATACAGTTGATTTTTAAAACCATAATGATACGCGTAATTTCATCATAAAGCGTGTAGCCTGTGCCTGTACAATGCGAGAGGATCAGGTTTTCTTGCAGTTTTTCAAGCTGTTCTACACTGACGCGCTTTTTTGCAAGCTTACCAAAGCCTGTATTAATGCCGTAAACCGTATCACCAGAAGCGATCACGTCTTTCACAACTTGGCAGCCTCCTGCGATTTTGCCCTCGGCATCTTTGCTGAGGCTTAAACGCACAGGCTCGCGATAGATGCGGCGCAGATCATTTAGGCTTAATGCGCCCGCTTTTAATTCAAAATCAAACATGGTGTACTATCCGTTAATCATGGGCAAATGGAGGTTTTGTTCATTGGCGCAATCAATCGCCTCTTGATATCCTGCATCGGCGTGACGCATCACCCCTGTTGCCGGGTCATTGGTCAGGACGTTTTCTAACCGTTTGCGGGCTTCGTCCGTGCCGTCGGCGACAATCACCATGCCGCTATGCTGCGAGAATCCCATGCCCACGCCGCCGCCATGATGCAATGACACCCATGTTGCGCCGCCTGCTGTGTTCAGCAGGGCGTTGAGTAAAGGCCAGTCCGATACCGCGTCACTGCCGTCTTTCATCGCTTCGGTTTCGCGGTTGGGGCTGGCGACTGAACCTGAATCGAGATGGTCACGCCCAATCACGACAGGCGCTTTCAGCTCGCCATTGGCGTACATATCATTAAATGCCTTACCGAGCATCGCGCGCTGTCCTAAACCGACCCAGCATATACGTGCAGGCAAGCCTTGGAAGCTGATTCTCTCCCGCGCCATATCAAGCCAGTTATGCAGATGCGGGTTATCAGGGATAAGCTCTTTGACCTTCTGGTCTGTTTTATAAATATCTTCAGGGTCGCCAGAAAGCGCCGCCCAACGGAACGGACCAATGCCGCGACAGAAAAGCGGGCGGATATAAGCAGGCACAAAGCCTGGGAAATCAAATGCATTGTTAACCCCTTCATCCTTGGCGACTTGGCGAATATTATTGCCATAGTCAAATGTTGGAATGCCCATATTTTGCAAATCGATCATCGCGCGGACATGAATAGCCATGGATTCGCTCGCCGCTTTAATCACGGCTTTCGGGTCTTGGGCGCGCATTTTATCGGCATGTTCTAAGCTCCAGCCCTGCGGCAAATACCCATTAAGCGGGTCATGCGCACTGGTTTGGTCAGTCACCATATCTGGGCGGAAACGCGGGTCGTTCTTTGCGCGCGCGGCAATTTCAGGGAAAATATCGGCGGCGTTACCAAGTAAGCCCACAGAAACGGCTCTGCCGTCTTTATGTGCAGCTTCAATCAAGGCGATCGCGTCATCAAGATTATCCGTTTGCACATCTAAATATTTAGTTTCTAAGCGCTTGCGGATGCTCTCAGGGTTGCATTCAACGGCGAGCATTGATGCGCCTGCCATGGTTGCGGCTAATGGCTGCGCGCCGCCCATACCGCCAAGCCCGCCGGTTAAAATCCATTTGCCCTTTAAATCGCCATCATAATGCTGACGCCCTGCTTCAACAAAAGTTTCATAAGTCCCTTGGACAATACCTTGCGAGCCAATATATATCCATGATCCTGCGGTCATCTGCCCATACATCATCAGCCCCTTTTGGTCGAGCTCATGGAAGTGATCCCAGTTTGCCCAATGCGGCACAAGGTTTGAATTGGCGATTAAAACGCGCGGCGCATTTTCATGGGTTTTAAATACGCCGACAGGCTTACCTGACTGGACAAGCATGGTTTCGTCTTTATCCAAATTGGTGAGGGTTTTAATGATCGTGTCATAACAATCCCAATTCCGCGCGGCGCGCCCAATGCCGCCATAAACAACTAATTCGTTCGGGTTTTCAGCAACCTCAGCATCCAAATTATTCATCAACATACGTATTGGCGCTTCCGTCACCCACCCCGCTTTGGTTGAGGGCTTTAGGGCGTGCGATGCTTTGATAATACGATTTTCTGTGGCTAATGCAGCTTTGGCGGACATCTGATTTCTCCCATAAACTTTTTATTTTTATGACAGAGTTATAACATAGAAAATTTGGTGAGGGAATATAGCGTGCAAAGCGAAACGAAAAATTATGGCGCACCCGGCAGGAATCGAACCTGCGACACCTGGCTCCGGAAACCAGTGCTCTATCCACTGAGCTACGGGTGCGCGAAAAAGTGGATATAGTAAGTCTTTAAACCACGGAATGGTGGGCGCGGCAAGTTATATTTTGCGCGATGGTTTAAGGTGCTTTTGGCGGGGGTGGTGGCGTTATTGTTTGATGTGCCATTGGCGCTGCGAAATCAAAAAGCCCTTTATATATGCTCGGGTCGAAGCGCGACCACGCGCTTTTATTGCCTGCGCTGTTATGGTGCAGACGGTCAGCGATAATCAGGCGCACAGCGGCATCAAACGGCAGGCCGATATGGCTTGTACCGACTTCGATGTTTTGTGTTATTGGCGTTTCATCATCAATGCATGTTTGCCAATGTACCACCCCATCATTTTGCGTATAAATATGCGTGCATGGCACATCTATGGGGCTTGCAATTTGTGCCATGAAATCTGCATCTGTAACGATGCGCGGTTGTTTGAGAAGCCGCGCTGCGCAGCTAAGGGGGTAGGCGGCGGCCAAAGCAAATTTATCAGCTAATGTGTTTCTAGGGCTGAGGTGAAACTTTAAAAGCGCGGGCGTTTCAGCCATAATTTCTTGCGCCGCGCCAATTTTTTGGTCAAGCGCCGTTGCAAAATCAAATGCGCCTTTTAAATGTGTGGAATCAGGTGCGCTCAGCGCCTTGATCGGGCTGCCCATTGTAATGACTTGCGCCACCATTTCAGGGTGCTGGCGTGCCATTTCGCGCGAAACAACGCCGCCTAGTGACCAACCAATAAGAGTGACGGGGCGCGCGCCATGTTTTTTATAAATATGTTCAAGTCGATCCGAAAAATGCTGCAATTTATAATCGCTGACCCCTAAATGCAGCCCGCCTTTCCATTTTTTACCTGCATAGCCAAGGCTCGAGACAAAATTGCCAAGGGAAGCTGTGATTTTATCATGCGCCATAAAGCCGGGCACAACCATTGCGGGCGCACCGTCGCCATAAGGGAAAATTTCACGAATAACATTGTCTTGATTGTCTTGCTGGCTAATGTAGCCAAGATAAACATCATTGATCAGCGCCGAAAGCGGCGGTGGTGGCATATCATTATTATGCATTACGTTTCCCTGCCTTCTTGTTTTTATTTTTTGTTATATGTTTAGTGATAATTAAGCGCGCCCTCTATGTAAAGAAAAAAGGCGGCTCTATTGCGGCGCATATAATGGCGGGCTTGATTTTTGCGCCTTAAGCGCCTATGTAGTTATCACATATCAACATAGATTTTACGCAAGGTATAAGGCATATGAGCAAGAAGATAGCGGTTATCCTTTCAGGTTGTGGCGTTTTTGATGGCGCGGAAATTCACGAATCGGTTTGCACTTTATTGGCGATTGATAAAGCGGGCGCGTCCTCTGTGTGTTTCGCCCCCAACATAAACCAGCACCATGTAATTAACCATATCACCGGCGAAGAAATGGACGAGCAGCGCAATGTGTTGATTGAGGCATCGCGCATTGCCCGCGGCGCAATAAATGACCTTGCGGATTTTGATGCAGATGAATTTGATGCGGTGATTTTACCGGGCGGGTTTGGCGCAGCAAAAAATCTTTCCGACTTTGCCTTTGAAGGCGCGCAGGCCACAGTGAATGATGATGTCAAAGCAGCATTACAGGCAATGAAACGCGCGCAAAAACCTATCGGCGCATTATGCATTTCGCCAGCTGTCCTCGCGGCGGTGTTTGGTGATGTCAATGTAACGATTGGCAGTGACGCACCGACAATCAGTGAAATTGAAGCTTGCGGCGCAACCCATACGATTAGTGAGCATGAACAGATTATTGTTGATGGCGATAATAAGATTGTCACCAGCCCGTGTTATATGTTTGATGCCTCGATTGGGCAGATTGCTGTTGGCGCGGAAAAAACAATCAATGCGCTGCTGGAACTTGCGGCATAAAGCTTGCGCATGTTGCGCAGCATCAATTAGATACAATTTTATCTAATTATAACCTAATTTTACGATATTTATGGTTTAATATATAAGGTATTTTACAATATGGAGGCCGATAAGATGGATCAAGCGAAGCTGAAGACACTGCCCCCCGAAGTAAGCATTGAGCTGATCGAAGAGCAGCTTTCTTTACCTGATTTGAATGACTTATGCGATGCGACCGATTCTGCGATTGATGCAGGCGGTGGCTTTGGTTGGGTGGAATTGCCCGCGCGTGAGATATTGGAGAGATACTGGCAGGGCGTTGTCACCATGCCCGCGCGAAAGTTAATTATTGGCCGTTTAGATGGCGTAATCTGCGGCACGGCGCAAATAACCATGCCGCCAAATAACAACCAAGCACAGGCACATGCTGCGCAGTTAAATTCGATATTTGTTGCCCCTTGGGCACGCCAATATGGCTTGGCACGCATGATTGTAGAACATGCCGAAAAAGTCGCTTTGGAGGCCGAGTTTAAAGTTTTAAATATGGATGTGCGTGAGACGCAAACGGCGGCGATAGCGCTTTATGAAAGCATGGGCTATGTCCATATCGGCTCACACCCTTTTTACGCCAATGTTGCCGGTGAATATATTGCAGGGCGTTATTATTACAAAGTGATCGACCCTCAGAAATAATTTGGCGACTGCGCGAACCCTTTTAGGCGATTTCAAACAACGCGTCAATTTCAACCGCTACGCCAAAAGGCAGGCTACATGCACTGACCGCAAAACGTGCGTGCTGTCCGCAATCCCCCAGCACATCACCAATCAAGTTTGACGCGCCGTTAATAATGGCGGGCTGCGCGGTAAATTGCGGCGTTGAATTGACAAAGCCGCCAAGTTTGACGCAGCGCTTAACGCGTGACCAATCCTGCGCGATGGCAGCATCAAGCTGCGCGAGGATATTTAAGGCGCAGTTTTGCGCCCCAGCAATGCCATCTTCATCACTTATCGTATCGCCAAGGCGACCAATATGGCTTTGTTCACCATTTATAAATGGCAATTGGCCTGAAATATGCACGTGTTGCGCGCTGATAACATAGGGCACGTAATTCGCGGCGGGCGCTGCGACTTTGGGTAAACGCAGCCCCATATTTTCGAGGCGATTGTAAATTTCTTGTGTTGAAATCATGGTTTATTGCCTTTCAGCCGATTCACTCTCTTGCAATCTCGGTAAGGAAAAGATAAATTACTTAGCATATTCATGCAAGAATGATTGAGTGATAGCGTTATCATTTTATTGTCTTGCAGGGCACATTTAAGGAGCAGCCATGCGTTTGTTTAAATCTTTGTTCAGCATATTGGGCGTTATATCACCTGTACATATCACATGGTTTAACATGACCACGCGCTCCAAATTGATGGGCGCGGATGCATTTGGTAACAAATATTACGAAGGCGCGCCGCGCAAGGGTTATCATCACACACGCCGCTGGGTGGTTTATAAAGGCGCGCCCGAAGCAAGCGCCGTGCCGCCAGAATGGCATGGCTGGCTGCATCACCAAACAGATGTTTATCCGTCTTTGGATGAATCTGCGCCAAGTTTCCGCCGTAATTGGCAGCAGCCACATAGAGCCAACGCCACAGGCACAGATGATGCATATATGCCGCCAGGTCACCAGTTAAAAGGCGGCAAGCGCGACGCAGCGGGCGGTGATTATGAGGCATGGACACCGCCGCAATAAATAACACTTTTCACGTTAAGGCTTTTAGGCCATAAGTAAACTATTCGTATATATGGGATCGGGTAAGATAAATGAAACATAATGCAATTGAAACAATCACTGGCGCTTTGGTTATTGGTGTCGCGGCGCTGTTTTTAAGCTATTCTGCACAAAAGGCAGATGTAAAAACAGAAAATGGCTATGAGATTATTGCAGCCTTCACTGATGTTGGCGGCCTGTCTATTGGCGACAATGTGCAGGTGAGCGGTGTAAAAGTCGGCACAGTGCAAGATATTAAACTCGACCCAAAACGCTATTTAGCAATGGTGCATATGAGCGTCGATTCTGCGATTGAACTTTCAGAAGATACTGCGGCGGTGATTTCATCGGCAAGCTTGCTTGGTGGGCGGTACTTGGCGCTGCAGCCGGGCGGTATGGATGAGCTTCTTGGTGATGGTGACATTATTGAAACCACCCAAGCGCCACAAAACTTAGAACAGCTATTAGGCAAATTCATCTTCAGTATGCAAAATAAAGAAGAGTAGAAAAATTGTTCTTACGTCTTGCCGTAATTCTGGCTTTTAGCCTGCCTTTTAGCGCCGCTAGCCATGCACAGAGCATTGAAATGGTGCCTTTGGATGCGCCGAATATATTAGACACAAATCAGCAAAGCGCGCAAACGCCTGACGAAGAAGAAATGGGCGAAGAAACAGTTTTTCGCGCGGATGATACCCCGCAAGCAGTTGATGCATCGATGGAGGTTTTCCCTGCGGTCCGTCTGCGAGCCCTTGATAAAATTACCGCCCGCACAGTAAGTTTTGATGTTAAAGTTGGCGAAACAGTGAAATTCGGCGATGTTTATATTCGCCCGCAAACCTGTAAAGAACCGCCGCCAATTGAAGAGCCTGAATCTCTCGCTTTTTTGCAAATCTGGGAAAAAACACCAGAGAATAAATCAAAATGGATTTTCAGTGGCTGGATGTTTGCTTCATCGCCTGGCCTTTCGGCGATGGATCACCCTGTTTACGATGTGTGGGTGCTTGACTGCGTTGATGCTAAAGACGTAAAGCCAGCGGAGACAGAGAACATGGACGCGGATAAAGACGCGAATGAAGACACTCAGAGCGAAGAATAACGCCCCTACTTATTTACCCTTACTTATTTTAACGCACTCTATTCACGGGCGCGGCGTATTTTGTGGCGCTGGGGGCTTGCTGTTATGTGCGCTGCTTTGTGGTGCAGGCAAAGTGATCTCACGCATAGATGTTGATGTATTATAAATCTTCATATCTCCATGCAAAGCTGGGTCAAATGTTAGCGGGAAAAAGCTCTGCATCGGCCATGGGAAAATAGCGTGGAAATCATGCTGTGCTTTAAGGCTCAGTGCTGTGCCATCTTTTTTAATGCTTAAAAACAATGTTTCACCGCCTTTTATTTCTTCTAACTCAAAGGGGAAAGCTTGGTAATAGGCGCTATGCGCCGCCTTGATCCGCGCCTGATTTTGCTGCGCTAAAGTGGCATCAAATATCTCCGCGTGGCCTTGATCATCTATTAAAATGATCTTGGCGGCTATATTGCGCAAGGAAAGCGTATCGCGCTCCGTATCATCCATTTGACGCACAGGGTATATCACGTCGCCGTTTTTGATTTGGGAGAATCCGTCTAAATAGCGCAGCTGCATCCGTCCGAGCTGCGCTTCATAATATTTAAATTGATGCTTGTTCGCGCTGAAATTATAGGCGTTCTTTAAAAATGATGGAGCGCCGAGGCCGCGGCTTTCTAATAGCCCCGCCGTGAAATGCTGCGCAGTTGTCATTAGTGAAGGGCCGCATGGCGTTTTTATATTTTCATGGTTGCCAAGCTCTGCCGTGATGACAAGCGGCAGGGTCGCCATCTCTTCGCTCAGCAGCCGTGTCATTGTGTAATTGTCATCGCCGCCAAGCCCAGTGCCGAGCCAATGGACGATATTCATCATATAAGGCGGCGTATGGATAAACGGTTTGCCAAACGCGCCATTTTTCAGACCTTCTCGGCTTTTGGCAGGTAGGCTAAGGTTGGTAATGCCATTAGGAGAGCGAGAGGTGTGCGGGTGCAGAATAAAACCAATATCACGCTTATGCGCGGCGGCGCGTAAAACGCCATGCGCATCAGGTAGCAAGCCCTGTTCAAGCGCGCGCGCTGTCCAAATAATTTCCTGTGCGCGGTCAATATTCGGATGCGCACCGCGCGGCAGGGACATCACATTTTTAGGAGTGCGGTTCAAATCGTCTTGTACGTCGATGGCGCTGCCATCAGCAAGGCTAATCGTGCGCGCGGTAAGTTCTTTGCCGTAAGTGCAGCGCCAGCCTGCCCGCGCAGTGTAATCAATTTTCGGGTCATAGCTGTCTAAATAGCCCTTAATCGCTTTGATGTTGCCAAGCTGCAAAATGATATCGCCTGCAAGACAGCCTTGTTTTTGCGTTTTGAGAATTTCAAGGGCGCAGATTGCTCCTGCGTAAATTTCATTACCATGTACGCCTATGGTGATAATGGCGGCTTTTTTACTTTGGGGCGAAGTGGGAGAGGCGCGGGCGGTGTCATTGCCTTGTATCAGCATGGTTGCAGGGATCTTGTCTGCAACGGTGCCTTCTTCCTTGTTCTGAAGCTGCGGCTTAATATGGTTTGGAATATCTATTGTTTGCTGCGCGAGATAATCAATAAGCGGGATTATATCCGCTATTGTGATAGCGGCAGGGTCGGCAATATAGCGGTTGAGTAATGCGTCAATGTGATGAGTGAAGAGCATGCATCCTTATGCCGTAAACGGTAATAATATGATGCGCTAACTTTGTGTGATTATAGCTTTGATGTCAAGGTGGCGCGACTTTAAAGCGCAGAGTGTTCAACAACCAAGCTGCCATTATCTATTAATTCTTGCAGTGTATTATCGCCAAGCCCGCCGATGATTTGTACTGCGTCAACAAAGGCCGCCCCATCATTCACTTGAATGATCGTGTCGCCATTTTCTGCGGCGCTGAGCTGAACGAAGTCGCTAATCGCATCGCTTAATGGGTCGTAGCCATCAAGAATATTTGCGATGTCGAGAATGTCCTGATCGCCCATAATGTTATAATCGGCAATAATGTCGGTTTGCGAATCTAACACATCAAAGCTGAAAATGTCATGCCCGCTGCCGCCATAGGCGATATCCGCACCTTCGCCCATGACCAATAAATCATGTCCGCCTTCGCCATATAATTGGTCATTGCCGCCACCGCCAACCAAAACGTCATTGCCTTGTTCGCTGGTATCAACGGTTTGCCCTGCTATTTTTAAATCAAAGACAACATCATTATAATCCGCATCACCAAGGTTTTTTAAGTCTTCAAAGCCAATGCGCAAAACGCTTTGATCATTTTCATCAATTAAGCCTGATACAACATGATCTTTTTCATCGGCATTGATCGATGTATCGCCGCCGCGCTCTGTTGTGTGGTAAACCTCACCTTTAAGGGACTTGATGACGCTGCCATCATCATAGATAAGTGATACGTCATCACCATCATCAAATATGGTTGCTGCGCGTTCATTTTCACCTCCAAAATCATATATGAAACGCAGGTTTTCGCCGTTCATGTCAATGTCACGATAGCTTTTATTATGGGTGTAGCCATTCGCGATGATAAAAAAGCCAAAATCACTATCTGGCGCACCAGGCAGCGTTACGCTATAAGCTGTCCCTGGGTCGTAATCTTTGACATTTGTGAAGCCGATTTCAATACCTTCTATTGTGCCATCTTCATGGTTGATGCGGTAAAAGCCTAATGTGTTACGATAACCTGCGCCAGATTCATGAAAGGTGAAAGTCGCAGTGGTGCTATACTCTACTGATAAATCGCCATCGCTGATGCCAATGGGCGTTGAATCTTCGCCTAAAACCTTCTTTATGTGTTTGCGTTCTTGAAGGCTTGGGAAAAGGTGATCATTTGCAAATAAATGCGCATTGGTCTCTATTGCGCCGCTATTATTGCCGCCATATAAAATATCATCACCAGCGCCGCCATAAAGCGCGTCATTTCCAGCGCCGCCATAAAGCACATCATCGCCGCTGCCTGCGCGTATGAAATCGTCACCTTCGCCGCCATAAATTTCAATATCTTCGCCGTAAATACTGCTATTGGCAAGGTCGATAATATCATCGCCAGCGCCAGCGTTGATGTTTTCAATGCCGTTAACGCGATCACCGCCTGACGAACTATGGCGCGGCGATGCATTATCTGTAATCAGCAGCGTGTCAGCGCCATCAGTTAGGTTAAGCACGTCATAGCCTGTGTCGCCTTTAAATGTATCATAGCTGTGATTTGTGCCTGTAATATCGTATAATGCGTTATCACCCGCTGCGCCGGCCCATTGTGCATCAACGCTATAGGTTAGGATATCATCGCCATTGCCGCCTTCAAGAAAATCTGCGCCTGTGCCGCCATTAAGGTAATCATCATCATCTTGGCCTTTAAGGTGGTCATTACCTGCGCCTGTAACAATATGGTCATTGCCATCAAGGCCGCTGACAATGTCATCACCATCATTCGTCCAGAGAATATCATCGCCCGCCCCGCCATCAATGCGGATGGCATCAAGGGTGTTTGTATAGCTTGATAAATTGATAATATCGCCGCCTTCGCCCGCGATAATATATTCGACATTTTGGATGGTCACGGCCCCCGCTTGAACATTTGGGGTGCTATAAAATGATGTTTTATCTAAGAACAATGCATCGCCGGTATTGCTCATCAGCAGGTAGTCGAAACCGCCTTTGCCGTCATAATTTTGCGAATTGACCAGAAACTCATCATCAATTTGCAATAATTCTCCGCTATAGGGGTTTATCAACGTGATTGTTAATTGCTGCATATCACCTTGGAAACCAAGAAAATCAGAATTTTCTGTCCCGTCCATCGTCCACACTACCTTCTCTAAACGTATATCCCTATACGCTTTGCCGCCTTAATTATTGTTGTTTTTTATAGGGGCAATTGTCTCACACATACCTAATCTATAACTAAATCATATCAAATTTAATTTTACATAATCTTAATATTTAATTGTATTTTAGCTAAATTTTCTTAAATATTTCGGGAATAGAGGTCGGCGCGAAATGTTTAGCGATGTAATCCGTGATGGTTTTACGCCGCGCGGCGCTATCTGCGCTCAGCCCATGGGGCGTTGTTTGAAATGGGTAGCGACTCAGGATCAGCAATCCATTGCGTTTCAGCGCCGTTCTAAACTCTTCTAACAATAATAAAGGGTCGGTGGTGTTTAAAAGACTGTCATTGGCGAAAATCAAATTAAAACTGTTAAACGCCATTTCAGGGAAGGGGAGTTGCGCGTTAATGGCCAGCAGATCCGCGCGGCATTTACGCAGGGCAAAGCGTTTGCGCAGGCCTTCTAATAATATGCCATCCATATGGGCGATGGTGACATTATGCCCACGCAATGCGCAATAAAGGCCAAGATCGGCATTGTCGCTGCAATAATCTAAGACGCTGTCGCTCTCAACGACTTTACGTACTTTTTCGAAATAGAGTAATTCTTTATAAGAAGGCCGCGCCATGCCGTGGAAAAATATGAAGCGCGATTCTTGGCGCATAATCTCAATAATATGTTCTTCGCTCAGCGTGCTATCATGGGCGATATGTGCATAAAGCCGGTCATGACCATACCCTGTTAAGCCTTTTTTATCAGGCATAATATGGTTAAATTCAGCCAGCCGTGCCTTAAAGAAATGACCGCATTTCTCATAGCCTTTTTCGATCAATAAAATACGGCGCAAATTTTGTATCTCAGGCGATTCTTGTATCGCCCCGCCGCTTAAATATTGGATCAAGTCCAAATAATCAACATCAAACCCCGCATTGCGCGCTAATGAAGGGGAAAGACACGACGCGCCATTGTCACTTTGCGCAAGCTCAGCCGCATGCATTGCCAACGCATAATGGTCTTTTTTACTTAATGCGGATATTATATCGTTGATCATTGCACTGCACACAGAATCCTTATACTTCCCATCTATCGATTATAGCGTAAAACAGGGCAGTAAATCAAATCTAATGCACATCTAACACCTTGTAGAAAAAGGCTTTTGTAAAAAAATACATTTTGTTGAAAAAAATTTTTGACATTTGAGAAGAAATGGCTAATATGCTGCTCACTAGATCGTGATGCGCCGCAATAGCTCAGTTGGTAGAGCAGTTGATTTGTAATCATCAGGTCCCGAGTTCGAATCTTGGTTGCGGCACCACTTTCTATAGACGTTAATGTTGGGGTATGGCCAAGCGGTAAGGCAGCGGTTTTTGGTATCGCCATCCCTGGTTCGAATCCAGGTACCCCAGCCATTTTCCCTTATTTCTTAATGCTCTCTAACCATTCCTAATCGCTTCATTCATTTGGTTGACATCATGCAGTGTTTTTTCTGCTGTGCTTGATAAGCTGTTGGTTAAGGCGCTTTGCTGCTCCATGGCGGTTGAGACTGATGACATATAACCGCTGACTTGTTCGCCAAATTTGTTGATCTCCTTGATGCCGGTGACAACTTCGTTTGATATAGATTGTGTCTTGGTTATTTCTTGTTCCACTTGTTCTGCGGCTTTTCTGGTTTGGTTTGCTAAGTTTTTAACTTCGCCGGCGACAACGGCAAAGCCTTTACCGGCTTCGCCCGCGCGCGCGGCTTCTATGGTGGCATTAAGGGCGAGCATATTTACTTGCTCTGCAATGTCTTTAATCGTGGTTATAATATCTTCCATATTTTGTGTCGCAGACGTTAAATCATCACCAGATGTCGATGTTGTGTTTGTTTGATGAATAATATTTTGCGCCGCGTCTTCTGTGTTACGCATATTAGCGTTAATTTCTTGAATAGAATCCGCCATTTCCTGTGTTGCCGCTGCAACATCACCCATGCCGTGCGAAGCTTTGTTCGTTAGCGCGATAAGGTGCGTAATATCAGTCGCGTATTTGACGACCTTATACGGCTTGCCAACGGAATCGAGTATTGGATTGTATGATGCTTGTATCCAAACTTCTTCGCCTGCTTTGTTAAGCCTTGAAAACACACGGCTATCATATTGTCCTTGTGCCAGCTTTTGCCAAAATTCTTTATATGCTGCGGATTGTGCGTATCCTTCCTCGACAAACATGCTGTGGTGTTTATTTGTGACTTCATCGATAGTGTAGCCCATCGCATTTAGGAAATTTTGATTAGCATCGCGTATCGTGCCATCAAGGTCAAATTCAATAACGGCAAGCGACCTGTTAATCGCAGTGATTTGCCCTTTAAAATTAGCGTTTGAAGATTTCTGCTCTGTTATGTCTGATGCGAACTTAACGACTTTGGTCACTTTACCGAAAATGTCGAAGATAGGATTATATGTGGCTTGTATCCATATTGTGCTTTTGTCTTTAGCAATACGTGGATATTCACCAGCATGAAATTTGCCTGCCGCGAGCGAGTGCCAGAACTCTTTATACTCTGCGCTGGCGGCATATTGTTTATCGACGAACATACTGTGATGCTGTCCTACGATTTCATCCGCGCTATAGCCAAGTGTGCCTAAAAAATTACCGTTTGCGGTTAAAACATGACCCTTTAAGTCAAATTCTATGACCGCGTAGGATTTATTAATAGCGTTAATTTGCTCTTCGAAATTTGTGTTTCTATTTTTCTGCGCAGTGATATCAGATGCAAATTTTATAATCTTTTTTACTTTGCCTTCATCGTCCAATATTGGGTTGTAAGATGCTTGAATCCACACTGGCGAACCATCTTTATGAAACCGCATATACTCACCGGCGCTATATGTGCCAGAAGTAAGGTCTTTCCAGAAGGCTTTATATTCAGCCGTCTGCACATAGTTTGCATCGCAAAACATGCTGTGATGCTTGCCCTGTATCTCATCAAGACTATAGCCGACGACGCGAAGGAAGTTTTTATTCGCTATCAGTACATTGCCGTTTAAATCAAATTCTATAATGGCTTGAGAGGCATTGAGCGCTTTGACTTCATCTGTGTAGTCTTTGGCGGCTTTGCGGTTATTGGTCATCAGGCTAAAAAATTGTTTAAACATAGGTCAGATACTCCAAAAAATGTACGTATAAAAATATAGTTTGCGGCTATATGCAGCGAAAAAAGATAAGCTTTTTTTTGTATATAGCAAGGTGAATAAAAATTTACATTAAATAATACTAATATAATTATAAAGCACGAAATATTAACTGTTTATGAAGTTTATACTTTAGCGTAGAAGCTAGGCTCTTGCCCGAGAAGGGCTGGATCACGCCTTATATTGCACTTATTAAATGGAACTATGGTATAATGGTATGAGTATGTATAGATGGAGGTAACCATCATGAAACACACAAAGACACAGCAAGGCCCCGTTGAAGCGCTTAATGTTCTGATCGATAATTATCAGCCCCTTATCAAAGGCAATAAGATATTGAAAGAGGATGTTGATTTGTTGAAAAGAAACTTAGAAGCGCAAGCTTCATGCTATGATATGCAGTGTAAGTATCTTTTGGTACATCTTCGCGCAGAGGTGCAAGAAAGCGTTGAAGACCATTTGCGCCTTGGTGACGAATCGCAAGTTGAAAAAGATGACAACACTTTGTTGCGTGATAAACAATATTTAGACTTTAAATCAGATATTGATCGTTTTTATGCGACATATTTTGTCGATAATAACCAGACCGCGCCGTAAAGCTGCACGGGGTAGCGCAAAACAAGCAAGAATTTAAGCGATAGCCTTGTGGCATGCGCCAAGGTCGAGTGTTTTCTTCTTGCGGCGGATCGCGTCGCCTTGTTTTACTTGCAGCGCTGCATCGTCACCTGAAAGCTTGGTCACTTCTAAGACCTCAAATTCTAAAAATTCGCTATTGCTTTTTAGTGTTGCGGTAATTTGCTGCTCGCCGATTTGATCGCGCTTGCCGCGCGGTTTATTAGGCGCGGCCCATAATGGCTCGTTCCAACGTAATGTGTCGCCAATGCTTGGCCTTGCGCAAGGCTGCCAGTTTTGTGTCTCGGACATATTCTTATAATCTTTCATTGTTCTGCCATGCTTATACGGTTTTCTTTGCCATAAGGGAAGTTATATTTACAGCGCGGCTTAACCGTTTTTTTAATTTTCTCACACATAATGTAAGCTGCAAAGATCAATAAACGTGGGGAAAGAAACATGGCAGATAATTTCGTAGATATCGATGGCTTGCGGTTAAAGAAAAAAGTTCGCGCTATTATCACCAACGAAGATAATGAATTTCTGCTGATCCGCCCGCATGGCTATGATGCGCATTCATGGACATTTGTCGGCGGTGGGGTTGAGGCCAATGAAACCGACCTTGAAGCGCTGTATCGTGAATTAAAAGAAGAAGTGAATATTGATAAAATTGCCGCGATTAATGAATCGAGCCTTGTCAATTGGTTCGCCTTTTCTGAACGTTTTAAGGCCAAAAAGAACGTCGATTATGACGGGCAGCACGCTAAATATTTCCATGTTTGCGTGCCAAACGCTACGCAAATTGCCATTCAGCACAGCGAAGTTGCTGATTACTGCTGGTCAAGCGATGCGGAAGTATTAAACCGCATCACCATTTCAAAACATCGGGAAATTTTTAACTTCATTGCCGAAGAATTCAAGCTCTTGCAGCGCGCTTAAGCTTAATGGCGGCATTTTGTGCGCCCCTATGGGAAAACGCGAATAATTTCTTTGCATATATTGCGCATATCGTTTTTTGCATTCTCCGTGCAATCAAAAGCACAGAGGTATTTTTCGCCTTCGGGGGCTTTACGTTTTTTTGTCGCTTTGCTCACGGCTTTTTTACATGCGCCAAGGCTCTTAAACTCCCCAACATGCAAATATGTATCGCTCAGTTTATCGGCATAAATGCGCCCCGACCATGTTGGTGATTTGCCAAAGCCCCAAGCCAAGGCTGGCGGCGCTATCGCCGCGCAGCTAAGGGTGATAATGCTCAATGACAGTAGTATTTTGCGCATTTTAATGGTTAATATCTGTCAAAATTGGGTAAGTATCAGGGCGGCGGTCACGGAAGAATTGCCATTGGTTGCGAATTTCGCGCACCATATCCATATCCATATCAGAGATAATCAGCTCGTCCTTATCTTCGCTTGCTTCAACAATAAGTTCGCCTTTTGGGTTCACAATATATGAACTGCCGTAAAACTTGCCAATATTCCACGGCGCTTCGGTGCCGGGGCGGTTAATTGCGCCAATATAACAGCCATTCGCCACGGCTGATGCAGGCTGTTCAAGTTTCCACAAATACTGGCTCAAACCTGCGACTGTCGCCGATGGGTTAACGATATATTCCGCGCCATTAAGCGCCAAAGCGCGCCAGCCTTCGGGGAAGTGACGGTCATAACAAATATAAACGCCAAGCTTAAGGTAAGCGGTGTCAAAGACAGGCCAGTTTGAAAAGCCTGGCTTAAAGAAAAACTTTTCCCAAAATCCTGCAACTTGTGGAATATGGGTTTTGCGGTATTTACCCAGATATTTACCATCCGCATCAATCACGGCGGCTGTGTTGTAATATACCCCTGTAATGTCTTCTTCATATATCGGTACAACGATCACCATATTGTATTTTTTGGCGTATTCCTGCATCAACTTTGTGGTGTATCCGTCAGGAATTTGTTCCGCCGCGGCGTACCATTTTTTATCTTGGCTTGGGCAGAAATAAGGCTGGGTGAAAACCTCTTGAAAACAGAGAACCTGTACGCCTTTTTTGCCGGCTTCTTCGATGAAGGGGATATGCGCAGCGAGCATTTTATCGCGAATTTGCTCTGGTGTGTCGTTTTCCGCATCGCCTTTAAGGCTGACCTGAATAAGGCCTGATTTTACGATTGTCATTATCTGCTCCCCTGCATCATGTTGATGAATTTTTATGCTTAGCCTTTTAAGCCGCATATATTTGCTGTATATATTTATGGTTGTTACAATGATATAAAATCATGAGAAAATCAAATAAATAAACAATCAAGGGGAGCGTAATAATCATGTCTATTTTCATTAAAGGCGGAACAATTGTTACCGCAGAGCGCACTTATAAAAGCGATGTTTACTGCGAAAATGGCGTGATTAAAGCCATAGGTGAAGATTTGGACGTACCAAGCGGCGCAGAGATTCTTGATGCTTCAGGCCAGTATGTTATGCCTGGCGGCATTGACCCGCACACCCATATGGAATTGCCATTTATGGGCACAGTGGCTTCCGAAGATTTCTTTTCAGGCACAAGCGCCGGCGCTGCGGGCGGCACAACGATGATTATCGACTTTGTTATCCCCTCGCCAAACCAATCTTTGCTTGAGGCTTTTGATACATGGAGTGGCTGGGCCGCCAAAGCCGCAACGGATTACAGCTTCCACGTTGCCGTCACATGGTGGGATGAAAGCGTCAGCGCAGAGATGGAAACCTTAGTCACTGAGCGCGGCGTCAACAGCTTCAAACATTTCATGGCCTATAAAGGCGCGATCATGTGTGATGATGAGGTGCTGGTCAACAGCTTCACCCGCGCGCGTGAACTCGGCGCGATTGCCACAGTACACGCCGAAAATGGCGAGCTGGTCTTCCATTTGCAAGACCAAATCACAAAAATGGGGATTACAGGTCCAGAAGGCCACCCTTTATCACGCCCGCCAGAGGTTGAAGGCGAAGCCGCAAGCCGCGCGATACGGATCGCGCAGGTGCTTGATGTGCCGCTTTATATCGTCCATAACTCCGCCAAAGATTCGCTTGATGCGATTACCCGCGCCCGCAATGAAGGCCAGCGCGTTTATGGCGAAGTCCTCGCAGGGCATTTATTGGTTGATGACAGTGTCTACCGCAATGAAGATTTTGAATTTGCCGCCGCCCATGTCATGAGCCCGCCATTCCGCGCCAAACATCACCAAGATGCGCTGTGGAAAGGCTTGCAATCGGGCATGTTACAAACCACCGCGACGGATCATTGCTGTTTCTGCGCGCCGCAAAAAGCCGCAGGTAAAGATGATTTCCGCAAAATTCCTAACGGTACCGGCGGCGTAGAAGACCGTATGGGCGTTTTGTGGCATCACGGGGTCAATACAGGTAAACTGACCATGAACGAATTTGTCGCCGTCACATCAGCCAATGCCGCCAAGATTTTTAACATTTATCCGCGCAAGGGTTCAATTTCCATCGGCGCAGATGCCGATATCATCCTTTGGGACCCTGAAATGACCCGCACAATTTCGGTCAAAACCCACCATCAGCAAGTCGATTTTAACATTTTTGAAGGCATGGAAGTCAAAGGCGCCAACACCGTCACCATCAGCCAAGGCAACATCGTTTATAAAGATGGCGAACTACGCACCGTCAAAGGCGCAGGCCGCTACATCAACCGCCCCGCTTTTGCCAGTTACTATGACGCGCTGAATATTAAGCGTGAAGTTGAGAAACCGACGGCTGTGGATCGTAGTAAGGGTAAAAAGAAGACGGCTTAGGGTGGTCCGAATGTGAAGTGACTTGTAGTTCTTTCTTAGTCGTTGGCATCGTAAGCTAATGCTTTTTTTAGGCTTGTGTCAAACTCAGGGTGTTCATTACTATTATATTTTTTTTCAATAGTTCTACCCTTGTTATCAAAGTCAAACGGCAGTTCCATTTGGCCTGACTGCCTTGACTGTAGCTTCTCAAACTGATCCCACATGTGCTTCATATTATCAGAGAGTTGAAATAGTGTGATTACCTGATTTAGTTGTGCTGATAGGTGTGGGTTCCCTATATCGTTGGTTAACAGCTGATGAAGTCTTGCGGTTTTGTGTCCTCGTTCACTCTTTGGAACCTTTTCCTGTAGTTCTTTTAAAATACCTTTTGGTAACTGTTCATACACTAACTTGTTTGTCCATTTTCCTACGTGACGCTTTAGTGGGAGTATACTTTGCTTATTCAGTTGCCTTTTTCTGCATCATTTTCTTGCAATAGAAACCGCCAAACGCGCGGATCAGCAAATAACTCACCGCGCCGATGAACAGGCCAATAAACCATGCATAGCTATAGAGCGTGTCAAAAATCGGTGGCACGCTCTCGACGAAGTCTGCGGCGTGGGCGAAGCCGGGGATGTTGGGGGCTGCGCCGAGGATTAGCGCCAAAATGCCCGCAAAATTCCATCCATTGCCGCAATGGTTGTATGTGCCGCCTGTTTTATATAAATCATCAACGGCTAAATTGGTGCGGCGGACGAAGAAATAATCGGCGAGCATAATGCCGGCAATCGGGCCAAGCAGCGCCGAATAGCCAATCAGCCATGTAAATAAAAACCCGCCCGCAGTTTCCAAAAGCTTCCACGGGAAAATAGCAATGCCGATACCTGCTGTGATATAACCGCCCATTTTGAGCGATATGCGGCTCGGTGATAAATTTGAAAACCCATAAGCTGGCGCCACGACATTGGCGGCGAGGTTGGTGGTCAGCGTCGCAATGACAAGGCCGATTAGCGCGATAACGGTTGAAAAGCCGCCCATGCGCCCGGCTAGCTGTACAGGGTCCCAAATCACTTCACCGAAAATGGCAAAGGTGGCGGAACTGACGGCAACGCCGATAAACGCAAATAGCGCCATAGGTAGCGGGAGGCCAAGCGCCTGTCCGATAAACTGGTCTTTCTGGCTTTTGGCGAAGCGGGTAAAGTCAGGAATGTTCAGCGCCATAGTCGCCCAGAAGCCAACCATCGCGGTAAGGCTAGGGAAGAAGACCATCCAAAACTGACCTTCGCGCTCACCGCCGCTCACAAACTTGCTCGGCGTTGCAAGCATATCGCCAAAGCCGCCCGCCTGTACATAGGCCCATGCGAGGAGGGCTAAACCCATAATCAGCAAAAATGGCGCGGCGAGGGTTTCAAGCCAGCGAATAGATTCTGTGCCATTGCGAATAAACCAAATATGCGCGAGCCAAAATAAAAGGAAACTGCCGAGCTGAAACACATTAATGCCAAGCAAAGGAAGCGCATCACCTTCTAACGCGCCGCCAAGCAGGTTGTTGAAAATAATGTAAATCGCCGAGCCGCCAACCCATGTGTTAATGCCAAACCACCCGCAGGCGACAAGCCCGCGCAGCAGTGCGGGGATTTTTGCGCCGACCGTACCAAAGGATGAGCGCAATAACACAGGAAACGGAATGCCATGCTTCGCCCCCGCATGACCAAGCAGCATCATCGGGATCAAAATAATGCAGTTACCCAGCAAAATCGTCAAAATCGCTTGCCACCATGCCATGCCTTCAGAAACTAAGCTGCCCGCCAATAAGTAAGTCGGTACGCAGACAACCATGCCGACCCAAAGCGAGGCAATGGCTTGCCAATTCCAGCTTCTATCCGCCGTAGCCGTCGGCGCAAGATCGCTATTCCACAAAGACGCATCAGCGTCCTCAGGGATGTGTTTTTCTGATGTTTGCATTTTTTTTAGCTAACCTTTTTGGCTTGGTTTATGGGGTTGCGTGGGTCTTCGCCCCATGTCATATAGGGCTTGTCTGATGGCGTTGGTGTCATGGTAATGCAATCATCAACGGGGCAGACAAGCTCACATAAATTACAGCCAACACATTCATCAGTGATGACGCTATATTTGCGCTCACCATTAATGTTTTCTGCTAAAATCGCTTGGTGCGATGTGTCTTCACAGGCCGCAAAACATTTACCGCATTGGATGCAGGCATCTTCGTCAATCACGGCTTTGGTTTCAAAATTCATGTTCAAATCGCCCCAATTTTTGTAGTTGGGAACGGCAAGGCCGCGGAAATCTTCAAGGGTTTTATACCCTTTATCATCCATCCAATTGCTTAGGCCATCAATCATGTCTTCAACAATTTTAAAGCCATGATGCATAGCGGCGGTGCAGACCTGCAGTGACCCCGCGCCAAGCGCGATAAATTCAGCCGCGTCATGCCAGTTTGAAATGCCGCCAATGGCTGAAATAGGTATGTTTTTACATTCAGGGTCGCGGGCAATTTCACCAACCATACACAGTGCAATCGGCTTGACCGCAGGGCCGCAATAGCCGCCATGCGCGCCTATGCCATCAACCACTGGCGTGGGGGACATCGCATCCAAATCAATGCTGGTGATGGAATTAATCGTGTTAATCAGTGACACCGCATCTGCGCCGCCATCGACTGCTGCGCGTGCAGGGATAAGAATATCGGTAATATTCGGCGTTAACTTCACGAATACGGGTTTCTTGGTGTATTCTTTACACCATTTCGTCACCATATTGATATATTCAGGCACCTGCCCAACGGCGGAGCCCATGCCGCGCTCTGACATGCCGTGCGGGCAGCCAAAGTTAAGTTCATATCCATCGCAGCCTGTTTCATCAACGCGCTTTAAAATGTCTTTCCATGCATCTTCTTCACATGGCACCATTAAAGACGCGATAAGTACGCGGTCAGGCCAGTTTTTCTTAACGCGGGTCATTTCTTCTAAATTGACCTCTAAAGGTCGGTCGGTAATCAGCTCAATATTATTCAGCCCCGCCATTTTCGTGCCATTATAGCTGATTGCGCCATAGCGAGAGGAGACATTAACCACTGGCGGGCCTTCTTCGCCGAGGGTTTTCCACACAACGCCGCCCCAGCCTGCTTCATAGGCGCGCACGACGTTATATTCTTTATCTGTTGGCGGCGCGGAGGCGAGCCAGAACGGGTTAGGGGATGTGATACCCGCAATTTTACATGTTAAATCAGCCATTATATCTCTCCCTTATACCGCTAAAAATTTATTGATGGATGCCGCGGCTTTTTTACCGTCTTGAACGGCGACGACGGTCAGGTCAGCGCCTTCGGTGCAATCACCGCCTGCCCAGACATTATTTAAAGTGGTTTGCCCATCATCATTGACGGCGATTTTGCCTTTGGCAGAGATGTCTAATGTGCCATTAAGCGGCGCGGCATCAAAGTTTTGGCCAATCGCTTTAAACACCATGTCGGCCTCAAGCGTATAAAATTCGCCAGTGCCGATCAGGCGGCCATTATTATCAAGCTTAGTATATTCAAATTCAATCGCGCTAATGTGACCATTCTCGCCGATTAACTTACTTGGCTTCGCCCATAATTTGATGCGCACATCATTGGTCTGGGCAAATTCTTGTTCATGGTCGGTTGCGCCCATTTCATCTGTGCCGCGGCGATAGACAAGCGTGACGTCTTCTGCGCCAAGGCGCTTAATTTGAATCGCCATATCAATAGCCGTGTTACCGCCGCCAATCACGACCACGCGGCGCCCAACAGGCAGGGTCGCTTTATCATCCACTTGGCGCAGGCTTGCAATATAATCAACCGCATTGTCGACGCCCTCTAAGCCCTCATTATCAAGGCCGAGCGCATTGACGCCGCCCATGCCCATGCCGAGGAATACCGCGTCATATTCAGCGCGTAGCCCGTCTAATGTGATGTGCTGCCCAAGGGCGTGGTCATGGCGGATTTCTATGCCGCCAAGGGAGAGGATATAATCAACTTCCTTCTGCGCGAAATCGTTCGCCATTTTATAGGCGGCAATGCCATATTCGTTTAGCCCGCCTGATTTTGGGCGTGCTTCGAATATCACCACATCATGACCTTCGCGCGATAAATTATGCGCGCAAGATAAACCTGCTGGCCCTGCGCCAATGACGGCGATAGTCTTGCCTGTACTGGCTTTGCGTTCAAATAACTGGGCGTCATCACGGGCAAATAAATGGTCAGTAGCGTAGCGTTGTAATTGACCGATTTTGACAGGGTCATTGCTCTGCGTTTTCCGTACGCAGGCGCTTTCACAGAGCTCTTCCACTGGGCAAACCCTTGCGCAGCCGCCGCCCATAATGTTTTGTTCTAAAATCGTCTTCGCCGCGCCTTTGACGTTATCGGTTGAGATTTTTTTGATAAAGCTTGGAATATCAATGCTTGTCGGGCAGGCATCAATGCATGGCGCGTCATAACAAAACAGGCAGTGATTTGCTTCGCGCACTGCCGTATTGCGGTCAAGCGGCGTCAGCACATCGCAAAAGTTTTTCTCATATTCGGTTGTCTCTAATCGGCGTGGCTCAATATCAGCGCGGTTTTCATCCGCTTTGCTTTTCGCTAGATCAGACATTTTTCTCTCCCATATTTATTCTTATATTACGTTTTTAAGGTGTGTTTACATTTGCGGGAAATGATAATCCGCACCTTGCGCAGGGCCTTCAGGCCAGCGCGCTGTGATGGTTTTTAACTTGGTGTAAAAATGCACGCCTTCTATGCCATGCATATGCACGTCACCAAATAATGAACGTTTCCAGCCACCAAAGCTGTGCGATGCCACTGGCACAGGAATGGCAACATTAATGCCAACCATGCCGACCTGAATATCACGCGCAAAATCGCGTGCCGTGCCGCCATCGCGGGTAAATATCGCTGTGCCATTACCGTATTCGTGCTCATTAATCATTTTTGTCGCTTCGGCATAATTCGCGGCGCGGACAACCGAAAGCACAGGGCCAAAAATCTCTTCTTTATAGATTTTCATTTCTGGCGTGACCTTATCAAAAAGGCTCGCGCCCATGAAATAGCCGCCTTCAAATCCTTGCACGGTTAAATTGCGTCCATCACAGACCAGCTCCGCGCCTTGGCTTACGCCCGATTCAATATATGACGTGACTTTTTCATGGTGTTGTTTGGTAATTAATGGCCCCATCTCTGCGCTAGCATCACTGCCTGCGCCAATTTTTAAGCTCTCAATTTTTGGCTTCAGGCGCTTGATTAACTCATGCGCAGTATTCTCGCCGACTGTCACCGCAACCGAAATCGCCATGCAGCGTTCGCCCGCTGAGCCATAGGCTGCGCCCATAAGCGCATCAACGACTTGATCCATATCTGCATCAGGCATAATCACCATGTGATTTTTCGCGCCGCCAAGGGCTTGTACGCGCTTGCCATTATCAGTGCCTGTTTTATAAATATATTCCGCAATTGGCGTCGAGCCAACAAAGCTAATCGCGGCAACGTCAGGGTGATGGAGCAAGCCATCCACGGCTTCTTTATCGCCGTGAATAACGTTAAATACGCCCTCCGGCAAACCTGCCTCGTGCAAAAGTTCTGCCAAGAAATTGGCAGCTGACGGGTCGCGCTCGGATGGTTTTAAAACAAATGTATTACCGCAGGTAATTGCAATTGGGAACATCCAAAGTGGTACCATTGCGGGGAAGTTAAATGGCGTAATGCCGGCAACAACGCCCAAAGGCTGGCGCAGCGAATAACTATCAACGCCTGAGCCGACGCTATCGGTGTTTTCGCCTTTAATCAGGCTTGGGATGCCTGTCGCATATTCAACAATTTCAATGCCGCGCTGGACTTCGCCTTCGGCGTCGGCCTGGACTTTACCATGTTCGCGTGAAACGATAGTGGCAAGCTCTTTCGCGTTTTTGTGCAGCAGTTCTAGGAAGCGGAACATCACGCGCGCGCGGCGCATTGGGGTGACCTGTGACCAGGTTTTAAAAGCTTCATGGGCGGCGGCGACGGTGTCGTTTACCTCATCCGTTGATGCAAAAGGGACGGACGCAATGACCTCACCAGTAGCGGGGTTGTAAACGTCACCAAAGCGCCCGCTTTTGCCATCAGTGACTTTGCCGTTATTATAATGTTTTAACTGTGCTGACATTTTAATTCTCCCATTAAATAGCCCTAAAATATTCTTATTAGTCGAGGTCTTTGATGACCGCTGAAATTGTATCAAAAATAATATCGATTTGCTGTTTTGAAATAATAAGTGGCGGTGACAATGCGATAATATCGCCAGTCGTCCGTATTAATACGCCCTTATCATAGCATTTAAGGAAAGCGTTAAAGGCGCGCGCTGTTGGTTTGCCCTCTATGCCTTGCAATTCAATTGCACCGATCAGGCCGATATTGCGTAAATCGATAACATGCGGCAATCCTTTTAGGCCATGCAGCGCAGATTCCCAGTAAGGTGCAAGTTCTGCCGTGCGGGCAAACAGCCCTTCTTCTTCATAAGTATCAAGCGTAGCAAGCCCAGCCGCGGCGGCCATTGGGTGGCCTGAATAAGTATAGCCGTGGAACAGCTCAATCGCATTATCTGGGCCGTGCATAAAGGCGTCATATATTTTAGCGTCTACCGCGACCGCACCCATTGGGATCGTGCCGCTGGTCAGGCCTTTCGCCATGGTGATAATATCAGGTTGGACACCAAAATACTCAGCGGCGGTAGTGGCATTACCAACGCGGCCAAAAGCGGTGATCACTTCGTCAAAGATCAACAATATGCCGTGCTTAGTACAAAGCTCGCGCAGGCGCTGTAAATAGCCCTTAGGCGGCAGCAATACGCCTGTTGACCCTGCAACCGGCTCGACGATCACGGCGGCGATGGTTTCTGCGCCATGCAGCGCAACGATGTTTTCTAAATCATCAGCCAGATCTGCCCCATGCTCTGGCACGCCTTTACTATAGGCATTTTTGCTTAAATCATGTGTGTGCGGTAAATGGTCAACGCCTGTCAGCATAGACCCAAAAAAGCGGCGGTTATTGCCAATGCCACCAACGGATATACCGCCAAAACCAACGCCGTGATAGCCGCGCTCGCGGCCAACAAAACGCGTCCGCCCCTCTTGACCGTTCGTTTTATGATAAGCCAGCGCGATTTTAAGCGCAGTATCAACCGATTCAGATCCTGAATTTGTAAAAAAGATATGGTCTAAGCTGCCTGGCATTAGTGCGGCAAGGCGTTCAGCGAGCTGGAAAACTTTGGGGTGCCCCATTTGGAAGGCGGGAGCGTAATCAAGCTCTGCAATTTGGCGCTGAACGGCGTCTACTATTTTAGGGCGCGCATGACCTGCGTTACAGCACCATAGGCCAGCAGTTGCGTCTAAAACGTCGCGCCCATCATCTGTTGTATAATGCATGTCTTTGGCTGACACAAACATGCGCGGCTTGGCTTTAAATTGGCGGTTTGCTGAAAATGGCATCCAAAACTCTTCAAGGCTGCCATTGGCGTGTTTTGCAGACGGCCCTGTGGCGATAGATTCTAATGTTGACATAGCGCTCCCCTTATCAACTTATCATTTTTGTACATGTTTCTAGCACAAGAAGCGCGCCTTGTACAAATCATAAGTTGATCACGGATGTAAATATCACCTTTAAAGTGCGCTTGTGCGCTGTGTTATTTGTGGGGGGTGCGGTATATTATCATTGGCTCTTTTATCAGGTTTTTGTGCATAGGCCGCGCGTTTTTCTTCTAAAATAGCGCGTTCAATATGGTGTTCGCGTTCAAAGAAGTGCACAAAGTCAATTTCCCGCGCGGTCAGGCTATCAAGGCCATAACCATTATGGCGGCGGAAAAACTGGTCAAGGCGCTTGCCGTGTTTTTGTTCAACGAGTTTAATGTCATCGGCAGCGGCATTTAGGTTGAAATCTCTGCTGAGGCTAGCCTGCCCTGTACGTGATTTCATGTTGGAATCAGCTAAAACGCTCATACATAAAACATTGCCGCCATTTGATTCAATAAAGCTGCGCATCGCGGCAAGTGTACCGCCCATTGTCGCGACATCGTCGACGATGATGTAATCTTGTCCTTCAATCACTTGCCCGTAAAATTCAGGGCTAAAAGCAAGCCGATAAAATCCGCCGCGCCCTGTGCGATGTGCCTTATCGCGCTGGTAAATATCACGGCAAACTTGAACATCAAGCTCATAAGCAATGCTATGGGCAAAACTTGTTGGAATGACATTTGTTGGGTCATTCTTTGTCAGTGAGGGGGAAACGATAAGCGGCTGTTTATCGCCTATTTTATCAGCAATGCGGAAAAGTGCATCATTTGAAATAAGGTCGTCGACGACTTCTTGCGCGGCAATATAATCACCACGCTTTTTTGCATCCCAATATAAAGGATGATGCTTTAATGTCTCACTGCGGCGGCGTTCCGTCGCGCTGCGGCTTCGCGTGCGTTTCGCTGTCCAGTCGCGATGGACTATGACGGGGTAATCTTTCGCTTCATCCCAAGCGATACGCAATGCGCTCGGCTTTTCAATCTCAATAACTTGTTTCATTTTTTGCATCCGTAATAATGATCAGAGCATAGCCCATATATTAGACAGTACTTTTACATAACATTTAGCACTGTTGCGATGCAAGAAAAAAAGCCGCTAAGATGATCTCAGCGGCTTTATTATTAATGTTTTTATATTTAAGTGATTGTTTTAAGCGGACTTAACGCTTTCTAAGAAATCAGCAACTTTTTGCTTTAAGTTGATGGTTTGTTCACTAAGCTGCCCTGATGCACTTAAGACATCATTCGCAGCAGAGCCCGTGGTCTGCGCTGCGGTGTTCACATTGGCAACATTACTGTTCAGCTCGCCCACATTGGCGGCAGACGTCTGTGTATTGCGTGAAATTTCATCCGTTGTGGCATTCTGCTCCTCAATCGCGGCGGCGATTGTCGATGCGGCTTCATTAACTTCTCTAATTTTGGTTTCAATATTACGGATGGCTTCGACGGAGCTGCGGACCTCTCTTTGCACAAGCTGAACTTCTTCTGCAATTTGCTCGGTCGCTTTCGATGTTTCCTGCGCCAATGATTTCACTTCACTTGCCACAACGGCAAAGCCTTTACCGGCTTCGCCCGCACGCGCTGACTCAATCGTTGCGTTCAGGGCAAGCAGATTTGTTTGTTCGGCAATATCCTGAATAAGCCCAACAACATCGCCAATTTTATCAGATGCGGTAAGCAGGCCTTCAATTTGTTTCGATGCGTTGTTCACGTCTTTAGTCGCCTCGTTTGTCGCCTGACTGGTGTTATTCACTTGCTGGCTCAGCTCGCGGATAGATGCGCTAAGTTCTTCTGATGCGCTGGCAACCGTTTGAATATTTTGCGACGTTGATTCAGACGCGCGCGACATTGCCGCGGATTGGGCTGTGGTTTCTTCAGCAATGCTCGACATGGATTCTGCGGTCGAGCTGAGCTCCGTTGATGCAGAGGTCAGCATATTGACAAGTTCAGATATATCGAGGTCGAAGGAGTTTGTTAGCGCTTCAAGGTTTTTGGCGCGCATTAGCTGTACTTCCTGTGCTTGCTTTTGTTCTTTTTCCATGCGGCGCATAGCAAGGCTGTTTTCTTTCAAAACGAGAATACTACGTGCCATTTTTCCGATCTCATCGCCGCGCTCTTGGCTGGGAATCTCGATTTCTAAGTTATTATCAGCCAGAGCAAGCGTCGATTGGGTTAGCCCTGCAACCGCGCCGCTAATCTTGCGGCTAATCAACAGGCCAATGAGGATCGATAGCGCCGTGACAATCACCATCACAGAGAGGATCATTGTAAATGTCCGCGCGGATACAGATTCTGCTTCAGCTTTGAGCGCTTGGAACTGGGCGCGTAAATCTTCCGCTAACGCATCAAATTGCGGAGAAGATAGCGCGAATATCGTGCTTAACTTTGATATTTCCTCCGCATTTTTTAGTTCAATATCAGCCAGAGCTTTAAAGTCTTTATGATAGGCGTTCATGAGGCTGAGCAGTTCTTTTTGATCTGCGCTTGGTATAAAGCTCGCCGCTAATGCGGTTTTAAACTCAGAAAGGCGTTGATCCATACGCGTTATATATTTGGGATCAAGGCGCAGCATAAAGTCTTTTTCATGGCGGCGCATCATTAACATGAGGACGGTCAAATTATCTTCTTTAAAGCCGTTCAGCTTTGTTTCAACTTTATGTACCGCGCTGCGTAATGCGCCTTCTTTCCCTTCACTAGGCACAAGGCCGCGGTCAATGAGGTTTTCTTTAACGCGCTGAAATTGTGTGACATATGTATCATAGTTCTGAATAATACTGGCTAACTGCGCCTTTTGAGTTTCTGTTTCTAAAAGGGCGCTTAACTGCTGGGTGTAACTATGGATTTTGTCCGCGTTTTCGTCATGTTTTGCGGCGTATTTAAGGTCTTTACGGATCAGAAAATCTTTTTCACTGCGCCGCGAATTGAGAAATTCATATTGTATTTGCGCGACAATATTTAAGCTTTTTTCTTGCTGATTTACGTGCTCTTGAAGTTTTGCAATTTTAACGTTGCTGAACATATAACTAAGCGCAATAATGCTCAGGCCAATAAAAACAATTACTGTAATTAAGCTGATTTGCTGACTAATTTTAAAATTTTCAAGCTTGAGCGATTGGGGTAAAATAGAAAATGACATATCAAGTAAATCCCGCTAGTAAAATAAAAATAATGAATTAAATAAAATATATGTAATGACGCATAGGCTTAAGTCTCGACTCGCCTGCAAAATTATTATACCAACATAAAAGTTAATAAACCACTATATTAACGAAGTTTAATATAACCATAGGTTCAGATAGAAAAGGGTTCATTGTGACGCACGAAAAAAGATATAACACGGCAGCGATTATCCTCCACTGGGCCATGGCTCTGGGGTTTTTACTGATGTTTTTCTCTGGGGTGATCATGGAATATGTTGATGTCGCCAAAAGCTTGAAATTTAGTCTCTATCAATGGCATAAAAGCGGCGGTGTTTTGCTGTTGATTGCCTTTGTGCTGCGCCTTATATTGCGCTTAATTAAGCGCCCGCCCGTTTTGCCCGCCCATATTAAAAGACACGAAGCTGTCTTAGCGAAGTTAGGCCATTGGGGGCTTTATGTTATGATGTTCGCGATGCCGTTTACAGGCTGGTTGATGGTCTCGTCAAGCGTCTATGGTCTGCCAACCATAGTTTTTAACCTGTTTGAGTGGCCGCATATTCCAGGAGTGCAGGGTGATAAGCAAATCCATGATGTAGCTAAGCAGGGGCATTTCATTTTGGCGATTACATTTTTCGCGCTGATAATGGCGCATATTGGCGCCGTGGTAAAACACGCGCTATTTGACCATGAAAATTTACTGCGCCGCATGTGGTGGGGTAAAAACATTGCAGATAAGACAGAAAACCAGACAGAGATTAAGGAAAAATAATCATGCGCTTTTTAAACATTATCGCCATACTCGTTATCGCTTATTTGCCGCAAATGGCGCAGGCGCGTCCATATCAAACGGATTACGCCCAAAGCCATGTCAAAGTTTCTGGTACGCATACAGGCAAAGCATTTACCGCTGTTTTTGAAAAATGGGAGGCCGTTATTGATTTTGACCCCGCAGCATTGGCGCAAAGTAGTTTTTCTGCGCATTTTTACCCTGAAACACTAAAATCAGGCAATAAAATGTATGACGGCACAATCCCCGCGCAAGACTGGTTTAATGTAAAATCATTCCCAGAAGCGCAGTTCCATAGCACGGCGATAACGCATAAAGAGGGAGACACATATCACCTCAGCGGTGAGCTAACTATTCGTGATGTCACTCAGCCCATTTCTTTTGATTTTGCAGTGTCCGACCTTGGCGCCTCCCCTGTTATTGCCACGGCGGCGTTTGACATTAATCGCCTTGATTTCGACCTTGGTAAAGGCTCTGACCCCGCAGGCGAATGGGTGAGCAAGACCATGACGATTGCGTTGAAAATCATAGCGTCGCCACAGTAAGTGCTGCGGATTATAGCGTTAATTTATAGATAAGCTCCGCATCTTCCACGCCATCAGGCCAGACAATCTGTGTTTCTTTTACAAAGCTGAAGCCCGCTTTTTTTATCGCAGCCTGCGACGCGCCGTTCCCTGCGCGGTGCGAGACATAAACATCATCATAAAGTGCATTGGCGCGCGCCCAATCAAGCCGTGCATTAATTAGCCTATGGGCAAGGCCTTGCCCGCGATGGGGCGCTGCGATATAAGCCCCGCCAAGCCGCGCGGCACGGGCAATATCCGCTTCACCATGAATGCCGCCCATGCCAATGATTTTATCGCCCGCATAGAGCCCGAAAATCGCTTTGCTGCACAGCGCTTCGCCAGTGAAGCTTCTCTGCCAATATCTATCCGCTTGCTGCTGTTCTTCATCATAGCGGCGCAGGAAGACTCGCGGGGCGGCTTTTAAGGCTGCAAGGCGTATGGCTTTTAAATCGGGCCAGTCATCCAAAAACAGGCGTTTTATTGTGATGTTTTTATCCATTATCTTTTCTTTCATTATGGTATGCCTTAATCCCAGCTCACCTGGCGCGTTTTAAGGCCTGCTAAATCTGTACGGTAATACATATGATTAGTCAGTATCGCGCCAGAAGGCACGGCGTTTGCAAATGGTACGCTCGCGCAATGGGTAAAGCCAAGGCGCGCAATAACATTTCTGCTGGCATCATTGCCCTCTGAATGGCAAATCAGGACGCTGTTTGCGTGGAGCGCTTTAAAGGCATAGCGGGTCAGCGCATCGGTGATCTCTTGTGCGTAGCCTTGGCCTTGTGCTGCCCTGCGTACCCAGTAACCAATTTCAAATTGGCCAATGTCCCAGTCAATATTATGCAGGCCAGATGATGCGACAAGCGCGCCTGTGCTGCGTTCAAAAGCAAGTACAGCCAAGTTTTCACGAGTGATGAACTTTGCCGCGTTTTCTATGGCATAGCCTTCATAAAATTCATTGGTGGCATCCTTGCGTTCACGCGCCCACGGCATCCATTGGTTTAATTGATCCCATGTTTCAAGCACGGCGGCACATAGGGGCGCACCATCACCTGCTTGCGGTGGACGCAGAATAAGGCGCTCTGTCGTGATCGGCATGGGCGCAGGGCGCAGCATGGGCGGCAATGCGTCTGTCGCGACTTGCGGCGGCGTAGTGATGGGGGCGGGCTGTGTTGTGTTTTGATCCATGATCGTCTCTTCCTCTTAAATATCGGCTTTAAGAAAAGGGGGTGATCTGATGGTATTTTAATGGAGGAATAAAGATCAGCCCCTTTTCAAAAATGAATGGGGCTGCGGTTTATAAATGCTTAAGCGCCCAGTCTTTTTTGTTTGCGTGATGATGTCTTGCACGTATGAGACGCGTGCACACCACCGGCAAGATTTCTCTTGCCCGCGCCGCGGCCTGCTGCTTCATTATGCTGTATCATCAAAAACTGTCTCATTATTTATAAACCATAAGGTTGAAATATTATTACCAATGTAACGTAATTTATCCGCAAGATAAAGAGAAATAATCTCTCTTGTCTTGCTGTTTCGTGGATTGCTGCTTATAAAGAAGCTCTATACGGCATTATAGGGGAGCAGAATAATGAACGTCATTTACGGCATTAATGGTACGGGCGATGGGCATATATCACGCGCACGCAGCCTTGCGCCGCAGCTTATGGCACAAGACAATCTCTCTCTCTCTTTTTTATTTTCAGGCCGCGCGGCAGGGCAATATAAAGACATGGCGGCCTTCCCCAATTACACGCAGCGTAATGGCCTAATTTTCGAACAGAAAAATGGCGGTATCGATTTTTTAAGCACCGCGAAAACCGCGCTTTGGGGGCCAAACAGTATTCGGCGCGCATTTAACGATGCTGCTGCGCTTGACCTGCGCAATATTGATTTGATCCTGACCGACTTTGAACCGATCACATCGCTTAGCGCGCGGTTCAAAAAAATGCCGCATCTTGGCATTGCCCATCAATATAGCTTCCATGGCGCTTTGCCCGCAGGCTGGAACCCGCTCAGTTTAAAAGCAATGACGCGGGCCTATTCGCCGGTGAATAACACATTAGGGTTGCATTGGGATATGTTCGGGCAGGATATATTGCCGCCGATCTTTACAGCGCCAAAAGAAGAGGCGATGGAAAAAAGCATGATCCTTGTTTATCTTGGCCATGAGGAGCTACACGATATTAACGCATTGCTTGCGCCGTTTGCCAATAAATATGAATTTCATATCTATCACAAAGATATCAGCCATTACCGTGAAGACCCAAATGTGAACCTAATTTATAAGCCGAAATCAGCGACAGGGTTCAAAGATGACATGGCGCGCTGCGAAGGGTTAATCACCAATGCTGGTTTTGTAAGCCCTTCTGAAATGCTCCATTTAGGCCGTAAAATTCTCGTCAAGCCTGTGGGTGGACAGATTGAGCAGCAATCAAATGCCCGCGCCCTAGAATATTTAGGCTATGGCCGTGCTATGGAGCGCCTTGATAGCGCGAAGCTGGGGCAGTGGTTAAATGAAGACCGCGCTGCGCATGTGCGCTTCCCTAATGTCGCGCAGGCCGTTGCAAAATGGATCGCCAAGGGTGATGTCGAGGATAAAGCACAGCTTAAGCGCCAGCTTTGGGCGCAAACAGAAATCCACCGAACATTAAAGTAATCAGCGCTTTGTGATGAAACTAAAGAAAAAGCCATATCATCGATATGGCTTTTATGTATCTATTTATCAGCGTCTTTTTTCGCCGCTTCTTTTTCAGCAAGCTTTTTCTCAAGCCAGTGAATGGTGTAATCACCGCTATGGAAATCAGGCTGCTCCATAATCCATGAGTGAAGCGGCAATGTTGTTTTTACGCCATCAATGATGGTTTCAACAATGGCGCGCTTGGCACGGCGGATACATTCATCGCGGTTACGACCATGAATAATCAACTTGCCGACCATCGAATCGTAATATGGCGGAATTTTATAGCCATTATAAATCGCGCTATCAAAACGCACACCGAGACCGCCAGGGCAATGGAACTGTGTAATTGTTCCAGGGCAAGGCGTGAAGTTATCAGGGTCTTCGGCGTTGATACGAAATTCAATCGCGTGACCACGAAAACGGATGCGGTCTTTGTTGAGCGATAATTCTTCGCCCGCCGCAACGCGGATTTGTTCTTGGATAAGGTCAATGCCTGTGATCATTTCAGTGACAGGGTGTTCAACCTGAATACGCGTGTTCATTTCCATGAAGAAAAACTGACCATCTTCATAAAGGAATTCAATTGTGCCAGCGCCGCGATAACCCATTTTGCGCACTGTATCGGCAGAAAGCTGACCAATCGCTTGGCGTTCATCTTCTGTTAAAATTGGTGAAGGGGCTTCTTCCAAAACTTTTTGGTGCCGGCGTTGCAATGAACAATCACGCTCACCTAAATGGATCGCATTGCCATGCTCATCGCCAAAGACTTGAATTTCAATATGGCGCGGACGACCCAAATATTTCTCAACATAAACGGTTTCATCGCCAAAATTCGCTGCCGCTTCTGAGCGCGCCGTCGAAAATTGCTCTGCAAAGTCTTCTTCGCGCTCAACAAGTTTCATGCCGCGACCGCCGCCGCCTGATGATGCTTTAATGATTACTGGGTAGCCAGCTTCGCGGGCAAAGGCAATGCCGTCTTCCACGGTTTCTAATGCGCCTTCACTACCTGGTACAACAGGCAGACCAAGGGCTTTAACGGTTTGTTTTGCCGTTACTTTATCGCCCATAAGGTCGATATGCTCAGGTTTTGGGCCAATAAAGGTAAAGCCGTGTTCCTCAACCATGCGGGCAAATTCTGCATTTTCCGACAAAAAGCCGTAACCAGGGTGAATGGCTTCAGCCCCAGTAATTGCCGCTGCAGTCAAAATCGCAGGGATGTTCAAATAGCTGTCTTTACCCGGTGGCGGGCCAATACACACAGATTCATCTGCAAGACGTACAGCCATTGAATTGGCATCAGCCGTTGAGTGAACAGCAACAGAGGCTACGCCCATTTCACGGCAGGCGCGAATGATACGGAGTGCAATTTCACCACGGTTAGCGATAAGAATTTTTTTAAACATGCGACAACACTTATTTTGTTAAAATGGTTTTGGCTGTTATTTTTCTTAGAAGAATAGCTGCGGCGTTACAGTCTATTCGATAACAACAAGAACATCGCCAAATTCAACTGGCTGTTCATTTTCAATCAGTATTTGTGTGACTGTACCTGATTTTGGCGCTTTAATCGGGTTCATGACCTTCATCGCCTCAATAATCATTAATGTATCACCTTCTTTAACGCTGTCACCTTTTGTGATGAAATCAGCTGCGCTTGGCTCAGGTGCAAGATAGACTGTGCCAACCATTGGAGAGCTTACTGCGCCCGGATGCGTTGACACATCAGCAATCGGCATATCATTTGATGCAGGCTGAGGAATTGTTGGGTCAGAAGGCATGTGCACAGGCGCGGCTGGGTGCGCTGCATATGTTGCGCCGCCTCTGTTGATGCGGATCATTTTGTCGCCTTCGGCAACTTCAATTTCTGTAAGGCCCGTATCATCAAGTATTTCTGCGAGCTCTTTAATTGCATTAGTATCAATTTTCATCAAACATATCCTGCTTGTCGTTTAAAATTTCATCGACCCTGATTATAGAAGATTAATGCAGATGTCAATTATTCTCGTCTAATTTATCCTTATCGCGGAAAAGGCGGGCTAGTTTTGCTTTTGGTTAAACAGCCACTCAAGCGCCATTTCATATCCCTTTGCGCCGTGCCCTGCAACGCGATGCGCTGCGCAAGGCTCAATAAAGGAGACATGGCGGAATGCCTCGCGTTTATTGGGTTCAGAGATGTGCACTTCGACAATTGGGCCTGTAAATAACTCTAATGCGTCATGTATAGCGATGGATGTATGCGTGTAAGCGCCTGCATTTATTAAAATAGCATCAAAACGGTTTATCGAATCTTGTATCCAATCGACAATCTCACCTTCATGGTTGGATTGGCGAAAATCAACACTCGCATAATGCTTTTCGGCGCAATTATTGCACATAGCCTCAATATCAGACAAGGTATCGCTGCCATATATTGTAGGGTTTCTTTTGCCCAGCATGTTGAGGTTAGGGCCGTTGATGATAAGTATGTTCATGGGGCTCACTTTATAACGATAGGGGCGAATAAGATATTAAAGCCCAGTGTAAAGGTGTGCGTTGCTAAGGTCAAAGTGAAACTTCCTTTATTGCTGCGTGCTTACATATCAATGGTAAGCTTGCGAAAAGCGCTGCGTGCGGGGCGGTCCAGTAATAAGGTTGCGTGTTTCGCTGCGTCGGTCTCGGTGGTCAGCGCAAAGCCTTCAATGCTGCGTCCTTTAGGAGGAACGTAAGTCACGCCGTCAATATCAATGCGCTGATCACGCTTGGCGCGGCTTGTGTTAATCGCAACAAAGAGTGATGCATCTGCGGGGTGGATGAAAGATTTAAAGTTGAGCGGAGAGCATACGCCGCTGCCAGCCATAACAAAGGCGGGGATGGTTAGGTCGATTGCGCTGCCGCCCTCTGTGTATGATTTTGCTGTTGATCCAAGCGGGGTTGCGAATGTAATGCCGTTACCCATGACGCGCCAATTGTTTTCTGCGACATCTAAATCTTGCACATGGGCGAGGGAGGCTTGCCCGTTATTGCTCATTAACGCAGCATCTGTAAACGCGTAACGCAGTGCGCTGCTGCCATCATCATGCATGATTTTAACGCGTAGCGGTTTTAATGTATATTTATGCGCCTTGGCAACAAGCGCATCTAAGTCAGTGCGGTTTGGGTCAACATGGTTCATCCAAAAGCCGACGCTGTTACTTTTCGTGCTGCATTGTCCAATAACGGTTTTATTAAACGCATCACGTAAGGCATAAAGAAGTGAGCCGTCGCCGCCAATCGCGCAATGTATCGGCGCTTTATCGGCAGGGGTTTGGCCGTAAGCGGCGATCATTTTATCTTGTAAGGCGACAGAAGTTGCATCGGCAGGGTTGGCAATAAAATAATACTGCGCTGTTTTCGCGGATGAGTTTTGTTGTGATTTAGCCATAATTTACGCCTTTTAAGCTGGTTCTTAATCGCGATGATTATGACTATTTTACGTAATGTGTCAATCAAATTCTTTGTATATGGGAGGATTCTTTTATTTGTGCTTATCTTCATCAATCATGTGACGCAAATTGTCGGTTACATGGTCGGGGTTCATCGCGTCAATCTGACGCTTGGCTTGTTCAAGCGGAGAGTTTTCTTTGCCTTCAAGGTGCTGGCGAATACGCTCTAGTGTGTCTTCGCCAATCGCGGCGCGGGCTTTGCGTGTGTTTTCTAACGCTTCTTCGCGCAGCGCCGCGCTTTGTTTCTCTGCGGCTTTCGCCTGTTTCTTTGCTTTTCTATCTTTGCTGCCAAAGAACAACATGGGGCATTATCCTTTTACGCCGCACGCATTATTGATCGCCTCATGTGATTTGGACGAGCCTTTAAGCGAGAAGCTATCAACAGTTTTTGTGCCGCGCTTCGAATAACCTGTGACGACCATTTTGCTGCCGCGCTGAATGGCATCAACAATTTTTTTGTCATCGCTAGGTCCAGATGTCCATGCGTTTTCGCCGTCAGTAAATAGTGTGAAGTTCCATTTGTTATCAATGCTGACTTTTACTTCAGAGCCAGCCTTATATGGGTAGCCCGCGGCATATGAAAACTCGTTTTTCGTGCCGTCTGAATTACGGTGGGTGATAAATGCGAAAATATCGCCGCGGCGTGTGTAATTGCCTTCATCCTTTGCTGGCTTACTCGCCATAAAACAGACGCTTTGGCCGTTTTCTTTATAGCTATGCGATGACCAGTCTCCATATTGACCGATAAGGTCAGTTTCGCTGGCAAAGCTTGGCGCGGAAAAGGCTGTCATAAAGACGGTGAGTGATAAAAGGGCGAATTTTTTCATGATAACTTCACTTTTTGGATGGTGATTAGAGGAATAATTTGAATCTATTTGAATGTAACCCTGACGATGGCACGTCAGTATTTGAAGCTGAATAGCAATGTTCACTTATAATATAACAACTATATCTGTTATGATAAAGGAAAAATTTGATCCATTTTGATGGCTTGATACGTATAAGTAACAACTCTTATATGGTAAAGAGGGATAAAGGCTTTGCGGTAAAGCGGTTTTTATAGGATAATAAACATTAAGGTGACGGCACATACAGGCCGAATTTCACAGGCTTATTTCTAATGGTCCTAAAGGGGCGGTAAATGCAGAAAAATAAAGCTGTGGTAACCTCTGATGTTAAGTCTTTAAACGCTTTATTGCATGATGTCGGGCAGAATAAAGACAAAGATGCTTTTATGTCTTTGTTTGATTATTTTGCGCCGCGCATTAAGTCCTATTTATTGAAGGGCGGGCTAAGCGAAGACGCGGCAGATGAGTTGGCGCAGGAAACAATGTTCATGGTCTGGCAAAAAGCGGATAGCTATGCGCCAGATATTGCCGCAGCAAGTACGTGGATATTTACGATTGCGCGTAATAAGCGTACGGATTTCTTTCGTAAATCTGGACGCGCGATCGTTCAGCCGCCAGAAAATTTTTATGATTTAAAAAGCGAAGAGGCTTCGCCCTTTGAATCTTTTTACGACCAAGAGGTTAGCGGCGATATTGATCAGGCGCTCAAAGCGTTGTCGCAAGAGCAGATGGAGATTATAAAAAAAGCGTATTATGAAGATAAACCCCATGCGCAAATCGCCAAGGAAACAGGCCTGCCTTTAGGAACCGTTAAATCACGCATACGCCTTGCGATGGAAAAATTAAGGAAGTCATTAGATGCACGCGGACATGATCGGGCACACCAAGAAGAAGGAGGGCGTTAGATGGTCAGAATTATAAAAACAGATAACGGCCAGGAACTTATTTTTGAATATGCTGCCGGCGTGCTGGATGAAGCGCGCCAATTTATGGTTGATGCGCACCGCCAAATGAACGCGCAGTGCAAAGCGGATATTGATTTGTGTGAAGATATTGGTGGTTACCTATTGAATAAGGATTGCGGCGCGGCTGCAATGAATCCAAATGCCCGCGATAAAATGCGCGCCTTGCTTGATGATGTGATGGATGAAGCTGGGCCGCATCAAAAATCGATGCGCAGCGTCAGCGAGAGCCAATGCGCGGCCACGGTTGATATGCTGAAATCATTCGGGCTGCGCGGCGAACTGATTGATCATTTGGAGCGTTCATGCCGCATGGGCTGTGAACAAGAAAAATGGTCAAAGCTTACTAATGCCGTACATTTTGTGAATGTCGATTCAGGCTGTTCTAAATCAAAGATGCGCCTTGTGCGCGTTGCGGCGGGGACGCAAATTCCCGAACATAGTCACAGAAGTGAAGAAATTACACTTGTATTAAAAGGGTCAATGGAGGATGAATTTGGCCTTTATGAGGCGGGTGACTTGATTGTCCGTCAAGAAGGCGATATGAATGCACCGCGCATTGGCGACGCAGAAGATTTGCTCTGCTTAACTTTGACGTATAAGCCTGTGCGGATGCGCTGCGTTGTGAAACGTACGATTAATATCTTCTTTAGATTCTAGCGAATAAGTAACGAGAGATAAAGAAAAGGCCAGAGAAAGATCTCTGGCCTTTTTTATTTTTTAAATTTGCGCTGCTGGATTAAGAAATCGGCGCTTCAACGCTAATCGGAAGGTCGGCGGCGATTGGGTCATCATCAAGCATTTGAATCATGCCTGTTGGCTCAACCGCGAAATTTGCGATGAATAATGCGTTTGAATAAAACACCACCGCATCACAAAGCATGTGGCCATTTTCATTTGTGCCTTCATATGTCGCTGGGCGGACTGTACCTTCGATAACGGAGCGTGTGTTATCATCCATTTCCTCGGGGATATATGGGTTGTTCGCATCTTCAGCAATTAAGAACGGGCCTTCTTCGCCGCGGACGAAGAAACAGAAAAACTTTAAGTAATCAATGACGTTTTCTTCGCTAATTTTAACTGGCGCTTTTGTATTCACATCGTGAATAGGCGCTGACAGGCCATTAAGGCGGTATAATGCGCCTTGATCTGTAAGATAATAAGCAACAAGGTTGCCTGGTGTCCATGCAGGATCCTGAATGCGGACAAGTGCGACGCGCTCATAAAATGGTAGCGAGCGCCAATGAACCTGCGTTGTGCCTTCATTGGTTTTAAACTTGCCATCGATGGGGTCAACTTGTGAGAGAAATCCTTTAAGCTGTTCACCGGTTACGGGGTTCCAACCATCTTCCTGAGGATTACCTTTAAATTCATACATGATACTGCTTACCTTATGTCATTTTTAGAATATTTATGCGATCAATAGAGTACTCGAAAGGAAAACGCCCTGCAAGCATTTCATTGTAAAGTTCTGATATTGTTATGTAAATCATGTAAGGCTGGCAAAATTTGTGTTTTTGCTGCGCGCCGTATCCATGGCTTTTTCGTGGCTATAATGCGCCATTAAAACAGAGCGCGCTGTGCTGCTTAATGCCCGCGAAAATAACCTGTGCATTTTTTGCTTGAATTATGTCGCGGAGTGTATTAGTTTGCGGCTTCAATTTAAAGAGGTAAGAGAAATGAAACGTACATTCCAACCAAGTAACCTAGTTCGCGCACGCCGTCACGGCTTCCGTTCACGTATGGCTACAAAAAATGGTCGCCTTATTCTAGCCCGTCGTAGAGCTAAAGGCCGCAAATCATTAAGCGCATAATTTTTGCGCGCGCTTATATATAATATCGCGTGAAAAATTAAATCCGATTGGCAATAAAACATGGCCAAATTAGGGCGTTTAAAGAAGAGACAAGAATTTTTAGACATCCAGCTCAAAGGACAGAGTTGGGTGTCTTCGTCTGTTATAGTGCAAATTTTACCCGCACACGGTGAGCGCAGCGGGCAAGCGCAGCGAACCGAGCATGATGTACTCAGTCGCATGGGGCTTACGGTCAGTAAAAAGGTAAGTGGCCTTGCTGTTGAGCGCAACCGTATAAAGCGTAGGCTACGCGCTGCGGCAAGTGATGTTTTGGCTGCGCGCGCGCAAAATGGCGCGGATTATGTGCTGATTGGACGCAAAGCAACTTTAGATGTTGACTTTGAATCGCTGAAAAAAGATCTCTCATGGTGCTTAAAGCGCCTGCATCATAAATTGGAATCTTAAACAGAAGGCAGGCAGATGCGTTTTTTTACAATGCTTAAATCGGCGCTACGTTCTGGCTTTTGTCGCCTGATTGACGGCTATCAATTTATTCTATCCCCTTTTATTGGCAATCAATGCCGTTTTTACCCCACATGTTCGGTGTATATGCGCCAAGCCGTGATGCGCCACGGTATTGTGAAGGGGGTGGTTCTAGGGACGCGCCGCATTTCTTGCTGTCAGCCATATTATAAAGGCGATTATCAAGATTTCGTGCCAGAAACGTTTGAATGGAAAGAATTAATTCGCTATAAACAAACGGCATCAGATAAATGCCAGAATAGCTCTTGCAACATTGCGTCAGATGGGCGCATAAAGGCACAGCAAGATAAAACTATAAAATAAGATAAAAGAGCCGAGTAGATTTAAAAGGACAAGCTAATGCACGGACACGGACCAAATCAACAAAACCCTGAAGATATGCGTAACCTCATCATCTTCGTATTGCTTTCCCTTGTTTTATGGCTTGGCTATGACCACTTTGTGATGAAACCTAAAGAGCAGGCGCTCAAAGCAGCGCAGGCACAAAATGCGCAAATCCGTATGAGCGAAGGCTTTGGTGGCACGATGAGCGTTGGCGCGAAGAAAAAATTCGAACGCGCAGAGGCGCTCAATGTTGAGAATGTAGAGCGCATCGAAGTCGCGAATGGCGAGTTAAGCGGTTCTATTTCGACAAAAGGCGCACGTTTGGATGATTTGCTTTTAAAAAATTATTATAAAACACTCGAACACAAAGTGCCGGTTGATTTACTTTCGCCTGTAAATTCATTCCACCCGCATTACACGGAAATGGGTTGGATATCTGCTGATTCAAAAATCATTGCACCTAGTAAAAACACGCAGTGGCAACTTGCGAGCACAAATAAAACTCTCAGCCCTGATGCGCCCGTGACTTTGCGCTGGGATAACGGCCAAGGCGTTCGCTTTATCAAAGAATTTTCAATTGATGATAAATTTATGATCTCTGTTAAACAGAGCATTCAAAATGACACCGGTAAAGAGCTGCGCTTTTTCCCATATGGCCTTGTTAGCCGCCATGGCATGCCAGAAAAAGACAAAGTCAGAGCTGGCGGTGTTTATGAAGGTCCACTTGGCTATATTAATAAAGATTTACATGAATTTAGCTTTGCAAAGCTGGCCAAAAAAGGTGGCCAAGAATTTTCTGGCGCACAGGGATGGATTGGCATGTCGCAAAAATACTGGCTTGTGGCGATGATCCCAGACCAGAATAATTTACACAGCTTCCGCTTTACATCAAAAGGCGGCGCACTTGATCTTGAAAAAGCTGTAACGCAGGTTGATGTGCGCGGCGAAGCCATCGCGATATCCAGCGGTCAAGCCGCGACTTACACCATGCATGTTTTTGCGGGCGCTAAAGTTGTTAAAGACCTTAGCGCATATTCAGACAGTATGGGGATTTCACATTTAGAACTCGCCGTTGATTTTGGCTTGCTTTACTTCCTCACTAAGCCGCTTTACTGGTTGATGAACTTCTTTTACGGCCTTGTTGGTAATATGGGCGTTGCGATTATTATGATTACGATTGTCGTCCGTCTTGTCGTCTTTCCTTTGGCGAATACATCTTATCGTTCTTTTGCGGGGCTGCGTAAGATTGCGCCAAAAATGGCAGAATTGCGCGAAAAATATGGCGATGATAAAGCCAAACTACAAGAAGAAATGGTCAAGCTTTACAGCACTGAAAAAGTGAACCCAATGGCGGGGTGCTTGCCAATTATCATTCAGATGCCGATTTTCTTCGCCATTTTCCGTGTGATTTCAATGGCGATTGAAACGCGCCATGCGCCGTTTGTTGGTTGGATTGATGATTTATCCGCAAAAGACCCAACATCAATTATTAATTTATTTGGTCTGTTGCCGTATGATGTTCCGGACTTTATCCCTGGTTTCTTTAATATTGGTCTATGGTCAATTGCTATGCTGTTCTTTATGATTATGCAGCAACGCCTTTCTCCGCCGCCGCAAGACCCAACACAGAAAACAATGTTTGCAATTATGCCGTTTTTCTTCGTCTTCTTGCTTGCAAGCTTCCCATCAGGTTTGGTGATTTACTTCACGTTCTCAAACGCTTTGGGTGTACTCCAGCAATATATCATCATGCGTATGATGGGCGTTGAGGTGCACTTATTCAAACGCAGCAAGGCTGAAAAGGAAATGTCTGATGCGATTGATAAAGGGCCGAAAATTCACCCTGAGTTAGAAATTATCGAACATGAAGTTGAAGATGCTTTGTTCGGCGATGATGACGCAGAGGAACAAGCAGAAGCACCCAAAAAAGCAGAAAAAAAGCCTGCTGCGAAAAAGGGGGCGGTGAAAAAGTCTGCGCCAAAGAAAAAAACAACGTCTAAAAAAGACGATAAAAAGAAAGATTAGGCGTTAAAATGGAATCAGATTTCACCCCAGAAGATGTTGAACGCGGACGTGTGTTGTTTGCAGGCGATTGTGACTTTATCGCAGGGGTGGATCATGTCCGTATTATGATTCCTGAAGGCTTGCCTGAAATTGCGTTTGCAGGGCGTTCTAACGTGGGTAAATCGTCACTGATTAACGCACTGACAGGGCGCAAAGCATTGGCGCGTACATCGCACACACCGGGACGCACGCAGCAATTAAACTTCTTTGAAATTGGCAAGCGTTTTAACTTGGTTGATATGCCTGGTTACGGTTACGCCAAAGTGTCAAAAGCGCAGAAAAAAGATTGGCGTAAATTAATCCGCACCTATTTAAAAGGCCGCGCTTCTTTACGTGCATGCTTTGTGCTGATCGATTCGCGCCACGGTATCAAGGAAGTCGATAGCGAAATCATGGAATTGCTTGATGAGGCGGGGGTCGTTTACCGCATTATTTTGACAAAAATTGATAAAGCGAAAAAATCAGAATTGGATGATGTGATTGCGAAGACTGAAGCCGCCTTAACCAAACATGCCGCGGCCTTCCCCAAGGTCTATTTGACCAGTTCTCATGCCAAAGAAAATATTGAAGAACTGCGCTGCGTAGTTGACCAAATCGCGATGTAACCCTGTTTTTAGCGGGGCAGATTCACATCAAGGTGGATTTATAGCTGTGATTTGTTACAATAAGCGGCGCTTAGGCGGGGTAAGTTTAAGCGGTGGATTTTTAAGGGGATAAAATCAATGAATGACGCTGAGCTTCTACAGCAAAAAGAAGAAATGCGCAGGAACCAATATCTGGCGCTTAATGGTGGCATTGCGGCGATTGTCGCCGCGCTTTCCATGGTTGTCATCAAAGCGATTGCTTATATATTAAGTGGTTCAAGCAGTATCCTTGCCTCGCTGATTGATTCCGTGACCGATACCGCCGTGTCGTTGATTACTGTCTTTTCGATCCGTTATTCGATGAAACCTGCCGATGAAGACCACCGTCATGGTCACGGCAAAATTGAGGGTGTTTCGGCGCTGTTTCAGGGCGCAATGCTTGCAGGTGCGGCGCTGTTTTTGACCTTAGACGCGATTAGAACTTTTATCAGGCCAACGGAAATTACTCATCATCAGTTCTCTGGTGGGATGATTATTCTGTGTATCGTGATCACCTTCATTCTTATTTTATATCAAAACCACGTCATGAAAAAATCAAAGTCTTTGGCGATTGAGGCTGATAAAGCGCATTATACCGGCGATTTATTTATGAACCTTGGTGTGCTGGCCGTGATTGTCTTGGATGTGTTCAACGCGCCGCATTGGCTTGATCCGCTTTTTGCCCTTTGTGTTGCGGGGCTGCTTGCAAACTCAGCTACCGAAGTGTCAAGCAAGGCCATCGATATGCTGATGGATAGAGAGCTGCCCGAAGAAGAGCGCGAAGAGATTATGGCGATGATTTGTAAGCATAAAGACGTTTTAGATGTGCATGATTTACGAACAAACAAATCTGGCATGAATGTTTTTATCTCTTTTGATATAGATTTAGAACCGAACTTGTCGCTAAAACAGGCGCATGACATTGCGCGCGATGTTGAACTTGCCCTGTTGGAACGATTTGTTAATGCAGAAATTATGATCCATATGGATCCACATGGCTCTGAGATGGATACGCGCCACAAAGTCGCAGGCGTGCATCATTAGGGCAAAGTAAATAGAGTAGCGTGAAGCAATGGCTGATGTCCTGAAATATAGCAAAAAGGTGATCGTGAGTGATATTGGCGCGAGCAATATTCGTTTCGGCCTCTATCTTGAAAATGCTGATGGGCAGGATGCCACGGTTGAGTATATCGAAAAATATGACCGTAGCACGTTTGGTGCTTTTCATGATGCGCTAACAACTTATCAGCGTTCATTGGCACGTAAGATTGATATATCCGCCCTGCCTATATCGATTGCGGCGGCAGGTAGCCGCATTAACGCACACTCATGGCGCTTTTCACAAGAGCAATGGGCGTTTAAAAAAGACCCGCGCATTATCTCGACCATTTCCGATTTGGAAGGCTTCGCCCTTGGCGCGCTGAGCAATAAAACCCATGTCGAAATCCGCGCGGGGGCGTCTGAAAAAGACCCGCAAATGAATGATACTGTTATTGCCGTGGGAACGGGGCTCGGCCTGTCTTATGTTGACCGCACGGGCATCACCCAAAAAACCCATGGCGGGCATATGTGCGCCTTTGGCATTACCTTAGAACAAAATACCATCCTGCGTATTGTGCAGCGTCTGGCGGATCGTGATTACATGGTGGTCTATGAAGACCTCGCTAGCGGTCTTGGCCTTGTAAAGCTGTATCAGGCGGTCTGCCTTTATAATGGCTTCCCCGTTCTGTTCTTCACCCCTGAAGACATCCTTGAAAAGGCTGATGCTAATGTGCTTGAACAAACTTTGCGTTTATTTCATGAATTTTTAGGCCTGTTCGCCCATATGGCGCTTGTCTTTGGTCATGGCTATCACGGTCTATATCTCGGCGGAGGCGTGATTGATGTTTTGAATAAACGCGGCCTGTTTGACCAAGAAACTTTTATCAAATTTCTAAATCAAGACGCGCAGCCTATTGTCGCCAAGAATTTAGAAAACTGCCCAATATATTTAATATCAGATTCCAATATCGCGCTTTATGGCGCAGGCCAAGCAACCCATCATTTGGAGTGTGCGTAATGGCTGGTGCATATCTGACCATAGATGATAGCCCAACCCCGAAGACGTTAGCCCTATGCGATTTTATGACTACGCATAATGTGCCTGCGATTTTTTATTGCCGCGGCGATCATATTGAGCAATACCCTGAAGTGACGGCTGAAATCGTGCGGCGTGGCTTTGTGCTTGGCAATCATGGCTATGCACATCAGCGTGCAACGGGGCTGCACTTAGCCGAAGTTCAGGAAGACATTCTTAAATGTGAAGCGCTTATTGACGCAGCCTATGCGCAGGCAGGCGTAGCGCGCCGCGGGAAATATTTCCGCTTCCCTTACCTTGACCGTGGCTGCGGCGCATGGATTGTTGATTATCACGCGATGCCAAGCGACGACGCGGCGATTATTCAAAAATTATTTGCCGAGGGGCTGTATTTAGACGATACGCAGCCAAGCCCAGAATTGCTACAAAAACAGCAAAGTTTACAAACCTGGCTTGCCGCGCAGGGCTTTACCGTGCCGTTTGATGGTGTGACATTCCCATGGTATACCCACCGCGAAATGAGCGCGGCAAAAGATGCGCTTTATACGTTTTCAACCGCGGATTGGATGATGACACAGCGTCATTTATCTAAAGATCACCCTTATAAAACCATTGATGATTTAAAACGTAAAATTGATAACGACCCGTTTTTACATGATGAGAAGAGCAATAATATTGTTTTGATCCATGACCAAGATGAATTGAAAGATGTTTTTGAAGCGCTGCTCGCCCATATGATTGCGCGGGGCATAGAATTTTTACCCATTGACTGATTTGAAGATTGTTTAATCGGCAAAGGGGAAAGTAAGGAAACGACCATGAAAGTAAACCATCACAAAAGGAGCCTTAACGATGGATAAGATGTTGGTATATGTAGTTGCAGATTATGGCGCATTGCATGATTTGGCCTTTGCTGAAGTCACGCAAAAGCTTTACGCAGAATTAGGCGACATGCCCGCGCGCATTGAAACCTTTGCTGTCCCTGCATTCGATACTTACGCCACAGGGTTTGCGCTAGCGCAAACCGCGCTTAACTCTGAACTTGGCGCGGATCATAAATTCTTTGTCAACACCGCGCCGCGTAAGGATGACTTGACCCCGCGCGTATCTAATTCCGGTGAAGGCTTTGTTTATGTGCGCCTTAATAACGGCGTTGAAATTTGCGCGGTGAATAGCGGCTATTCTTTGGCTTTCGTCAAAAGCTCTGCCGTTGAAATCCGCCAGATTAAATGTTCGGTTGAAGGCTCGCAGTTCCGCTCTCGTGATATCTTCCCTGCCGCTTTTGGTAAAATCATGAACGGTGACCGCTCTGATATTGGTGAAGATGTGCGTGATCAAGTCCCTGACGCGCCATCCGATGTGCTGTGCTACACAGACGGCTATGGTAATATGAAATGCGCGCTCGATGTTGATGACATTATGCAGCGTAAAGGGCAAGACATTATTGTCGAAGCCGCAGGCCAGCAGCAAATTGTCCGCGTCGCTGACGGTATTTTCGGCGTTGAAGATGGGCAGTTTTGTTTATCTGTCGGCTCATCAGGTTGGACGGATGGTGATGGGCAGACCATACGCTTTGCTGAAATCGTCAAGCGCGGTGGCAGCGCCGCCGCCGTATTCGGTAAACCATTAGGCGGCACGCAAATTACGTGGCGCGCTATCCATTAATGCGCCCCTATTATGATAGGTATGGGGCTGCGCATTACCCCGATGTAGAGAATGATACCATGCGCCCGCGAATGGGCGCATGGATTGCGCTGCGCGAAGGTCGTCATATACTGATGGTGATTGCAGATAATGCGCATGATGTGCCAGAGCTTCCCGGCGGCGGCGTGGAGGTGGGTGAGAGCTTATGGCAAGGCGCACTAAGAGAATTCCAAGAAGAGGCTAATATCACTTTGATGCCCAATAACTGCGAAATTATCGCCGAGTATAAACAAACCGTATATTTCTATGCAGATGACGTTGATGAATATTGGAATTATGATCAAACATATTTTTTAATTCAACAAACAGGGGCGAGGCTGTATCATGAAAGCGTAGATTCGGTTCCTGAAGGGCGGCGTTTGTGGTTGTCAGCGGAAGAACTGGATTTCAGCGCGATGCATTATTTTCATGCAATGGCGATTAAAGCGTTTACTAAATAGGGGCGGCTTCACGATGGATTTAAAAAATAAAACAATTTTTATTACAGGCGCGTCGCGCGGTATTGGGCGGGCGATTGCATTGAAATGCGCGGCGCAGGGTGCAAATATTGCCATCGCGGCAAAAAGCGATACCCCGCATCCAACGTTAAGCGGCACAATCCATAGCGTCGCCGAAGAAGTTGAGGCCGCAGGCGGCAAAGCACTCGCTTTAGTTGTTGATGTCCGCGATGAAGACGCGATTGCGCAAGCCGCAGAAAAGGCGGCTGAGCATTTTGGTGGCATTGATATTGTTATTAACAATGCGAGCGCGATTAAATTAAAGCCTAGCGAGGATGTGTCGGGCAAAGATTTTGACCTGATGCAAAATGTAAATAGCCGCGGCACATTTTTTACCGTGAAAGCATGTCTGCCTTATTTAAAAGCATCAAACAGCGCCCATGTTGTTACGCTTTCACCGCCAATTAATACTAACCCCAAATGGCTTGGCGCATCGCCCGCTTATATGCTTTCAAAATATGGCATGACCCTTGTGACTCTTGGATTTGCTGAGGAATTTAAGGCGCAGAATATTCACTGTAATACAATCTGGCCGCAAACCTTGGTAGCCACAGCCGCGATTAAAGTCAATTTTCCACAAGTCTACGAGTATGCAATGCAGCCAAGCATTGTCGCGGACGCTGTCCATGCGCTGATCACCGAAGACCACCCATTAAGTGGGCATAGCTTCACCGACCAAGAAATCCTCCGCGCCGCCGGTATTGATGATTTCATCTCGTACCGCGTCAACCCTGATATAGAGCCGCAAATAGATATGTTTTTGGATGTATAGGGTTTAAGCACTTTGTTTGCGATAAAGCAGGCTCGTCCATTCACCAATTTTAATATGGTCAAGTAATGTGAGGTCAAGGGCGCTGTGAACGGCGATGACATCATCAGCCTGTTCATGTAAAATGCCTGAGAGTATCAAATAGCCATCCGCGGCGAGGCAAGGATACATATCGGGCGCCATTGCCTTTAAAGGGGCAGGCAAAATATTGGCAATAATCAAATCAAACGGGGCAGATTGCGCTACGGCGGGGCATTTGTAACCATCACCAACATAGGCTGAAATATGCGCCGCCACGTCATTGCTTTTCGCGTGTTGGTTGGTCAGCACTTCTGCGTCATCTTCAATATCAACGCCCATCGTCAGGACAGGCCATAACTTTGCCGCGCCGACAGCTAAAATGCCCGAGCCGCAGCCCATATCCAAAATATGTCTGGGCGCAAAACCCTGATCATAAAGCTTTTCTAACAGCAATAAGCAGCCATGTGTCGTGCCATGCTCGCCTGATCCAAACGCTATCGACGCATCAATCTCTAACGATATTTGCCCATCAGGAATACTGCCATCAAAATGTGCGCCGTGAATGAAAAAACGCCCCGTATTAAAAGGTTCAAAGCCTTGATAGCTTACTTCTAACCAGTTGATGTCTTCATCCAAAGGCGTGATCGTCAGCTCATGGGCAGAGACAGCATCAAGCTGCATAATACCTAATGCGCTGTTTATACCTTTAAGCGTTGCTTCACACTCAGGGCTACCTTCAACAACCCAGAGTAATTGCCATGCACCGCTAAATGCACCATCGGCGCGCTTGCTGGAAAGAGACAATGTTTCAAAAGGCAGTATTTGCACAAAAGCTGCAAGCGATTCCTCACTCACAGCTTCTGGTAATGTCAAATGTATAAGACTATTCACGGATGACCTATTCGTCATCTTTCTTGGATGAAATACCTTCGAAGTCGAGGTCGCCATCATCTAAAATCGCGTCATCATTATCGTCATCATCGTCATCAAGGCCTTCTTCGACTTCATCAAGGCTGATAAGTTCTTCGTCTTCATCTTCGTCATCGCTGTTTGATTTTTTGGCAGCGGCGGCTGTCACATCAATCACTTTTTCTGCGTCAGCTTCTGTTTTTGCTTCATCAAGAGATTCTGTAATAACAGGCTTTATTTGGCCAACGAACTCAGTATCACATGATGGACATGTGATTGGTGTTTTACCCATATCGTAGTAACGCGTACCACAATTTGTACAAATTCTTTTAATACCGTTCGAATCAGCGATTGCTAAAGCCACTTTTCAGCTCCTTATTATTATTAGATTGATGAAATACTCTATGGTTTCAATGCCCAATTTTTGGGGGCGCGTCAATTTAAAAATCAAAAAAAATGCATTTTCTTTGTTTTTTCATGAAAGCCGTAGACCTTAACTTATTAAAAAGATAAACTACATCAAGTTTCTTAACGTATTCTTATGAATT